>MGTY01000046.1:0-57945 GCA_001799695.1 Elusimicrobia bacterium GWA2_69_24
GCGGCCGTGGTCTCCGTGCCCCAGACCGTGGCCTCACCGGTGGGCTTCACGGGCGCGGCGGGAAGCGCGGTGGGCTCCCTCTCCCTGACCCCCGGCTCGGGCCTGACTTCCCAGAACCCTCTCGGCCCCTCCGGCCTGGTCGGCGTCCTTCCCGGCGTCGGCGTCTCGCCCTCGATCGCGACCGTGAAGACGGCTCTTGGCGCCGGCATCACCGCCCAGGGTTCCGCCGCCGCCGCCGCCGCCGTCGTCACGCCCCGCGCGCGCTTGAGCGCGGTCGCTACCCCGGCCGTCGGCTCGGCCGTCGCCGAGAAGGCCGCCGCGGTCCTCCCCTCCGCGAAGCCGGGCACCGAAAAGAGCGTCGCCGCCATGGCGCAGCTGAGTTCCGTCGGCTCCGCGGTTGCTGAAAAGAACCCTTCCCTCACGATCGGACGCTTCTTCGACGGCGACGCGCTGCGCAAGGGCGCGATCGTCCCGGTCGGCGCCGAGCTCTCCGGACGCGAGTCGCGGGCGAGCCTCCGTAGCGGCCTGGGCCTCTTCCGCGGCAAGGACGCCGGCGCCGAGAGTCAGGTCCCGGTTCCCGCGGCGACTTCCTTCTCTGACGCGGTCAAGGATACGAAGGTCTTCATCACCCGCGCCGGCCGGCAGCCCGTGGCCGTGGAACTGTCCGCGCTGGGCGCGGCCCTGGCCGCGGATCCTGCCATCCTTCAGGAAGTCAATAAGAACGGCCGCATCCGCGTCGTATTGGGCAAGGACAACCCGCGCGGCGGCCTCACGAAAGCCGATATCGAAGCGGTGCAGGCCATGTTGGCCTCCTACGGCGTCCAGGCCAAGCTCGAGACCGAGACCATCCCCGTCGACTGGAGCCGCAAGCCCAAGACCGAAGGCGACTCCGCCTCCTCCGGGAGCGCGCAGTCCCAGGCCAAGGAGCACGGCCGCGCCTGGCGCTGGATCATCGGGCCCATCACGGCTCCCTTCCGCGAAGCCGCGTACCTGGGACGGACCTTCTGGGCTTCGGTGACCAAGCCGACCACGGGCGAGCTGATCGGGGGCCTGGTCTCCAAGGCCTTCCCCTCGGTGGTGACGGTGGGCGTGTGGGCGGGGATGTACGCGGGCTTCCCGGTGGCGATGGCCGCGGCCCTGGGGGTCTCGCTCGCCCTCAACCTCTTCCACGGGGTGATGATCAACACCTGGTCCAATTTTCAGAACAACATGGGCAAGCAGCGCGGCCTGCGCTACCTGACCGTCTTCAACTTCATCTACGGGCAGTTCTGGGGCGCCCTCTTCCGCACCATCGCCTGGACGGTCATCCCCAAGACCATCCCGCCCTGGTCCCCGATGTACTGGCGCGACATCGGCCTGGCCACGGTCATCGGCACCTTCTGCGGCTCTCTCGGGATGTCGGGCTTGAACGCCCTCTACGACAAGGGCCTGCTCACCCGGTTCCAGCGCTCCATCGTGCAGCAGGTGCGCGACCTCCTCATGTGCCTGGCCGGGACCTACCTGGGCGCCGGCTCCATGATGATGTTCTGGACCCTCTTCGCCGTGCAGCAGGTGATGGACGTCCTGATCTACACCATCAGCCAGCGCGTCAAGAAGCGCCCCATCCTCTACGTCGCCGACGCGGACACGGCGGCCAGCCCCGAATTCCAGGACATGTACCCGGTGACCCCCGGCAGCGCGGTCGAGAAGTCGCCCCTGCGCCAGGCCCTGGAAGGCCTCGCGGGCAGCCCCTTCGTCAAGCCCTTCATCCTGCTGTTCAAGAAGCTCCGCCAGCTCCTCTCCGGCAAGAAGTCCTCCTGAGCCTTTGCGGCGGAACCTCGTCCGTCGCCTGCCTCTAGTCATCCCGGCGAAAGCCGGGATCCAGTCGATTCGTTCCCTGCCTGCTACCGCCCCCGCGACCCCCGGGCAAGCCCCTTCTATCGCCTGGTCCAGGACCATGTCGAGGACTTCGAACTCCTACTCAAGAATGACCAGCGCAAGGACTCTCCCGATCCCCGCATAGCCGACGCCTTCCGATCGTTTCTGGAATGCGGCATCCTGCGCTTCGGCGCCGGCAGTATGGTGACAGTGCCGGCTTCGTCGTCCCGGAGAAAGCCGGGACCCAGGAATTGCCGTTAAGCCGTAAGCCTGGACCCCAGGTCAAGCCCGGGGTGACTAATGGATAGTCATTGTTACATTGCCTCTTTCGCCAGGTGGCGAAAATATAGGGATTGGTGACACACTACACTAGTGGGCGAGGTGCGCGACCGTCGGGGATCCCAAGACGCCCGTTTCATCAAAGTCCCGGTCCCCACGGACGCCGAACTGAAGCGTCTGCTTGAAATCGTGCGCCGCAAGGTCCTGCGCCGCTTCGTCCGCATCGGCGTCATCCCTCAGGAGGTCGCGGACCAGATGCTCTCCTGGGGCAATTCGGGGTTCTCGCTCCACGCCGACACCTGGGTGCGTGGCGCGGACAGAATCTGGCCAGCTATGATGCCGAACGGCAGAAAGGCATGTGCCGCCAACTCCGGCTGGAGCCGATCGCCGTCATCATAGAGAGTTCCGAAGTGACGCGCCTCATGGACCCTCTGGGCTTGGATGTGGGATTCCCCAAGACCCTGCCCGCCAGGAGCCCGCCGGAAGCCGAAGAAGGAACCGAGTCCCCCGACGAGGACAGCCAACTCGACCGCCGACTGAGCCCGGAGCCGGACCACCGCGCCCCGCCGCCCGACCAGATCCCATCAGATCCCCGCCTACGTCCCGCGAACTCCGCCTTTCCCACCGTTTCATGATTTATCATAGCCCAGGGGCTGGTCTCAGGGACAACTGACGATAGGGGGCGTTATATTGCGCTCGGCTCGGACGATCCGCCCCTATTCGGACTGCGAGTCGTCGAGTTTGGCGCGAAGGAAGAGGAGGTCCTGCTTGCCTTTGGGCCGGGCGGTTTCCTTGGCGCGGATCAGCGTGTTCGCATCATCGTAAGGGATGGGGACCCCCTCGAACCCGACTCCGCAGCATTATTGAGGCTGCGGCATAGGTGGAGCAGGTCGCTCAGTTGGGGCGGGCGGGAGGGTGGGAGATATGCCGCAGGGACCATCGCTCGTCCTCCTCAAAGGCGGCCACGTAGCAATTGGGTGCGCCCCCGGGCGCAATCGCAATAGCTTCGGGCCCAGATCCGCCTGGGCTGTTCGCCGTCTGCGGGAGGCCCGGATGGCCCTCTCGGCTCAAGGAGGACCCGGTTACACTTGGGATGTGAGGCGTCTTTGCCTGATGTTCTGCGCGGCGTTCGCTGCCGCTCCGGCCGCGGGCCAGGGGGTCTGGCCCCCCCTGGTCCCCCAGCTCGAGTTCAGGCGCGTCGCCGCCCATCCGGCCGGCGAGCCGCTCGACGAGAAGGTCATCGCGCCGGGGTTCTCGCTCTTGACCAAGCACGACGTGCTGGGTCTGGGCGCCGAGGCCGGGCGCGCCGAGGCCTGGCGTCAGGGGCGCTCCGGCCTGCGCATCGCCGGGGAGGCCGGGAACCCGCGCCTCGTGGACGCCCAGGGGGCGTCTCTTCCTCTTAGCCCCGCTTTCGGGGTCGCCCTGCGCCGCATGAACGCCTATTTCGGCCTCACCGGACCCACCTTGGCCCACCCCATCACCCCGCAAGAGCTCGCCGCCGCCCTCCGGACGCCCGCGGCCGTCGACTCAGTGCGGCGCGTCTTCGAGCGCAGTCTTGCCGAGCGCATTTTGGTGAAGGGGAAGGCTTACCTGCCCGAGCTCGGGGGGGAGCTGACCCTCGACCGGGAGCTGGCCTTCCACTTCCACGACGACCTGCTGCGCCCGCTGCTGCGCGAGCTGGTGGCGCGCGGCGACGAGCCCGCCGCGCTCGAGCGGCTGTACGAGGCGGAACCCGAGAAGATGGCCCTGCTCGACCCCCAGGAGATACTCAAGAAGCACCTCGCCAAGCGCCGGCAGTGGGACGAGGAAGGGAAGCTCCCGCGGGAGAAGCGCGACGCCGTCCTGCGCATGGTCGTGGACACGGTGGCCGAGCTGGCCGCAGGGCACTATTCCGGGGACGCCGGCACCCAGCTCCAGAACATGCTTTCCGAGGACTGGTCCGGGCGCTACGGCGGGACCTGGCATTGCCACCCGCCCGACGTCACGCCCGACGGCTTCGCGGGCGACTATCCGCCCAGCGAGGACGACTACGAGGCCGCGGCCAAGACCGGCGAGGAGATCGTATTCGTCTTCCTCCCGGACGGCTACGACGTCTACCAACTCTCGCTCGCGCCCGGGGGCAGTCCTTACAACCGGCCCCCGCCCGCCGCCTCCTACCGCTCCGAGTCTTGGCGCTCCCACTTCCGGGCGCTCTTCGAGCGGGACCTCCGTCCCCGTTAGGACTCCGGGGCTGTCTGCGACGGATGAGACCAGTCTGACCTTGCCCGACTGTGCCCGGGCACAGCTGCCGTTGACTTCGGATTGACAGGGAGCCCGCGCCGCCGTATGATACCGGCGTGCCCATCGAACTCAAGAGGGTGCTCATCGCGGACGACGACCCGGCCCTGGTCGAGCTCATGACCGAGGGGCTGGCGAAGCTGCCCATCGGCGTGGAGCAGGCCTTCGACGGGAAGGAGGCGCTGGAGAAGGTCCGCTCCGGCGCCTTCGACCTGGTCCTCCTGGACATCATGATGCCGATGATCGACGGCTACCACATCGCCAGCGAGATCACCTCAACCATGGGGGAGCAGGCCCCCAAGATACTCTACATCACCTCGCGCGATACCAAGCGGGAGGGACACCTGGCGGGCATGACCGGCGCCATCGGCATGCTCCAGAAGCCGTTCGAGATGAAGGAGTTCCGCGAGGCGGTCTGCGGCGCTTTGGGCCTGCCGTCGCCTCAGGTGTAGTGCAGGCGGGTCTTGTCCACGGAAGCGGCCGGGAAGGTCTCCCTAGGGAACCGCTCATGGTACCGCGCGGAGACGTGGAAGCAGTCCGCGTCCCAACTGCAGGCCGCGCAAGCCGGGTGCCGCCATTCCCGGAAGACCGGATCCGCCACGTCCTTGCGCCGGAAGACCACGCAGCCGCTCCGGCGCACCCCCGGGGACACCTTGCAGGGGGGGATGCGGCACAGGTCCAGGCGCTTGCCGCGCGTGCGGTAGCGGGCGGCGAAGCGCTTGAGCTCGGCGTTCAGGCGCCGGAAGGAGACCAATAGTTCCCCCGCGGCGGCGCCCAGCACCGAGTGCCCCTCGTCCGGGGAGTAGAAGGCCGCCATGAAGCCGCCGAGCCCGCATTCTTCGAGCAGGTAGCCGGCCACGGGCAGCAGTTCGGCGCAGTTCGTCCGCGTGACCACGAAATTGACCGAGAAGCGCAGCTTGAGGCGCCTGAGGTTCGCGATGGCCCGGTCCACCAGGCGCTGGGCGTCGGGTAGGCCGGTCATGCGCGCGTAGATGGCGGGGTCCCGCGCCAGGCAAGAAACGACCACGGTGGGGTGGTAGGCGGCCAGGCGCCGGGCGAAGCCGGATTCGGCCAGGCGCAGACCCGGGGTGACCAGCTCGACGGGCCGCCCGCGGCGCCGGCAGGCGTCGAGCAGCTTGAAGAGGCCGTCGAACTCGAGGATGTCCCACCCCGCCAGCCGCACCGGGCCGGACCGCGAGCGGTCGAGGACGCGCTCCAGCCCCGCGAGCACCCGGGCGGGGTCCGGCGGGGCGGGACTGCGGCCCAGTCCCAGGCGCTTCTCGGCCCCGTGGGAGCAGAACTCGCACGAGAGCCGGCAGTCCGGCGCCGTGAGGAAGACGTCGCCGGTCTCGAGGATGCGGAACTCCGGAGCGGACGCCATCAGGTTCCTTCCCGTCCGGGGAGGCGGCCCTTGAGCAGGAAGGTGTTCATCTTCCCGATGCCCTTGACCTCGATGACGCCCCGGTCCTCCAGCTCGTAGCGCCCCCGCAGAAGTTCCGCGGTCGCCGCGGTCGCGTGGATGCCGCCCGGGACCCCATGGGATTCCATGCGGCTGGCCGCGTTCACGGTGTCGCCCCAGAGGTCGTAGATGAATTTCTTGAGGCCGATGACGCCGGCCACCACGGGTCCGGAATTGATCCCGATGCGCATGTTGAGCGTCGTCCCGAACTGCCGGTTGTGCTCCGTCACGGCCCGGAGCATGTCGAGGGCCATCTCGGCCAAGGCCTCGGCGTGGTCGCTTCGGGGCACGGGGAGCCCGGAGCAGACCATGTAGGCGTCCCCGATGGTCTTGATCTTCTCCACGCCGTGCTTCTCGGCCAGGGCGTCGAAGCGGGAGAATAGTTCGTTGAGGATCTCGACGAGCCGTTCCGGCGAGACGGTCTTGGAGAGGGGAGTGAAGCCCACGATGTCGCCGAAGAGGATGCTGACCTCCGCGAAGCCGTCGGCGATGGTGCCCGGGTGGTCCTTGAGGCGGCGGGCGATGGGAGCGGGTAGGATGTTGAGGAGCAGGCTCTCCGAACGCGCCTGCTCCCGGACCAGCGCCCGGTGTTCGACTTCCAGGGCGGCCTGGGCCTTCTCCCGTTCGTCGATGAAGAAGCGCATCGCGATATAGGCCAGCGCGGAGACGATGAGGACGTTCTGGGTGGACAGCAGGACGCGCTCCACCGGCACCCCTTCCAGGAGGTCCTTGGCCGTCAAGGCGAGCACGGCGGCCGCATAGGCCCCGAACCAGGGGATGGAACCTCGGGCGCCCCAGAACACCAGGGCGCAGAGGGGGGAGAGGAACGCCCAGAGCACCGCCCCCCCCGACGGGGCGAAGCCGCCGGCCAGCCATTGGATGAGCGCGGGCGCGGCGAGGGACCCCGACATCACCCCCCAGCGGGCGAAGCCGGACCTTTTCGTGGTGACCAGGTGCAGGAGGGCTGCGGCGCTGAGCCCGGCATAGGCGAGCGCCACCGCGGCCGCGGCCGGGGACCCGGCGCCGCGCAGGACCCAGGCGGCCCAGGGCGCGCCGAGGACGCCGAAGGTGCAGAGGAAGATGAGCAGGGTCTTGTGCAGGCGTTCGAGCGGGGGGTCTTCGGGACGGGCCGCGGCGTTGTCGATGCGGTCGATGAGGCGTTTCATGTCCATCAGGATGACCTCGGTGAACGGAGCAGCGTGCCCAGCAAGCGCTCCGTATTCTCCCATAGCGTCCGGGCCAGAGCAGACCGGTCTTCCCCGCGCAGCGCCGCGGCCAGGGTGAGTGCCGCGCGGACGTCCGCCGGCCCGCCGCGGGTGCGCGGGCCCGGACCATCGGTCTCGAGAAGAAGACGGTCGGGCGGGACCGCCAGCAGGGCCCGCCGGGTCCTGGGCCGGATATCCTGGAGGTCCCGGGCCGCGAAGGAGAAAAAGGCTCCGAGCCCGGCCAAGGTGGGGACGGCTTCGGCCGAGCCTCCGTAGGCGTGCAGGAGGAATCCCGGCCGGGGCGCGCCGTCCTTGCGCAGCAGGGCCAGGAGCTCTCCCCAGGCTCCGACGCAGTGGACCATGAGCGGCAGTTCCCGCTCCCGGGCCAGCGCAAGCTGTTCGCGGAAGACCGCTCCCTGTCCCGCGGTCCCGCGCCGCGCGTCGAGGCCGGCCTCCCCGACGCCGGAAGGGGTCCCGTCCAGGAACCCCCGCAGCGCGTCCAGCCAGCCCGGGGGCGCTTCTCCCGCGAACCAGGGGTGGAGTCCGAAGCAGGGGACGAGCTCCAGATGGGCGGAGGCGAGTTCCCGCACGCGGGGCCAGTCCTCCGGCCGGGTGCCGTTGATCACGAGGACGCGCACCCCCGCGAGCCGGGCGTCCCGGAGGGCGTCTTCCAGGTCCGGCGCGAAGGCGGGGTCCTGCAGGTGGCAGTGCGCGTCCGCGAGGGGGGAGTCCACGGGGGTATTCTTCGATTTCATCCCGTCTTCCCGCAATAGCGGAGACGGGTTCGCGCGGGTCTTGCGAGACGGGGGAATCGGCGTTATCCTAACCGCTGTGCCAACCAGGGGGATATCCGCTTTGGGACTGCTCTGTTGCGCGCTCCTCTTGAGCAGTCCGGTTCACGCGGAGAAAGGGCAGATCGACAAAGACCCTTCCTCGGTTCCGGAGCGCCCCCCGGTGCAGGATGATCCCCAAGGCTGGTCCCACACGCACCCGGAGGCCCAGGAGACGGGGGGACGGCTCCCCTCTTCTTCCGAGACGAAGGGTCAGATGGATCGTTCGTATCCGGGCCGACCCGGCAGCCCCGTTTCTCCCGGGGCATCCGTCGTCGATGGAGAGGCCGCGCAGAAACTCCGGGGTTCCGGGATACAGGAGACGGTCCCCGGACGTTCCGGCACTTTTCAGATGCTGCGCCAGGATCCGAAGAACCTCTGGGGGCCGGCGCCCGGCGCGGAGGACCTGGACATGCCGACCGGGGGGGGCAAGACCGCAGGAGGACTCCCGCCGAAGAGCGCGGGCTGGGAGCAGTTCGGGATGGGCGCCGGCACCCCCGGAGGGCTGGCGCCGGGAGGCCCTCCCTCCGACGTTGCGGCCAGGGACGGCATCGACCCGGCCCGTCCCCGCAGCAAGCTGGACCTGCTCGCCGCGGCGGTCAGCGGGTACGGAAGTTCCTTCAAGGCTGCCGGGTTGAGGGTCGGCCTGGGAGCCGATGGCCAGCCTGCCATCCTCCGTTCCGGAGGCGGCCTGGCCGATGACCGGGACCTGGCGGCGCTGGCCGCCCGCATCCGTTCGGAGCCGGAAGCCCTGACCCGTTTCCCGCGTTTCTTCGAAGTTCTTCCCCGGGAGCGCTTCTCGGACCTGAAGGTCGACTTCAAGTCCCAGCGCCGGGGAAAGAAGGAGGCTTTCAAGCATCTCTGGCTGACCGAGGAAGATCGCGATTTCGTCCGTTCCGAATCGTGCTCCGGCATCTCGGGTTCCTGCAACCCGTATACCCGCTTACCTTATTACGCACGCGGGGATTTCGTGCCCCCGGAAGACCTGAACCGGATCTGGTCCGCGGTCCATGAGAGCGGGTCGGGGACCCCTGGCGGCGGGGCGAAGGCCGCGGAGGCCCGGCGGAAACTGTCCGGGAGCATCTTCGGCGCCGGCGGCCTCCAGGGTGTGCGGGATGCGATTGGCGGGCTCTTCGGGAGGATCCAGGACATATTCGGAGATGGAGCCGCGATCGCTCCCGTGGGCGAGCCCATGGGCGGAGTCCCCGCTTCCGACGGAACGCAGCCCGCGTCCCGGCCCGTCGTCCGGCCGGCCCGGTCGGGCGTGGCACTCGTCGGCGAGTCGGCCGCGGGCGCTCCGGCTCTGGCGGGAGGGATCTCCATCCCGCAGAGGCGTCGGTCCGGTTGGCTCTACGTCCTCATCGGAGTGGTCGGCTGCGGCGCGGGACTGGTGGTCTTCGGTCTCAAGCGCGGCGCCGCGGAGGACGCGTCATAGGCGCAGGCGGCGAGGGGGGCCGTAGAGTTCCCGGAGCATCCCATAGAGCGCCTCCTCGTTGCGGCGCACCCAACCCGGCTGGGAGACGGGCCGGGCCTGGGTCTGCGCGAGACGGGCGAGTTCCGGCCGGGCCTTCAGGAGCCGGTTGCGGAGCTTGTCGAATTCGCTCCACCGGGACTCCTCTTTGAGATGCGAGGAGAACCATATCCCCGAGAGCTGGGCGAAATACTCCGCTTCCGTCGTGCAGGCATACCAATCCGGGCACTCGCGTTCCGCCAGACGCCCGTGCCAGAAGGCGTCGGTGATGGCTATGCGCGATCGGAGCGGCAAGCCCTGCAGGTGGATCGCATGGGCGAATTCGTGGATGAAGGTCTGCCCCGGCAGATAACCCGCGTCCGCAGGCCCCTCCTCTCCGGCCAGGTTCTCCGCGCCGACGGCCACGGCCACGGCGGGGCTCCCGTCCGGGGCGGTGAAGGGCATGTTCGCAAGCCCGCGGACTTCGGAGAAGCTCCGGCCGTCATGGGTCGCCGCGCCGGCAAGGGGTTTGAAGGCCGGCAGGTCGGTGATGGAAGCTCCGGCCGGGATGATCATGACCGTGACGTTGGCGCGGGCGAGGTTCCCCAGCAGTTCCATCGGCGCATGCTCCAGCATCCCCCGCATCAGCCGGGAGCAGACTTCGCGCAGGCGCCGATCCTCGGCAGGGTCGGCGGCGTTCGTCTCGATGCGGGCTTCCAGCCACTCGAAATAGAGCCCCCGTTCGGGAACCCGGGAGGGATCTTTCCCATCCGCGGCCTGGCTCTTGAGCGGGTCCTGTTTCTGCGGGCCGTTCAGTGCGCCTGCGACCCGCATGGCCGGTCCCAGGAGCTGCCGGCGGTCCTCGGTGGAGGGCGTCCTGCGGGAAATCTCCAGAGCGTAGGCCCATAGGGAACGGGCCTGACGGTCGAGCCGCTCCAGCCAGCGCCGGGCCGTGCCGCAATCTTGGGCGCAGCGCCGGAACCAGGTGATGGCCTCGGAGAGGCGGAGGCTGTAGGCGGTCATCTCTTCGGCCGGAAGCGCCCCGAGATTGGTCTTCAGGAGCGCGGTCAGCTGGTCCTGGCGGGCTTGAGCGGCATCCAAGACTCCGAGGAGCGATGCGGATTTTCGGTCCGCGGACAGCCGCGTCCAGGAGGCGGGGGTCTGCTTTTTATCCCCCGGTTCGTTGCAGAGGCCGACCCAGGCCAATTCGAGCACCTCTGCAGGGAGGATCTCCTCGGTGAGGTCCTGGCCGGGGAAGCAGGAGGTCCGGTCGCCTTCCCAGGGGCAGGGGGCGTCTCCGGCGGGTCCCGGGCGGGTCTTCTCCGCGGAAAGTCCATCCTCTCCCGCCTGGAGGAGCGGGGGAGCCGCAAACAGGAGGCAAAGCAGCGCGGCCCGGGAGTTCACGGGTTCATGTACTCGCTCAGGTCGTGGACCGGGATGGGTTCTTTCTTCAGCAGCTTCCCCATATTCCGGATGGAGTCCGCCAGCTTCCGGGCTCCTTCTACCGCCTCCTTGGGGATCGCCGAGGCCCCATCGCCCCAAGCGACGTCCCGCACCACTCCGTCCGGACGGACCTGGAAGATCACCCCGCCGGGGGGCGGCTCAGGGCGGCCGGTGATGTAGGAGAATTTGATGTCGTTGCCGCTGCGGGGGTTCCAAAGGATGAGCTTGGCGCCCTCCTTCTGCAGGGATTGTTCCTCCAGGGAGATGGTCTCGCCGCCCGCATGTCCCGAGCCGCGCATGACCGGAGTCGCAGCTCCTTTCGGGGTAGCTCCGCGGATGAACGTCGCCGGTTTCTTCGCGGGCGGGGGGATGCGCAGTGTGGAGACCTGGACCATGTCGGAGGCGGCTTCCCGGCCCATCGGGGCATTCTTCGCCCCCACGGCGAGGACCGCCTCTTCCCCGGCCTCGATGAAGACGGCTTCCTCGGCCTCCCCGATCACCCGGGCTCCCGGCCCTTTGGCGAATATCCGGCGGGCGATCGCGGCCAGGCGCGCCCGGAAGACGCGTCCGGCGGCGGAGCACGCGGACTTGACCCCGGGAAAGCGGCACCAGGGGAGCAGGAAAAGCGCTCCGGTCCCCAAGGTCAGACCGATGGCCAGGGCGCTGGGATCGCACTGGTGGGCCTCCTTGGCCGCGTCGAAGGCGGTGATCATGGAGCCGATGGCGATGGCTCCTACGGGGCCGGAGATGAAGAGACCCGTCCCCGCCAGAACCTTGCCCGTCTTGGTGCCGAACAGCCCTTTACCCAGGGCGTCGACCACTCCTCCGGTGCAGCTTCCGGCGACCTTCGCCCAATCCTGCGCGTCATAAATCTTCTCTTCCATGAAGCCGAAGAGGGTCCCGTCCTTGAAATCCGTCCGATGGTAAAGGTACTTCTCGGGATGCGTGCAGAAGGTCGTGGCGATGAGGCCGCGCAGTTCGTAGATGTCCGCCCACTCGATGCGGACCTGCGGGAGGTCTGGGGATTCGGGGCTGGGCAGGAATTTCTTCGCGATGATCTCCTCCGCATAGTCGCGGAGGATGGGGTCGTCGGCATGATCCAGCACGCCTGCCGCGTCCATCAGTTGGTCTACGGCCTCTTCCAGCGAGCAGAATCCTTTCTGGGCCGCGGCCGGAGAAGCCTGCAGGAGCAGGCAAGAGGTGAGGATCACTGCAAGGATCTTCTGCATGTTGCCCCCTTGGATGAAAGAGTAGGGTCTTGCTTGATTTTTGTCAATACACCCCCTGTACCCCCCTTGTGCGCGGCGGCTTCCGGAGGCATACTTCGGCTATGCGCCGCTATGCAAGAGGATCGTTTGTCGTGCTGTGGATGGCCCTGGCCGCCGGCGCGGCCTGGGGCGGGTCGTCCCTCGACGACCTGGCCGCAGTCGTCCCGGCGTCTTCGGAGGCAGGGATCATCGGACTTCCGGGATTGACGATGCGCCGGTTGATGCAGCCTGTGCGGGAGCATGGGATCCGTTTCGCGAACGTGGCCGAAGTGGATCTGTCCCAGTGGGACATCCGTACGGTCTCCGCCCAGCGGGTCCTGCGCAAGCCTCTGGCTACGCTTCCGGAGCTCATGCAGGCATCTCCCGGAGCGGTCGCCGGGATCAACGCGGGGTTCTTCAAGATCGGAGAAAGGCCGGTATTCGTCGGCTATTACGTCGAGGAGGGGGTGCTGGTCCCGCATCAACAGGGCCCGAAGCGCATCTTCTTCATCGGCGCGGACGGCAAGGCTGGGGTAGCGCGCTCGGCGGATGCGGTCCCCCAGGGGGTCCGTTCCGCCGTCGCCGGGTTCAGCGGCGGAGGGAAGGACGACCCGACCGCTCGTTCGGCCGTCTGCATCACGGCGGCAGGGACGGTCAAACTGCTTGCGGTCTATCCCGTCGCGAGCCTCGTCCGGATGACCCGCTACCTCAACGAAGCGGAGGGCTGCGCCGACTATGTCCACCTGGATGGCGGCGGGTCGACGCAGTTCGTCCTGCGGACGGAGGGAGGCGTCTCCGTGGGTTGGGAGCGGGAGAAGCAGTGTTATGACGGGGCTGCGGCGTCGCCTCCGGAGTGCTTTAGAAAAGTGGCTGACGCGCTGCTGGTATTCCCCAAGTGAGGATGCTTCCGCTGTGCGCCGCGGCCGTCCTGCTGACGGCATTGCTCGGGTCCGCAGCCCTAGCTAAGAGGTCTAAGACCATGGAGCCCGCGGATTTCCTGCCGCGCTGGAAAGACGGCCAGTCGTGGCGCGTGGAGTACACCGCGCCGGAGCCTTCCGCGGCCGCGGCCATGGACCCCGGGGACGTGCTGCGCAAGGAGGTCTGGGAGTACCGGCCGCGCCGCATCGACGACGCGTTCGGGGTGCCCAGCGGCTGGATCCTGCAGATCCGGGAGTCGCGTCCTCCGGGCGCCACCCCGGCCCTGGAGCGCTACGAAGTGCGGTTCTCGTCGTCGTTCGCCCTGCTCAAGGTCACCCGCTTCAATCACCTCGACGAGGGGCATGAAGTCTTCAACGACTCCGAGGATGCGGGCTACCGGGCCGATGCGACCCGCATCCCCCTGCTGGATTGGCCGCGGTGGGAGAGCGGCAGGAAGGAGGGGGGTGCGTTTGTCCTCGCGGTCCGGACCGGGGGACGCGACGGCTTCCGCGAAGAGTTCCTCTGGAAGGCGGGAAGCCCCTGGTGGTCCGAAGCGAGCCGGAGCTACGGCTCCCGCGCCGTCCGCGCCCGCCTCCTGCAGCCCTGAACCGCTACTCGCGCGCGATCCGGTCGAAGAGGCGCTGGAAGCGGTCCCGCCAGGCGGCGGAGCGGTAGGAGGCCTTGCGGGCCAGTCCCAGGTCGGCCTTCCCGGCATCCCCCAGGGGAGACAGGTCGTAGAGGTCGAAACCTTCCGGGTGGAAGGCCAGGACGATGTTCTGTCCGCTGGTCACGGCGATGTCCATGTCCGCACCGCTGGGAAAATTCTCGCCGGAGAAAGTCCAGCCGGAAGTCCCGGGGCTGGGCGGATGGCTGTGCCAGCGGCCCGCGTAGCGTCCTGACCAGTCCTGGTCCGCGATGGCGGCGAACTGGGTGTCGGGGTCGAAAAGATAGGTGTCGGCGCCGTTCATGAGCACGGACTCGACGGTGAGGCGCAGGACCTTCTCCCGCTGTTCGGGGGTGACGGGCACGGGGCGGCGCTCCCATTCGGGGAGGCGCTCCAGCAGCCTCGCCAGCATGCCCTGGTCGTCGGCGGCCTTCATGGCGTCCGGGTGCTCGGCGAACAGCCTGCGGAGGGCTTCGGGGTCGTCGGCGTTGGCGGCGATCCCGGTCAGGACGGGCCGGGTCAGGTCGTCCATGAGATGGAAGCGCAGCTGTCCGTCGAAGGTGGCCTCGCCTCCGACCTCGGGCACCACGAAGCGTCCGTGGATGCGGATGCGCCCGGCGATGGACCCCTCGAATATCTGGGCGATGCGGGCCGTTCCCTCTGGGGAGAGCGCGGAGGCCTTGAGTTCCTCGAAGGACACGGGCCGCGCCATGGTCGCGGGCGTCATCCCGAAATACCGGTTCATGTGCTCGATGACGCGGGCCAGGGCTCCGGACAACTCCAGCTTCTCGCCGGTGCGGGTCGTCAGCGCCGGGGATGGTTCCGTCACTAGGTAGAGGGAGCTCTTCCCCGCAGACCAGTCCAGGACGCGCCCGGCCTCGCTCCCGAGACCGCGGAAGTCCTTGGCCGCCACCTTGGGAAGGGTAGCCTCGAACACGACCGGGTGGATCTCCCGGGCGCCGATCGGCACGGTACGCTGCGCGTGTTCCAGGGAAGGCGGCGCCCAGTCCAGGGCGCGCGTGGGGACGGCCGATAGGAGCAACAGGCTCAGCGCGGGCAGGAGTTGCCGCATCCTTCCAAGGATAACACGAGGCTTGGGTGGGCGCTTGGGCCGGTCGTCCCGCGCTCCGGCGGCATACGGACCAGGCGGGCCTGGGCCCTTGGACGGGCCCGGGCCGCGGCTGGCGCCGTTTTCCGGTTTTCGGTATGCTGTTCCGGTATGCTGACGAAGACCCTCCGGCTGGCGTGCCTGCTCCTCCTGACGTCCCAGGTCTCCTCCGCGGCCGCGCGCGGCCGCGCGACCGAGGCGGCGGCGCCGCCCGGCTTCGTGACGGTGCGCGGCGCCGGCTTCGAGATCGACGGCAAGCCCTACCGCTTCCTGGGGACGAACTTATGGTACGGCATGAACCTCGCGTCCCGGGGTCCGGGCGGCGACCGCGCGCGCCTGCTGCGCGAACTGGACCGGCTCTCCGCCCTGGGAGTCAAGAACCTGCGCATCGTGGCGGCGAGCGAGGGTCCCGACACCGAGCCGTGGCGGATGGCCCCGGCCCTGCAGAAGAAACCCGGGGTCTACGACAAGGAACTCCTGGACGGGCTCGACTTCCTCCTGGCGGAGATGGGCCAGCGCGACATGCGCGCGGTGGTCGTGCTCAACGATTTCTGGCACTGGTCCGGGGGCATGGCCCAGTACGTCAGCTGGAGCCAGGGGCTCCCCATCCCGTATCCGCCCCCGGCCGCGGGGGGGGACTGGGACGTCTTCCAGCGGTTCGCGGCGCGTTTCTACTCCGACCCCAAGGCCATGAAGCGCTTCCGCAAGCTCGTCAAGCGCGTCGTCACCCGCAAGAACGGGTACACCCGTCGTCGGTACCGGGACGACCCCACGATCATGGCGTGGCAGCTGGCCAACGAGCCCCGGGGCACCGGGGATCCCGCGGGCCTCCAGAAGTGGATCGATGAGACCGCGCGCTACATCAAGTCCCTCGACCCGGTCCATCTGGTGACCACCGGCTGCGAGGGGGAGACCCCTGGGCCGGCGGCGGCCGGTCTCGACTTCCTCAAGAACCACGCGGGGCCGGACATCGACTACGCCACCATGCACATCTGGGTGCAGAACTGGGGCTGGTACGACCCGGCGCTGGGGGAGGATGCCTTCGAGGAGGGTGTCCGGAAGATGTCCGCCTATTTCTCGGACCACGAGGCGAAGGCGCGTCGGCTGGGCAAGCCCCTGGTGCTCGAGGAGTTCGGGCTGGCGCGCGACGTCGGCAGTTTCGAGCCCGCCGCCGAGGCCACGACCCGGAACCGGTACTTCGTCCTCGTGTTCCAGAAGGTCGCCGCCGCCGCGGCCGTTGGTTCGCCCGTGGCCGGGGTCAATTTCTGGGCCTGGTCCGGGGAGGGCCGGCCCGTCCAGCCCGGCGGGGTCTGGAAGCCCGGCCAGCCTTTCACCGGCGACCCGCCGCATGAGTCCCAGGGCTGGTACGGGGTCTACGACTCGGACGCGGAGACGCTCCGGATCGTCTCGGATTGGACCCGCCGGCTGACCCCTGCGGCCAAGGGGACGCCGGATTCCGGCGTTCCGGTCTCGGCTCGGTGAACCCCTACCTGCTGTTCATCCTGGCGGCCTTGGCCGGGGCCTATGCGTTGGAGCGGATCGCCGAGGCCTTGGACCTGCGCCGCCTGTCGCCCGACGTCCCCGAGGAGTTCCGCGGGGCGTACGACCCCGAGCGCTACCGCCGTTCCCAGGAATATCTGCGCGCGCGGACGCGGTTCTCCATCGCGGCGGATACGCTCACGACCGCGTTCACGGTCGCCTTCATCCTGCTGGGAGGGTTCGGCTTCGTCGACCGCTTAGCCCGGGGCTTCGAGTCGGGGCCCATCGGCACGGGTCTGCTCTTCTTCGGGGTCTTGGGCCTCGGGAACGAGTTCCTGGGACTGCCGCTGAGCGTCTATCACACCTTCGTCATCGAGGCGCGCTTCGGCTTCAACAAGACCACTCCCAGGACCTTCGTTCTGGACCTTCTGAAGGGGTGGGCCCTCGCCGCCCTGCTGGGAGGGGCGCTCGGCAGCATCCTTCTCAAGCTGTTCGGGGAGGCGGGGCCGGGGGCGTGGCTCTGGTGCTGGGGAGCCGCGACGGCCTTCTCCCTGGGGGTCGCCTTCCTGGCGCCGGTGCTCCTCCTGCCTCTCTTCAACCGGTTCACGCCCTTGCCCGAAGGGGAACTGCGCAGCGCGCTCGAAGCCCTGGCGCGCCGCGAAGGTTTCCGGCTCAGCGGGGTCTTCACCATGGACGGCTCGCGCCGCTCCACGAAGGGGAACGCCTTCTTCACGGGTTTCGGCCGGACGCGGCGCATCGCCCTCTACGACACGCTGGTGTCCAAGCATCCCGGGGAAGAGATCGCGGCCATCCTCGCGCACGAGATCGGCCATTGCCGCAAGCGCCATGTGCCCATCGGGATGGCGATATCCGTGCTCCTGAGCGGGTTCATGCTCTTCCTCCTGTCCCGTTTCCTCAACAACCGGGAGCTGTTCGACGCCTTTCAGGTGGCCGACCTCTCGGTGCACGCCAGCCTGACCTTCTTCGGCTTCCTTTACGCTCCCCTGGGGCTCATCCTCAGTCTGCCCCGGCTGGCTTTGTCCCGCCGCTTCGAGCGCGAGGCGGACGAGTTCGCGGCTCGGGCCTGCGGCTCGGGTGTTGCCCTCGCCGCGGCGCTCCGGCGCTTGAGCGCGGACAACCTGTCGAACCTCACGCCGCATCCCTTCGGCGTGTTCCTGCATCACGGCCACCCCCCGGTCCTGGAGAGGATCCGGTTCCTGCAGGGTCTTCCATGCGGGGAAAGCTCCTAGCCGTCGCGGCCGTTCTCCTGCTCGCGGAGGGTCTCCTGCGCGGATACGTCCATCTCGCGGAGGCGTGGCGCCGCGGACGCGGTCCGGCCTCCGGCCGGATCTGGTGCGTAGGCGATTCCAACACCCGCGGCGACGGCGCCGCGCAGGGGCAGGGCTATCCGGAGCAACTGGGGCGGGCGCTGGGGGAGCCGGTGTTGAACCTGGGGGCCGGCGGGTCCAACTCCGCCCAGACGCTGGACCGGCTCGAACGCCGGCTCGAGCGGGACGCTTCGCCGGCGACCGTCTTCTTCCTGGCCGGGGGCAATGACGGCTGGAATCTGCGCGAGGTCGACCTCGCGCTGCTGCGGGACTCCCGGGGGGACCGCATCCTGCGCTCGCTGCAGGGGATCCGCCTCTTCCAGGCGGCGCGCTACGTCGTCCTCCGGGTGCTCCCCCGCCGGGGGCCCGCCCTGGGGCCGAGAGGCGAAGCCCTGGACCTGACCGCCGCGGCGTTGAACGCCGGGGACTATCCCAAGGCCCTGGAGCAGTTCGAGCGCTTCCGGGGCGCGGATCCCGGCGGGCGCATCCGCTTCTCCACCGGCATGGACGAGGATCTGATCCTTCAGGAACTGCGTCGGCTGGCCTTGATGCAGAAGGGAGCGGGGGAGCCGTCTCTCTATGCGGCGCCGCCGCCCCCGGGCCTGACCACGGACGAGGCCTGTCTGTATCATCTGGGCCGGGGCTGGTGGCGCCTGGCTCAAGGGGACCCCGGCGCCGCCGCCGAGGATTTCCGGCATCTGCTGGGGCTCCGGTTCAACCCCATCCAACGCGCCGAGGCGCTCCAGGGGGCGGGTTGGTGTCTGCTCCGGCAGGGGAAACCCCGGGAGGCGCAGGAGCGTTTCAGAGCGGTTCTTAAGGAAGGAGACGTTCCCGTGAGGCAGGCGCGGTTCTTTTGGACGCACGCGGGCCTCGTCCTGGCCGCGTCCGATGCGGGAGACCGGCAGGGGGCCCGGCGCGCACGGGAGCGGCTGCCGGCGCCGATATCCCCCGCGGAAGTCCGCGCGGCGGACCGGCTCGGGGGCCAAGGGGCCCCCGCCCTCGCAGGCGAAGGTCGTGCTCCTCTCGCCGGAGAGGGCGGCGGGGTCCCGCTCACCTCCTATCTGGAATGCCGGGACCATCTGCTCTTTCAGCCGGAGGTCGACGCCGGGTCCCGCGGGCGCGTCCTCGCCTTCTACCTCTCCCGGCTCAAGGTCCTTTCGGAGCGGCGCCATTTCCGGGCCGTGGTCCTCACCTATCCCCAGCAGTCGGCCGCCGGAGTGAACGGCAGGATCCGGGAGGCGGCCGCGGAGTTGGGGCTGCCGGTCGTCGAACTGGAGGGCATCCTCGTGGACGCCGCGGGGCGGCGCTTCGTGTCCCGGGACGGCTACCATCCGGATGCCGAGGGCTATCGCCGGATCGCGGAAAGGGTACGCCGGACGGAGTTTGCGAAGGGCTGACGGCGGCTACTTCGCGGCGCGGACCAGCACGCGCACGCCGTGGGCGGGGACCTCGACGAAGACCTTGGCTCCGCCGCCCTGCGCCGCGTGGGCCTTGATCGCGTAGCCCGCGTCCAGCGCGTCGGAGAGCCCGGTCCCGGCGGGGGTGAGCCCGCCGTCCACCCACATCTCGGCGTTGCGGGCCTCGCCGGAGGTGTTCATGACCACCACGACTTCCTTCCCCTCGTGGATGCGGCTGAAGGCGAAGATGCCGGGGCCGTTCGGGTCGGACCAGCGGATGAACTGGTCGCCCAGGCTCAGGGCGGGATGGGCCTTGCGCGCTTCGGCGAAGGCGCGGACGGCCTGGTAGAGGGGGGCCTGCGTGTCGAAGTTGTCGTCCTTCCCGCTGGGCTTGAACTTCCCGCCGGGGAACATGTCCTCGCGGAAGCCGTCCATCCCGAGTTTCTCCATGCCCGGCATCTGCCGGAAGGCCTGCTCGGTGCCGTAGAAGATGAAGGGGATTCCCATGGAGAAGAGGGTGAAAGCCAGGGCCACCTTGGCAACTCCCAGGGGCTGACCGTCGTTCAGGAAGCGGGGCTTGTCCTGGTTGTCCATGAAGCGCACCAGGCGTTTCATCATGCCGCCCATGGCCCCGCGGACGAAGTTGAAGCCGTTCTCCAGCCAGCGCGTCGGGCCCTTGCCGTGCAGCGCGTCGTTGTCCGTGAAATAGTTGGGGTAGTTGAAGGCCGCGTCCAGCCGCCCGCTGCCGAGCTCGGGCTTGATCGCGTTGGGGTCGCCGTGGTAGATCTCGCCGAGGATGAGGAAGTTGTCCTTGCCGAGCTTGGCTCCGTACTCGCGGATCTCCTTGAAGAAGCGGGTCCAGAAGGAGGGGGCCACGTGGGGGTAGGTGTCGAGGCGGAAGCCGTCCACGTCCGTCTCCTTCATCCACCACTTGGCGATCTTGAGCAGGATGTCCTGGGTGGCGGGGCGCTCGGTGGCCAGGTGGTTGAGGCCGCCGGGGAAGTCGCCGTACTTCATCTGCTCCTCGTTGTGCCAGTCGTCGATGGAGCCGCGGCGGTGATAGTGGTTCTCGTCCTTGAGTTCCGTGGGTTGGAGCCCGTACTTCCAGCCCTTGATCTTCTTGGGGGAGGGGCCGAACTTCCAGCCGCCCTCGTATTCGATGAGGGGTCCGATGTGGTTGAAGACCACGTCCAGGACGATGCGCATCCCGCGCTTATGCGCCTCGCTGACGAGCTGCTGGAAGTCCGCCATGGTGCCGAGGCTCGGATCCACGGCCATGAAGTGGATGGGCCAGTAGTTGTGGTAGGCGGCGGGCAGGCTCATGTAGAGGGGGTTGACCAAAAGCGTGGTGACGCCCAGGCCCTGGATGTAGTCGAGCCGCTCCAGGAGGCCCTTGATGTTGCCGCCGTGACGGGTGGTGGCAAGCTTCGGGTCCCCCCAGGACTTATGATCCTTGGACCGTCCGAAGCGGTCCAGCATCACCGAGTAGATGATCTCACCCTCCCAGTTTTTGGGGGAGGGGGTGAACTTCGCGTCCGCCGGGACTTCCAGGGAAGCCTCCGCGACCGTGCGGGGCGCCTCTTTCGGGACGGCGGGGATGCTGTCCCAGCCGAGGTCGGGTTCGTCGGCCGCCTTGGCTTCGAGAGAGGCCAGACCCTGTTCTGCCGAGGAGAGGGCGAAGCGCTCGACCGTCTTGAGGACCTTCTCCGCGTGCTCGGTGTCCACCTGGGCGCCGGAAAGGGGCTGGTCGTCGCCTATGCCGGAGATCTTCTGCCCGGGGCCCACCTCCGGGATCGCCCGCTGGGCGGGCGAGAGCGGGGTCTCCGGGTGCGAGCGCCGCGCCGCGCCCCGGATGGTCGAGGCCGGCAGGACCGGGGAAACGGCCGTCGGCGTCACCGCCGGGTTCTGCGAGACCGTGTTGGGCAGGGACCGCCCGGCTTGGAGCACCGTGCCGGAGATCAAAGAGGGGGAGACCGCGGGCTGGAGGTTGGAGACCCCGGGCAGGGTCGCGCTCAGTCTCCCGAGCCCTGGGCTGCGGACCTCGAGGCCGTTGAGGGTGACGGGCGAGAGGCTGCCCACCGCGCTCCCCGCGGCGCCGACCCCGGGGCCGACCGGGGTCCCGGTCTGCGGGACGGAGATGATCGCGCTCGCGAGAGCCTCGGAAACGAAGGGACCCTGCTGGGTGAGCAGCAGGGTCACCGTGAGGACCTTGGCTATGTGCTTGCGGAGGGCTGCGAGCTTCATCATTAGGAGTTTAGTCCCCTATGTGGAAAGGCACCTGGGCCATGGAGGCAAAATGGGCCTGAAAGGAGGCCTATATGCGTTTGGGCCCTCCGGGTCTGAGGCTCCGGAGCGGCCGTCGGTGTTGTAGAATAGCCGGGTGAAACCTCCCATCGCGCTCCCGCTGGTCCTTCTGATGGGCGCGGCGGTCGGCGCCCAGGCTGGGGCCGCTGCCGCGTCGCCGGCCCATGCGCCTGACGCCCGTCCTGAGGCGGCGCAGGGCGGGGCCGCTGCCGCGTCGCCCGATTGGCGGGACCAGGTCGTGTATTTCCTGATGACCGACCGCTTTGCGGACGGCGATCCCGCCAACAACGACCAGGGACACAAGGAGTACGGCCCGGCGGATGGGAACCTCTACAGCGGCGGCGACCTGGAGGGCATCCGGCGGAAGCTCGATTACATCCAGGGTCTGGGGGCCACGGCGGTCTGGCTCACGCCGCCCGTCGCCAACGTCTGGTACGATCCGGTCCTGAAGATGGCCGGCTACCACGGCTACTGGGCCGAGAACTTCAAGAAGGTGGACGCGCATCTCGGGACGCTGGAGGATTACCGGCGGCTTTCCGCCGAGCTCCATGGCCGCGGCATGTTCCTCATCCAGGACATCGTGGCCAACCACACCGGCGACTTCTTCGACTACGCCGGGAAATACGACCCGGTCCGCGCCGAGGCGAATTTCCGCCTCAAGGAAGGGGTGTTCCCGCCCCGGCCCTCCCAGCCGCCGTTCGACCGCAACGACGTCACCCAGCCCGACCATAAGCGGTCCGCGGTCTACCATTGGACGCCCGGGATCACGGACTACCACGACGAGGGCCAGCGGCTGACTTATCAAATGAGCGGCTTGGACGACCTGAACACGGCCAATCCCGCGGTACGCGAGGCCCTGCGCGACGCCTACGATTTTTGGATCAGCACGGCGGACGTGGACGGCTTCCGCATCGACACGGCGCATTTCGTCGAGCACGGCTTCTGGCACGACTTCATCCACTCCACGGCCGCGGCCGCTCCCGGGGTGCGGACCTTCGCGGCCGGCCTGGGCAAGAAGGATTTCCTGACTTTCGGCGAGGTGTGGCTGAACCCCACGCCGTTCTCGGACCAGGAGGAGAAGCAGGCCGCCCGCTACCTGGGGACCGGCCCCCGGCCGGAGATGGGCGCCATCCTCAACTTCCCGCTGACCTTCGACTTGCGGGCCGTGTTCGCCAAGGGGGCTCCCCCGGCGCGGCTCAAGTACCGGCTGGACGGCTTGAACCGGCATTTCAAGGGCGGGCGCGCTTCCGTCAACTTCGTGGACAATCACGACATGTCGCGCTTCCTGTCGGAGGGTTCGGAGCGCAGCCTGGCCCAGGCGCTGGCGCTGGTGTTCACGGTCCCAGGCATCCCCGTGGTCTACATGGGCACCGAGCAGGGGAGGACCGAGACGCGCTCCGCGATGTTCGCCGCGGGCTTCCAGTCCGGAGGGCATGACCATTTCGACGCGGCGCAGCCCGTCTACGGGCTGATCCGGGAGCTCGCGGCCTTGCGGCGGGACAACGCCGCCTTCCGGCGCGGGAAGCTGACCCCGCTCTACGGCGCCCCCAACGCCGCGGGGCCGCTGGCCTACCGGCTCGACGAAGGCAAGAACCGCTGTCTCGTCATCTTCAACACCGCGGAGGAGGAGGCTTTGCTGGCGGAGCTCGAGACCGGACTCCCGGAGGGGACGCTCCTGGACTCCCTCTTCGCCCGCGGCGTCGACCCCAAGCAGCGGCAAGCCGGCAAGGGGGGGCGGCTCACCCTGGCGCTGCCCGCGCGCTCCATCCTGGTCCTCCAGGGCGCGGGCCAGCGGGCGCCCATCCCCGAGTCTAAAGGAAAAGTGTCCATAACCGGCGTTCCGGACAAGCCGGTGTCCGGCGCGGCCGCGTTCTCCGGGACCGCGGAGGGCGTCGAGGGCGTGGTCCTGATCGTGGACGGGCGCGTCCGGCGCCCGGTCCGCGCGGCCCTGCGGCCCGACGGGAAGTGGACCGCCTCCGTCCCAGCCGCCGCGCTGGCGGACGGCGAGCATTCCGTGGTGGCGGCGGCGCCCGGGGGCGCGGGGCTGCTGGTTTCCAAGCCGCGCTCCTTCAAGGTCGCGGTGCCGTGGACCCTGGCCAAGGAAGCCGTCGACCCGGTCGGGGACGACCGGGGCCCGTCCGGCGCCTACGCCTATCCCCTGGCCGACGGGTTCCAGGGCCGGGGGGACATCGCGAAGCTCTCCCTTTACCGGCGCGGTCCGGCGGCGAAGCTGGTCATCAAAATGTCCCAGGGACTCTCCGAGGCCTGGAACCCGATCTTCGGGTTCGACCATGTCTGCTTCGACGTGTACATCGCCTTCCCGGAGGGCGCGGCCGGGCGGCCGGGGGCGGCGCTCCTGCCCCGCCTGAACGCGTCGTTCCCGGGCGGGAGCCCAGGGGCCTCCGCCCTCGCGGGCGCAGGTTGGGACTTCGCGGCTTTCCTCGCGGGCTGGAAGGTCGGACTCTACGGAGCCGAGGGCGCGACCGCGGACGCTTTCGGGGCGCAGCTCCATCCGGCCCCCAAGGTCACGGCGGACAAGAAGGTCGGGACGCTCGAGGTGCTCTTCGACCTGGACGCCTTCAAGGGGCTCCCCTCCTTCGACGGGGCCCGCTTCTACGTGACGACCTGGGACTACGACGGGGTTGAGGGAGCCTTGCGGCCCCTCGGGCCCAAGCCGGGCGATTACGCGTTCGGGGGCGGCGAGCCGGGAGCGCCCCGCATCATGGACGACGCGTCCCTGGCCCCTTGAGCGGATCCGGGAGCGTCAGGCCGGGGGGGCCAGAAAATATCCGCGTCCCGAGACCGTCCGGAGCCATTCTTCGTTGCCCCAGTGCAGTTTGAGGCGGATCCGGCGCACATGCACTTCCACCGTCTTCAGGCTGCCCTCTGAGGGCGCCTCCGCGCCCCAGACATCGTGGTACAGGGCGGTCCGGTCGCGCGGGTCCGGGCTGTGGCGCGCCAGGTCGAAGAGGACGCCGAACTCCTTCGGCGTCAGATGCGGGTATTCCCGGCCGTCCAAGACGACGAGTTTGCGGTCGAAGTCCAGCCTCAAGGCGCCCAAGGACACCGTCCGGGACTCCTCCTGGGCAGGCCCCATGGAGCGCCGGAGCAGAGCGCGGCAGCGGGCGAGCAGGCGCTCGCTGCGCACCGGCTTGGTCAGGTAATCGTCCGCGCCCATGTCGAGGCACGCGACTTCGAGTCCCTCGACATCGTTGCCGGTCAGGATGAGGATGGGGATGCCGGCGGTCGCGGCGTCCTGCTTGAGCGCCTGGCATACGTCCAGCCCGCGCATGCCGGGCAGGACCAAGTCGAGGAGCACGAGGTCGGGAAGCAGCTCCCGGGCCTTGGCGATCCCGGTTCTGCCGGTCCCGGCCTCGTGCATGCCGAAGCCGTGCATGGAGAGCACCTGGGACACGGTCTGGCGGAAGGCCGCGTCGTCATCGATCAGGAGGATATTGGGGCCCATGGACTGATAGTATATAAGTGCATGAACGCCAATCATCTGTTTTTCTTCCGCGCGGTCCTTTATGAGACCCTGCTCCTGCAGACCCTGGAGGCGTCCGGGGCCTGGACCCTGCGAGTTCCCTGGATCATCCTCTCGCTCTACGCGGTCTTCGGCGGGGCGATGTTCTGGCTCGGCCGCCGCCGCAAGGTCTCGGACCGGGTGAGCCTCGCCTCCTTCCTCGCGGACATCGCGGCGACGACCGCGGTCTTGATGAGCACGCAGGGCGGGGGCAGCGACTATTACATCGCCTACTTCATCGTGATCCTGGCGTCCTGCATGCTGCAGAACCTGCTCTACAGCTTCGTGGTGGGCGCCGTGGCCTGCATCGTGTACGGGGCGATGATCTTCCCGGGCCTGCACTGGCTGGAGGGGTCCGCGTATCTGCTGCGGCTGTCCTTGCTCATGGCGACGTCCTTGTTCAGCACTTTCATCGTGGACAGCACCCGGCGCATCCGTCAGGAGTCCCGGGACCTCTATGAGAGCCGCCTGGCCTGGATGGAGCGGCTCTCGACGGTGGGGCAGGCCGTGGCCGGCGTCCTCCACGAGCTCAAGACCCCGGCCAACACCATCCTCCTGGGGGCCGAATACGTGAAGGCGGTCCTGGACCGGCCCGAGGAACGCGCCCGCGCGGAGGCCCAGCTCGACATCATCCGCGACGAAGCCGAGCGGGTCGGACAGGTGCTGGCGGATTTCCTCAATTTCTCCCGCCCGACGGAACTGACGCTCACCCCGACTTCCGTCGAGAGGCCGCTGCGCAAGGCGTTCGAGCGGCTCGCGGTGCGGGCCGAGGACCGCGGGGTCGCCATGGAGAGCTCGGTCGCGGGGACGACGATGGTGCAGGGCAGCGAGACCCATCTCATGCAGGTGTTCCTGAACGTCCTGGGCAACGCCATCGACGCCATGCCCCTGGGGGGGCGGGTGACCGTCTCGGAGCGGCCCCATGGCGACGCGGTGGATATCCATGTCGCCGACAACGGCGTCGGCATGGAGCCGGAGTCGATCCGCCGCCTCTTCGAGCCGTTCAAGACCTCGAAGGCGGACGCAGGCGGTCATGGGATCGGGCTCAGCGTCGTGCAATGGATCGTCCAGAAGCATCACGGGGACATCCGGATCCGCAGCGCAGGCCCGGGCCGCGGCACCGAGGTGGTCCTCACCCTGCCGCTCGTTCGTTAACCTGGAGTTTCCCGGAGTTAACCGAAAGTTTCGTTGCCGCGGCAGGGGGCGCGCCCTATGCTATGTCCAAATGGGGCGAAGGGGGCGGACGGCACGCAGCGGCAGGTCCCAGGGGGGATCCATCCTCCTGGAAACGGTGCTGGCCATCCTGATCATGACCACGGTCGGCGTCGCCTTGATCGCCATGGTGCAGAAATACATGGTGGTGACGCTCAAGGCGCGGGAGCAGGTGAGCTGCGGCCGCCTGGCGCAGACCGGGTTCGCGAGGCTCAAGAACGTAGATTTCTACTACCTCTTCGCTACGGACTCGGATTCCGCCAACCACGGGTTATGGAGCGCTTATCCCTACAAGGCCGTGCTGGATGGGATCCGGAGCACGCTGCGGGCGTCGAAATTCGACCGGTTCCGCGTCACCATCGTGTTCATGCGGCGCGATACCTCGGATGCCGACGGCGACGGCTCCACCTCCGACCTCATCGCTTTCGCGGACGCCGACGGCAACGGGGCCGACGACTACGACTCCGGGATCCGCGGCTTCGACCAGAACGGGGACGGCGACACCTACGACACCTACACTTCCGGCGGGCGCACCGTGGCCGAGCAGCCGGACACCCACATCAAGAAGGTCACCTTCGACGTGTTCCGGCGGGGCCGTCTGGCCTGCTCCCAGACGGAATACGTCTCGCTGGAGCAGTTCTCCGGCAACAGCAACCCTTCCAGTGAGGCCGTGCTGTCCTTGCAGTTGTCGACTCCCACCAACAACGCCGTCCTGTACCAGGCCGACACCGCCGCGCTGGCCGCGGCCCGCGCCCTGGCCATCACCCAGGCCTTCCCCGCCGGCCTCGAACCGTTCCGGGCCGACGCGGCGAGCCCCATGCTGGCGGCGGGGGAGACGGACCCGCTGGCCGAGGTCGACCTGTATGTCGGCGGCTCCGGCGTCCTGGCCAGCCCCGCCGCGGACGCGTCCGGAGCGTTCTCGGATTCTCCGGCGGCGGTCACCGGAGCCCTGGCGGAGGGCTATAACGAGGTGGCGGCGCAGGCTGTGAAGGACGGCTACACGTCGCCGATCACGCGCCGGACCGTGCTCCTCGACCTGGCGCCGCCGCGGACCGCGAGCCCGGCTCCGACGGGCACCGTCAACACGCGCGCTCCGCAGGTCGCCATCACCCTGTCGGACCCCGGCGTGTCTACCACGGTCGCCAGCGGCATCTGCCCCGACGTCATCACCCTCAAGGCGGGGGGGGTCGTCGTGCCGTTCCAATATGATGCGACGACGGGGCAGGTGGTGTGGATCGACTCGGGCACCAACACGGTGCCGGTCCTGGCCGACGGGACCTACGCCATGACGGTCGAGGGCGGGGACTACGCCGGCTACAAGACCACCCAGACCTGGAGTTTTACGGTCAACGTGGATGCGACCGACCATTCCGCGCCCGCCATCGCCGAGAAATCCCCCATAGGCATGGCTGACTCGCAGCTGCCCGAGATATCGGTCCGGGTCTTCGACAATCAGAGCGGTGTGATCCCCGCGAGCATCCGGATGACCCTGGACGGGGAAGTGGTGGTCGACGCCGCGAACATCGGCAGCCATTACGATGCCTCGGACGGGACCGTGTCCTACACGCCGCCGACCGCGTTCGAGGCGGGCAGCGTGCACCTGGTCTCGATCCAGGCCGACCACTTCGCGACGAACCCAGCCGACAAGGTGACCTCGGCGGACACCTGGGGGTTCTCCGTCCCATGAACCGGCGCGGGGTGACCCTGGTGGAGCTGGTGGTCGGCATGACCATCATGATGATCATATGCATGGCGTTCTCCGCCATGCTGAAGTACGTGATGCGGGCCACCACCGGCGCTCGGGTGCAGGGCGAGTCCCTGGAGGAGTCCCGGCAGGCGCTGATGAAGCTGGAGGAAGCGTTGGTCAACGCCAGCGAGGTCCGGGTGGCCTCCGCGACCTTCGTGGAAATCGTCGTGGACCTCGACCAGAGCCCGCTCTACGACCCCGGCGGAGACTTGGACGGCGACGGGATCCCCGATTTCCGCGACGCGGACCGCGACGGAGACGCCAACCTGCTGCTTCCGGCCACGGCGCAATGGCGCGCGGGGTTCAACCTCAAGGACGACGACGAGGACGGCGACGGCCTGGTCGACGTGCGGCGGCGGCTCTATCTGACCGGCAAGGACCTGTACCTGGACACCAGCGTCAACGAGGCGGCCTGGGACGGGAGCTACCGCAAGCGCATCGCCGCGAACGTCTCGGGGTTCTCCTTGAGCTATTTCGGCAACAAGGCCAACGACCTCGGCAAGAACATCGACCGGGGCAACGACGGGATCGCGGGCACGAGCGACGCGGGAGAGGGGGACGGGATCATCACCGCGACCGAGATGGATATGGTCGCGCCCGCGGCCGGCATGGGGAACCGCAACGGCTGCCTGGACGCGGCCAACGAGAGGCGCTACATCACCTCCATCCGGGTGAACCTCGGCGTGGACAAGAATCAGGACGGCAAGACGGACTATACGGTGGAAACGGATGTCTATCCTCCATTGCTCCCGCTCAAGAGCCGCTAAGCGGCCCCGGCAGGACGGCCAGGCCCTGGTCATGGCGCTGGTCCTTCTGCTGGTGGCCCTTCCCACGGGCTTCTATTTCGCCCGCTACGCGGACTCGATCCTGAAGGGAGCCATGGCCGAACGCCGGCAGAAAGCGGCTTCCCAGATGGCCAACAGCGCGGTCGCGGACTATTTCCGGCAGTTCTCGCAGGACAGCTACAACGGGCATTTCGACCCGGCGTCTCTGGAGCGCCCGGAGAGTTTCTACTCCGCGGGCTATTCCACGGTGACCTTCATCCCGGACTCCATCAACCGCACGCTGTACCTCAAGGCGGAGGGAGTCTACGGCACGCCGGAGCGCCCGCGGACCCGGCGGGTGCTGGAGGCCATGGTGCAGTTCAGCTCCGACCTCGTGCAGTATGGGACCATGGTCAACGGCGCCTTCACCGTCAGCGCCAGCAACGTCAGGTACGACGGAGGGTTCTACACCAACGGCAACCTCTCGATCACGGGCGCGAACGTGCGGTTCAACGGCGGGCCGGTCGTGGTGAAGGGGAACCTCTCCGGGGCCGCCTCGGTGGTCATCGACGGCGACCTGTACTACAGCGGCGGGAGCGCCGGCAGCGTCAGCGTCACCGGCACGAAGTACAACTACGTCCCCAGCGTGAACTGGCCGACCCTGAACTTCGGCTACTACGACGCGCACTACACCTACAAGACCACCACCGCCAAGACCATCGTGTTCAACTCCACGGGGACGTTCACCGTGGTGGGCGGCGCGACCTACGCCATCCCGCCCGACGGCGCCTTGATCTACGGCGAGAACACGAACCTGACGGTGCGGGGGATCGTGAGCGGACGCGTGAGCGTGATCGCGGGCGCCGCGGCCGCGGGCAACTGCTCCTCAGGCACGGGGAAGATCACGGTCGGCGGCGACCTGTACTACGTCAACGCCAGCTCGATCGCGGCCGCGGCCAACGCCTCCTTCGGCGCCCTGGCGCGCAACTGCGTCAGTTTCGATAAGACCGGGTCGGACCTCCTGGCGGTCGGCGTCTATTTCGTGGAGCAAGGCACTTCGAACATGCGGGCGAACGGCTCCAGCGGCCGGACGCTGAAGATCTACGGGGTGCGCACCCAGGGCATCTCGATGTCGGGATTCAGCTCGGCCTCCATCAACTACGACGTGAACCTGAGGTCGTTCCAGCCGCCGGGGCTCCCGGAGCGCGCGCTCCTCGTAAATTGGAACTTGCATTGATTGTATGATAGGGACATGGTCTCGCGCTGGACGACGGTCCTCCTGTCGTCCGCAGTCCTGGGTTCCGCCTGCTCCGCACCCGTGTTCCGCTACACGCCCAACCCGCCATCGGTGAATCGGCCCGAGGTGCAGGCGCCGGTCTTCTTCCGCGGCTTCTCGGACCGGACCACGGACAAGAGCGCTCCGGGACTGCGGGCGCACAATTTCTACAACCTGGCCAGGACCGGCTCCGCCGCCTTCGGGCTGCCGCGGCTCGACCCGTCGGCGCTGGGGGAATTCTTCGTCGACGAGCTGCGGCGCTCAGGGCGGTTCACTTCGGTCCGCCGGCTCTACCCCCGGGAGGAGCCCGACGGTCCCGGCATCCTGGTCACGGGCGCCGTGGAGCGGGCGTTCATGGATTTCGGCGCCGAGGAGCGGACCCCCACGGAGACCCTCTCCTTGGTATTCGCGCTGCAGGCCGCTGACGCGCCCGCGTCCGGGGGCGCGGCGCTCTTCTCCGAGCGCTATGAGCACTCCTACGGTCCCGCCCCCTCTCCGGTCGGGGGCCCCAAAGAACGCGCGATGATCGAGCGCTCGGTGCGCGAGGCCTTCGGCCTCATGGCCGACGATCTTGCGAAAAGACTCCCCACACGTTGAAAATGTTATATTCGGACCATCATGAGGCGCCTGTCGCGGACCCTCGTACCGCTGGCCTGCCTCGCCGTGCTCTCCGGCTGCCGGCCGCCTGAAGCCCCGCCCTCCGCCCGGACCATCGTGCTCTGGGAGCAGGAGGACGCCTCCGTCTTCCCGTTCCTGGACCAGGTCTTCTCGGGCTTCCGCAAGCTGCCCGGCAACGAGGACGTGCGCATCGTCCGGACGCATTACCATACCGAGGACCTGCGCCAGCAGTTCCTGACCGCCTCGATCGCGGGCAGCCCGCCGGACCTCATCATGGGCCCTTCGGATTCGGCCGGCGTATATTCGGTCGCGGGTTTCGTCCTGCCGGTCGACGGCCTTTTCGACTTGTCGCGGTTCAACCAGCCGGTGGTCGAGGCCATCTCCCTGGACGGGAAGACCTGGGGGATCCCTCTGACCAACGGCAACCATCTGATGCTGTTCTACAACAAGCGCCTGGCTCCCGTCCCGCCCCGGAACACCGCGGAGTTCTTCGAGTATTGCGCCCAGAAGGCCCCCAAGCTGGGCCTGCAGCATTGCCTGGCCCTCAACATCGCGGAGCCCTTCTGGCTGATGCCCTGGGTGGGGGCGTACGGCGGCTGGCCCATCGACAACAAGACTCCGACGCTCGATACGCCGGCGATGCGGAAATCCATCGCTTTCGTCCTGGAACTCATCCGGAGGAAGTTCGTTCCCGCGGAGTGCGATTACAACTGCGCGGACGCCCTGTTCAAAGAGGAGAAGACCGCGTTCCTCATCAACGGCGACTGGGCCATCTCCGCCTACCAGGAGAAATTCGGCCAGGACCTGGGAGTGGCCCGCATCCCGATGCTCTCCGAGACCGGCCGCTGGCCGAGCCCCATGATCAGCGGGAAGTACCTGATGCTGAGCTCCAAGTTGAAGGGGGAGAAGCTGGACCTGGTCCGGCGCCTGGTCGAATTCTTCGTGAACGAGGAGAACCAGGTGGCGCAGGTGGGTGCCCTCCAGCGCCTGCCCTCCCTGACCCGGGCCGCGGCGTCCCCGGTCATCCAGCAGAGTCCGGTCCTGAAGAACTCCATGGCCCAGATCCAGGTCGGCAGGCCCATGCCCATGGCCACCGAGATCCGCGCGGTCTGGGACGCCGTCCGGCCGCTCTTGGGCCGGGCCATCATCGGGAAGATGACGCCGGAGGAGGCCGCGGCCCAGATGCAGCGGGACGCCCTTTCCAAGATCCAGGAGATGAACGACTGATGATAGAGTCTCTCCTGCAGGTGGTCGGCTTCGTCGCCCTCCTCGCGGTACTCGTGGTGGCGCTCGAGCTCTATCTCCACGCCCACTTCACCCAGTTCGACAAGCGCTGGTTCCTGCCCGGCATGGCGCTCGGGGTGCCGGCCCTGGCCCTGGCCGGGATATTCTTCTCCACGGAGGGCCGGCCGGACCCGGGGTGGACCATCTCCCTCATCGGCGGCCTTTGCGTCGCGGAGTTCCTGGTGGCCCTGTTCTTCCGGTATTACGTGCGCGGCAAGCATTCACTCCCCATCATGATGCTCGCCCCGGGCCTCCTGGGCCTGATCCTCCTCATCGTCTACCCCCTGATCTTCGAGGTGTACCTCGCCTTCCACGACCTGAAGCTGACCACGGTCATGGCCTGGAGCGGCACCGGGGCCCTGCCGTTCGTGGGCTTCAAGCAGTTCTGCAAGGTTTTCGTCTCCTCTCCGTTGTCCGGGGTGACCTTCTTCCAGCTCTTCCTGCGCACGGTGTGGTGGACCTTCATCAACGTCGTCTGCCACGTGGTCGGCGGGTTCGCCCTGGCCATACTGCTCAACAACCAGATCCGCTTCAAGGGGATCTACCGGACCTTCCTGGTCATCCCTTGGGCCATGCCCCAGGTGGTGGCGGTGCTGGCGCTGCGCGGGGAGTTCCATTCCCAGTACGGCTTCATCAACGTCATGATCACGCGCCTGCTCGAATGGCTCCCTTGGCTCTCCCGCCTCGGGGCCGAGCCCGTGCAGTGGCTTAGCTTCCATCCCCTGCTCACCTGCACGCTCATCAACATCTGGCTGGGCATCCCCTTCATGATGGTCATCATCCTCGGCGGCCTGCAGTCCATCTCTCGGCACTACTACGACGCGGCGGCCATCGACGGCGCCTCCGCTTTCCAGCAATTCCGGCTGATCACGCTCCCGCTCCTGCGCCCGGTGCTCGCTCCGGCGATCACCTTGGGGAGCATCTGGACGTTCAACAACATCAACGTCATCTACCTGGTGACCGGGCAGGCGGGGGGGACCGAGGACGCGGACATCCTGGTGTCGGCTCTCTATAAGGCGGCCTTCACCTATTACCGCTACAGCTACAGCGCCGCCTTCGCCATCGTCATCTTCCTGATCCTGTTCACCCTCTCGCTCTTGTGGGTGCGGTATTCGAAGGGTACGGAGTCGGCCTATGGATGAAGCCAAGACCTCCTCCCTGGAGGAATGCCGCGCCATTTTGGCTGCGCACCATAAGCGCGAATCCCTGCGCGCGGTGCTCATCCATATCTGCCTGATCGCGTGCTGCGTGGCCTGCATCTATCCCGTCCTGCGCATCCTCGCCGTCTCCCTGCGGCCCGGGGACCGCATCATCTCCACCGACCTGGCGCTCATCCCGGCCGGCGCCACCTTCGTGTCCTATCTCCGGGTGTTCCGGGAGACCAACTTCCTGATCTGGCTGTGGAACTCGCTGGTCATCACCTGCGTGACCTCGGTCATCGGGGTGAGCCTGGCCTCCACCGCGGGCTACGCCTTTTCGCGCTTCCGGTTCCCGGGGAGCAAGCTGGGGCTGACCCTGCTCCTGGGCACCCAGATGATCCCGGCCGCCATGCTGCTCCTGCCCCTCTTCCTGATGATCATGAGGCTCGGCCTGACCAACACCTATCTGGGCATGATCATCTCCTACTCCGTGACCTCGCTCCCCTTCAGCATCTGGATACTGAAGGGGTACTACGACACGATACCCCGCTCGCTGGAGGAGGCCGCGCTCGTGGATGGGACCTCCCGGTTCGGGGCCTTCTGGCGCATCGTTCTGCCCCTTTCGACGCCGGCGCTCTCCATCGCGTTCCTGTTCAACTTCACGCAGGCCTGGAACGAGTACCTCGTCGCGCGCGTGGTCCTGACCGATTCCTTCCGCTACACCTGGACCCTCGGCCTATTCGAGCTCCAGGGGCAGTACCTGACCCAGTGGGGCATGTTCGCGGCGGCGTCCTTGATGGTGACCGCGCCCGTGCTGCTGGTCTTCCTCTATTCTTCGAAATGGCTCATCTCGGGGCTGACCCTCGGCGGGGTCAAGGGATAAGAACATGGCTTCTGTGACCCTGCGCAACATCGTCAAGGACTTCAACGACAACCGGGTCCTCGACAACGTGACCCTGGGGATCGCGGACCGGGAATTCCTGGTCCTGGTCGGTCCCTCCGGCTGCGGCAAGAGCACGCTCCTGCGCATCCTCGCCGGCCTGGAGGACGCGACGGGCGGCGAGACCTTCATCGACGGCACGCTGGTAAACCACCTGCCTCCCCGCAGCCGGGAGATCGCGATGGTGTTCCAGGACTACGCGCTCTACCCGCACATGACGGTGGCCGAGAATATGAGCTTCGGCCTGCGCCTGCGGCGCATGCCCAAGCCCGAGATCGAAGCGCGGGTCCGGGAGGCGGCGGGCATCCTGCAGATCGAGAAGCTCCTCGAGCGCACCCCCAAGCAGCTCTCCGGGGGGCAGCGCCAGCGCGTCGCCATCGGGCGGGCGATCGTTCGCAAGCCCAAGGTGTTCCTTTTCGACGAGCCGCTGAGCAACCTCGACGCCAAGCTCCGGGAGGAGATGCGCGTGGAGATCGCCAAGCTCCACCAGCGGCTCCACTCGACCATCGTCTACGTCACCCACGACCAGGTGGAGGCCATGACCCTGGCCTCGCGCATCGCGGTGATCCAGGGCGGCACGCTCCAGCAGGTGGGCACTCCGGAGCAGGTCTTCAGCCGGCCGGAGAACGTCTTCGTGGCGGGCTTCATCGGGAGCCCGACTATGAACTTCGTCGCGGGGACCCTGTCCCCGGAAGGGACGGGGCTCTGCTTCGCCAACGATGCCATGAAGGTCGCTTTGCCCGCGGGCCTGCTCGAGACGCCGCCCGCCGCGCCGCTCCCGGTCATCCTCGGGGTGCGGCCCGAGAGCCTCCGGCCCGCCGGCGACGGGCCGGCGGGCCGGCAGGGCATCCCGGCCGAAGTGGACGTGGTGGAGCTGTTGGGACACCGGAAGAACGTGCATCTCCTCGCCGGCGGGACGAAGCTCCTCATGGTGGTGGACGCCGCCTTCTCGCCGCGCGCGGGGGAGTCCCTGCAGGTCTCCTTCGACGCGGCGGCCCTCCACTTCTTCGACCGGACGACCACCAAGAGGCTGCGCTGAACGGACGAGCCGCCCGCCGGGCCGGGTCGCTCCTGCGGGTCTTAGCGGTCCTGCCGCTCCTCGCCGCCTGCCGCCGCGCGCCGGAGCCCGTCCCGGGACGGACGGTCCTGCGCCTCTTGGCGGGGCCGGACGTCGGCGGGGCGCTGGCGTCCAACATCGTCCGCTTCCACGAGTACTATCCGGACATCCGCGTGGAGGTCGTGGAGGGCCCGGCGGAGAGCGACCGCCTCGAGGCTCGGGGCTCAGAGTCCTTCGCGGCGCGGGACGGCGCCTTCGACGTGCTCTACACGGACGTGGCCTGGATCCCGCATTTCGCCGCGCGGGGCTGGCTGCGTCCCCTGGACGGCTGGTTCACGCGCAGGATGCAGTCCAAGTTCCTGCCCGGCGACATCGCGGGCTCCCGCTACGGCGGGAAGATCTACCGCGTCCCCAACCAGTCGGACGCGGGCCTCTTGTATTACCGGAAGGACCTCCTGGACGCCGCCGGCCTCCGGCCGCCCCGGACCTGGGGCGAGCTCGTCGCCCAGGCGCAGCGCCTGCAGCGGCCTCCGGAACTCTGGGGCCTGGCCTTCCAGGGGAAGGCGTACGAGGGGCTGGTCTGCGACTTCCTGGAGCTGGCCTGGGGCAACGGGGGCGGGATGCTGGACCCCCGCTCCCAGGTGATCGTCGATGCTCCGGCCGCGATCGAGGCGCTCTCCTGGCTGGTGGACGCGGTGCGCGTCCAGCGCATCGCTCCCGAGAGCGTGCTGGATTTTCAGGAGGAGGAGGCGCGCAAGCTGTTCGGGGATGGGCGCGCGGTCTTCATGCGGAACTGGCCCTACGCCTGGAACCTGCTCCAGCGGGAGCGCTCCCCGGTGAAGGGGCTGGTGGGCATCGCGCCCATGGTCCACGGGGAGGGGCGCCGCAAGAGCGCCGCGGTCCTGGGCGGCTGGGGCTACTCCATCTCCGCCTTCACCGAGGAGCCCGAGGCGGCCTGGAAGTTCGTGCAGTTCATGGCCACGGCCGAAAGCCAGAAGGTCGGCTACGAGAAGGGGGGCATCCTGCCCACCCGGAAGGTCCTGTTCAACGATCCCCAGGTCATCGCGAAGAGCCCGCACTACCGCGTCCTCTACGACGTGCTCTCCGCGGCGCGTCCCCGGCCCATGCACCCCGAGTACCCGCGCCTTTCCGCCATCCTGCAGGTGCACCTGGGTGCGGCGCTGGCCGGCAAGAAGTCCCCCGAGGAAGCCCTGAAAGCAGCCGCCGCCGAGATGCGGGCCGCCCTCGCCTCTCCCTCTCCCTAAGCGCGAGTCTGTCCCCCGATCGAGCCTCCCATCGCCGTCGTCGGAATCCAATGGCGGCGCGCGGCACCGACCCCCGGTCGTCCGGATTTCGCGAGCGGCGCATACGCATACAGCGCCGCGAGCGCTAAGCGCGGCCGCAGGGTCGCGCGGTCCGGACGACCGGGGGTCGGTGCCGCTAGTCGCGGCGGGGGATCAGTCGGAGACGGTGAAGGAGGCGAACGACTCTTTGATGGCGGCGTCGAAGAACTTCATGTCCTCCGCGCGGACCGCCGCGGTCACCATGTAGATCAGCCCGTGCTTGTAGCACAGGATCTGCTGGAAGACCATCGGAGTGCGGCCGGTCGCGTGGTCGAGATGGACCGCGTTCACCTGGCAGTAGGCTGCCGGCATCCCGTTGACCACGCCGAGGCTCTGCGACACGACTTCCCCGGCCAGCTGCAGGACCAGGGAGTGGACCGACGATTCCATGAGCAGGTTGAGCGCCTCTTCCAGGGAATCCGGGCCGAGGGCGCGCAGACGCTCCTCATCGGGATGGGCGATGCTCACGTTCATCGCGCCCCGGGTCGGACCGAACGCATGCTTGACGACGTTCTCCCCGTCCCCGTCCTTGACCTTCCAGCCCTCGGGGAAACGGATGCTGAACTTGAATGCGAGGTTGGTGTAGAGTGTTCCTTCCAACTGCTCGTTGCCGTTCATCGTTGCCAGCGAGTATCCTACAAAAGATGGCGGGGATGCAAGCCCGGCCCCGGCCCCCGGGCTATTTCCGGATGCGTTCGATCCGGAGGACATGGGCCGGGATCCCGGCCTCATGGCGGAGCTCGACGAAATTGTGCGGCCCATGCCACCGGAAGCGGAGGTCGGTGAGCAGGTCGTGGACCTCATAGGTCTCGGTTTCGTTGAGTCCGAATTCCGCCAGCGGGAGGTCGACCCAGCCGGATTGGGTCCAGTGCGGGTCGAGGTTGACGGCCATGACCAGCAGGTTCTCCCCGCTCTGCTTGCTGTAGCAAAGGATGCGGTCGTTATCCACCGGGACGAAGCGCAGGCTCCAATCGCTCTGCAGGGCCGGATTCTCCCGCCGGATCGCGTTGAGCCGGGTGAGCAGCCATTGGATGCTCAGGGGGTCGCGGAGGTTCCAGTAGCGGACCTCGTATTTCTCGGAATCGAGGTATTCCTCCTGGCCCGGAGTCTTGGCGCGATTGTCGCAGAGCTCGAAGGCCGGTCCGTAGATCCCATAGCTGGCGCCCAAGGTGGAGGCGAGCAGGGACCGGATGATGAAGGCGGGCCGGCCGCCGTTCTGGAGATAGGAGATGAGGATGTCGGGGGTGTTCGTCCAGAGGCTCGGGCGGAAGAACTCGCGGACCTCCGTGCGGGTGAGTTCCGTGAAGTATTCAGCCAGCTCCTGCTTGGCCGTCCGCCAGGGGAAATAGTTGTAGGACTGCGTGAAGCCCAGTTTGGCCAGCCGGTACATGATCTTCGGCCGGGTGAAGGCCTCGGACAGGAAGATCACGTCCGGGTGCTCGCGCCGCACCTCCGCGATGATCCACTCCCAGAAGGCGAAGGGCTTGGTGTGCGGGTTGTCCACGCGGAACACGCGCACGCCCTGCTCTATCCAGAAGAAGAAGATGCTGCGCAGTTCCAGCCACAGCTCCCCGCTCTGCCCGCTCGCGAAGTCGAAAGGGTAGATGTCCTCGTATTTCTTGGGGGGGTTCTCCGCGTACTGCACGGTGCCGTCCGGCCGGCTGCGGAACCACTCGGGATGTTCCCGCAGATAGGGGTGGTCCGGGGAGCACTGGAACGCGATATCGAGCGCCACGTCGATGCCGAGCGCCCGGGCTTTGCTCACCAATTCCCGGAAATCCTCCAGGGTCCCGAGTCCGGGGTGGACCGACTTGTGCCCGCCTTCGGCCGAGCCGATGGCCCAGGGCGAGCCCGGGTCGTCGGCCGCGCAGGCGAGGGAGTTGTTCCGCCCTTTGCGGCGGGTCGTCCCGATGGGGTGGATCGGAGGCAGGTAGACCAGGTCGAAGCCCATGTCGGCCAGGTACGGCAGGCGGGCGATGCAGTCCCGGAAGGTGCCATGCCGTCCCGGCTCCGGCGAGGCCGAGCGGGGGAACATCTCGTACCAGGCGCTGAAGCGGGCCTTCTCCCGGTCCACCCAGACCGGGAGCTCCCGGCCGTAGGGCGTCTTCTTCTTGTCGGGATGCTTCTCGATGAAAGCGCTCAGCTCGGGGTCGAACGCGCGTTCGGCGGCGGCCATGGGGCCGCCGCCCTTGAAGGCGCCGTCCGTCATCCGTTCGCCGGAACGGGCGGCGGCCGCTGGGCCGCCGCCCAGGCGCAGTTCGCCCGCCCAGGCGCGCAGGCGTTTGCCGACCGCGGCGGGGACGCGTCGGGCGGCCGCGTCGATGAGGTCCGCCCCGATCTTCAGGTCTATGGCGACGTCCTGCCCGGCGTCGAGACGCTTGCGTAGGTCCCGCTGCCAGGTCCGGAAGGGGTCGACCCAGGCCTGGACCGTGTAGAAATAGCGGCCGAGTTCGGAAACTGAAAATTCCGCGGCCCAGACATCGTTGCCCAAGGGCTGCATCGGGGCTTCGAACCACACCTTCTGGGATTCGTGCCGATGCAGGAGGACGCAGGCGAGCTCGTCATGCCCGTCGGCGAAGGCGTGCGCCTTCACCCGGACCGTCTCTCCGACCGTCCTCTTGATGGGGAAGCGGCCGGCGTCGACTTCAGGGAGGACCCGTTCGATGACGGCGCGGCGCACCTCCCCGGAAGCGGCGGCCAAGGGGGCGCTCTTGGGGGCGGCTAAAGGGGTGCTGTCGGGGGCGGTCACGGGGGAGTTTTCCACGGGGTCCATAGGCTGTGAATATAGCAGATTTACCGCAGGTCGCCTCCCGCGCTGCGCAGGAGGCGTATGAGGTCCCGGCGCAGGGCGGAGCGGGGGACCGGTTGGGCCAGGACCGATTCCAGGAGAGCGCGGGCCTCGGGCACCCGCATCTGGGAGGCGTAGATGCGCGCGAGCTCCAATCCGGTCAGAGGGTCCTTGGGAGACAGCGCGCGGGCCGGCTCGAGCTGGGCCAGCGCCTCGCGCCGCCGCCCCGACCGCTCCAGGAGCGCTCCCAGCCGCGCGCGCGCCTCCGGCTCTCGCGGGTCGAGGGCGACCGCCTTCCGGAAGGAGGCCATGGCATGGTCCTTGCGGCCGCGGAGCTCCCAGATCCGTCCCTGGCTGGTCCAGGCGCGGGCGCTGGCCGGGTCATAGGAGAGCGCCCGGGCGACGACCGCCTCGGCCCGGTCCCCCCTCCCCGCGTCCAGCAGGACGCGCGCCGTCTTGTTAAAGATGAGCCCGCGCTCCTTGTCGGTGATGCTGAGGCCGCGCAGGCCCTCCGGCAGAGGGAGGGTCTTGAAGCCGCGCAGGAGGTCCGCGATGGCCTTGGCGCGCAGGAGGCCGATGCTGCGCGCGGCGGAGAACTCCAGCGTGGGGCGGTCGTCAGTCTGGACCGGGGCGCCGGCGCAGAAGCGGCGCAGATCGGCGTCGGAGAGGATGAGCGTCGAGGTGAGCAGGGTGAAGGGATGGTCGTAGCCTTCGCCGAGGTGGGCGAGGTCCCCGCGCAGGGTCGCGTTCGCCGCGAAGCGGCGCTGGATCAGTCCGTAGTCGATGTCCCACGGCGCGTTCGAGCCCAGGAGGAAATAGTCCGCGCGCCCGTTGGACAGGAGCAGGGCGTGAGGGAAGACCGAGGTGAAGGTCCGGACCACCAGGCGGAAATCCTCCTCGGTCATGCTGTAGGCGTGGAACCATTGCGCGAAGACGCCGCCGTCCTTGAGCCGGCCGCGGTAGAGGGCGAAGGCTTCGCGGGTATAGAGATACGCGACGCCGGAGATCCAGGGATTGGAGGGTTCGGAGGCGATGAGATCCCAGCGGGGGCCGCCCGTCGCCGCGGCGGCCGCCAGGAACTGCCGCGCGTCCGCGCTGTGCAGGCGCAGGCGCGGGTCCCGCAGGACGCCGCGGTTGGAGCGCGCGAAGAGCCCGGCCGCCTCCGCCACGACCGGTTCGATCTCCACCACATCCAGCGCTCCCAGGCCCGGGTCCGAGGCCAGGGCGCTGGCCGTGAGGCCGGCACCCAGGCCGACCACCAGGGCGTCGCGCGGAGCCCCGGGGTGGAGGAGCAGGGGAAGGTAGCCCAGGAGCAGCTGGGTGTCGATGTCCCCACCGTCGGAGGCGTCGGTCTTCCCGTTCACCCGCAGGTAGCGCTCTCCGTCGGGGTTCTCCAGGACGGTCACGCTGGCGTTGCGTCCGCTGCGGTGGAAGATCACCTGGTCCCGCTCCAGCACCCTTCGGAACGTGCGGAAATCCATGCCGCTCTTGGCGAAATAGGGTCCGTACACGAACATGCCGCTGGTGAACAGGCGCGTGTTCCAGGAAGGCCGCAGGGCTGCCAGAGCGCCGCAGGCGGCCAGGAGCACGGCGGACCCCGCCGCCTTGACCCGCCCGGACGCCGGGAGGGCGCAAACGCAGAGGATGGAGGCGCCGGCATAAGCCCAGACCGCAGCCAGGAGGGTCCTCTCCAAGTCCAGGGCGGGCAGCAGGATCAGTCCGGCGGTCGCGGACCCCAGGATGGCTCCCAAGGTGTTGGCGGCGTAGCAGGAGCCCGCAGCCCGGCCGATGTCCTCCCGCGCGGGAGAGAGCGCGGCGACCGCCCAGGGGAACACGGCGCCCATGAGCGCGGTCGGAACGGCGAGGACGGCCGCGGTCAGGAGGAACTGGGGCAGGAGCGGCGAGCCGCCGGCGGACGGGAGCAGCGCCGGGAGTCTCGTCAGGAGGAAGGGCAGCCGGTCGAAGGCGTACGATCCGGCATAGACCGACGCCCCCAGCAGGGCGAGCAGGACCGCCAGGCCGCCCCAGCTCGGGTCGCGCCGCGCGCGGAGGAGATGGAAGGCGAAGCTTCCCGCCGCCAGCCCGAGCAGCACCGCGACGAGGACGGTCGTGAAGGCGTACACCGTGGAGCCCAGGACCACGGCGAAGGCGCGGGTCCAGGCGACTTCGCAGACCATGGCGGCGGCCCCGGAGACCGCGAGCAGCAGCCAGGCGCGTCGGGCGCCGGGGAGCGGCGCCGCGGGCGCCGCCGTGAGCGCAGTCGAACGCGCGGCCCCTGACGCTATCGACCGGCAGGGACCGCGCAAGAGAATGTCCTCCTGACGCGCGGCCCGGAGGGCGAGGGCGGCGCTCAGCGCGCTCGCGGCGGCCCCGCAGAGCATGCTGCGCAGGGTGCCCAGCGCGGGCAGCAGCAGGAAGCCGACCGAAGCCGCTCCCAGGACCGCGCCCAAAGTGTTGATCCCGTAGAGCAGGGAGAGGGGGCGGTCCGCCCGGCCCGTCTCGCGCAGAGAACGCCAACGCGTCAAGAGCGGCAAGGTCGCCCCCATGAGGGCCGTGGGGAGGAGGAGCGCCGCGGTCGCGAGGAGGAAATATGACAGGGCCCGGACCGGCGCGGGGAGGGACAGGATGCCGGCCCAGAGCAGGAACTTCCCGACCAGGTGGAGCGCCGGCAAGGTCAGGAGCGCGGCGGAGCCGACCCCCGCCTCGAGGGCGGCATAGAGGCGCAGCAGGCGTCCCGGGTCGCGCCGGTCGGCCAGACGCCCGCCGAGCAAGCTGCCCAGGGCGAGCCCGCCCATGAAGGCCGACAGGACCGCCGAGGCCGCGAGCGCGGTATGGCCGCAGAAGAGCGTGACTAGGCGCACCCAGAGGACTTCGTAGAGGAGCGCCGCGAAGCCCGAGAGGAAGTAGCTGAAGAGGATCAATAGAGTAGGAAGTGGGCGCGCCGGTCCAGGAACTCCCGGGCGCCCGCGTCGAAGAGTTCGATGAGCTCTTTCGGGGCCGCTCCCTGGGAGAATAGTTCGTTGAAGCGGCGGGAGCCGGTGAAGCGGGGCATTCGTTCCAGGTCCAGCGCGAATTCCTTGGGGTGCTGGTCCCGGAGCGCGGCCGCGAGGTGGGCGAAGACCTCGAGCGAGCGCAGGACCTTGCGGTCGGTGACGCGCATCCGGACACCGGGACAGCGCCGGCCTGCGAAGACGCTCTTGGCCGGGGTGAAGGTCTCCTCTGCGAAGGAGACTCCTTTCAGTCCGGCCTTGCGCAGGCGCTGGACCACGGCCTTGGCGTCCATCCAGGGAGCGCCGACCCAGCGGAAAGGCAGGTCGGTCCCGCGTCCGACCGATACGTTCGCCGCTTCGAAACAGGCGATGCCGGGATAGAGCGTGGCCGCGTCGAGGTCGGGGAGGTTCGGGGAGGGCCGCACCCAGGGCAGTCCGGTCTGGTCATACCATAGGCTGCGCTTCCAGTTCTTCATCGGGACGATCTGCAGGCGCGCGCCGAGCCGGGCTTCCTGATTGTGGAGCCGCGCGATCTCTCCGATCGTGAGGCCGTGGCGCACGGGGATGGGGAAATAGGCGATGAAGTGGCGGATGTCCGGGTCGAGGATCGGCCCTTCGACCGTCTCGCCGTTGATCGGATTGGGACGGTCGAGGACGATGAATTCGATCTCCGCTTTGGCCGCGGACTCCATGGCCATGGCCATGGTCGTGGCGTAGGTGTAGAAGCGGGCCCCCGCGTCCTGGATGTCGAAGACCAGGGCGTTGAGGCCGCGCAGGGTGTCCGGGGTGGGGGCGCGCGTGGAGCCGTAGAGGCTGTACATGGGGATGCGGGAGCCGTCGGGGAGCAGGAATATCCCCGAGCCGACTTCCTCCGACTCCGAGGTCCCCGCGAACCCGTGCTCCGGGGAGAAGAGGGCGCGCAGCCGTACGCCGGGGGCGTTGGCGAGGACCTGGATGGTGGAGCGGCTTCCCCGATCCAGCCCGGTCTGGTTCGTGATGAGGCCGATGGACTTGTTCTTGAGCTCGCGGAATTCGTGCTCCTCGAGGACGTCGATGCCCAGCAGGACCGGGGCGGGAGCGGGCTCCTCGGCTAGAGCCGCGGCGCCGAGCGTGAGCAGGACGGCCGCGAGCGCCGGCCTCATCGCTGACGGGGGGGGAGTTTCTTGATCAAGAGGTACAGGTTCCCCTTGTCCCAGACGCGGTGCGCCGTCGTCTGGGCCTGGGCGCCGTGTCCGACATACACGTCCACCCGCCCGGGGCCCTTGATGGCCCCGCCCGTGTCGTGGCAGAGGACGAAGCGGTGGACGGGTCCCTTCCCGAGCAGTCGTCCCTCCGCGTCGGCCTGGGCCATGGGGAAGGACATGAACGCGAGGGCGCCCAAAGGCACGAACTCCGGATCGACGGCGATCGAGCGGCCGGCCGTGAGCGGCTGGTTCATGGTCCCCAGGGGTTCCGCGTCCGCGGGGAGATCGACGAGTTCGAAGAAGGTGTAGCGGGGGTTCTGGCTGAGCAGCCAGGCTTCGCCTTCGGGATGCTCCCGGAGATACTGATGGAGCGTGTCGTTGGTGAGCTTGTCGCGGGTCATGGCTCCGGAGCCGGCCACGCTCAGGCCCACGCTCTTGTAGGGGCGGGCGTTGGTGGCCGCGAACCGGGCCATCATGGTCGTGCCGTCGGTGAACTGCAGGAGGCCGGAGCCCTGGATGTGCAGGTTCAAGCGGTCGAAAGAGTCCTTGAGCCAGGCTATCTCGAGGCCCTTGCCTTCCAGGCTCTTGCGGATGTCGATGTCCCGGCGGTCGAAGTAAGGCGCGAAGCGTCCTTCGGGAGTGACCCTGCCGACGATGGTCTTCCCCTGGAGCGCCGGGTCGAACCCGCCGAGATCGGCATCGACCATGTCCGGGGGCTTCCCATAGAGGGGGTAGGAGTATTCCGCGGTGCGCTCGCGGCTCGCCGCGATGACGGGTTGATAGTAGGATGAGAAATGGGCGGAGCGGGGGGCGCTGGAGGGGCGCACGCGGTATAGGTCGAACCTTTCCTTAAGCCGGGGCCGCAGGTCCTGTCCGGCGGGAGCCGCCTTGAGCAGGGCCGCGACCTCCTCCAGGGTCTCGATGAGGAGGCGGGGGGCGACCTCGCGGTCGCCGATCCGCATCAGGTGGTCGCCTTTCGCCTCAAGGTAGGCGGCGCTGCGCTGGGCCGCGGCTTCGAACGAGGCGGGGTCCAGGTCGTCCGAAAGCTCGGGCCATTCCATCCCGGGGACGAAGTCGACGGCGCGGAAGGCGGGCTCCGGGGGGGGCTGGCGGACCTGGAGGGGCTGGGGGATGCATGCGGCGAACAGGGTCAGGGGCGCGGCGAGCAATAGTGACTTGCGCATGGCGCGATTATACTAGAATCCTCTCCGGCATGATACGTTCCCTCTCCCTCGCCGTGTCCCTGTTGTCCGCGTCGCCGGCCCATGCGGCTGACGGCGCCCCAGGGGGCGCCGTCCTCGAAGGCGCCCGCCGTTCACCTCTCGCCGTAGAGGGCGCCCTGTCCATCGAGGCCATGGCGGGCCAGGTGTTCGCGGTGGTCATCGACACGGAGATCGCCGGCCGCTACGAGTCCTACATCCGGAGCGGCAGGCTGGGCGGGGGGATGCTCCGCTGGGACCGGTTCACGGCGGACGAGTTGAAGCGGTTCACGGGGCGCCTGCAGGAGTGGTCCGCCGGCGCTCCTGACGGGATCCCGTTTTTGGTCTCGGTGGACCATGAGGGGGGGCCCCTGTTCACTCAGAAGACGCTCGGGGCCACGATATTCCCCGGGAACATGGCCCTGGGCGCCGCCGGCTCCGAAGACCTGGCGGAGGCCGCCGCGGAGCAGAGCGCCCGCGAACTCCGGAGCCTCGGGATCCACGTGGACTTCGCTCCGGCGGTGGACGTGAATTCCAACCGGAAGAACCCCATCATCGGCGTCCGTTCCTTCGGAGAGGACCCCCGGCTGGTGGCGCGCTTCGCAGCCGCGGCCGTTCGCGGCTACTTGAAGGGAGGGGTGCTGCCCGCGGCCAAGCATTTCCCCGGGCACGGGGACACGGACACCGATTCCCATACGGGCCTGCCCCGCATCGGCAAGCGTCTGTCCCGTTTGGAGGCGGTGGAGCTGCCCCCCTTCCGGGCGGCCATCTCTGCGGGGGTGCCGCTCATCATGACCGCCCACATCTCGGTCCCCGCCCTGGGGACGGGGGCTCTGCCGGCCACCTTCTCCCCGGAGGTGCTGGAGGGTTGGCTGAGGGGCCGGCTGGGATTCCCAGGCGTTATCGTTTCGGACAGCCTCGATATGGGGGCCATCACCAAGGACCAGACGGTCGCCGAGGCCGCGATCCGCTCCTTTCTCGCCGGCTGCGATCTGCTCCTCATCGGCAAGGCCGATTATCCCCCCGTCTATGAGGGATTCCTCAAGGCGGTCCGCGACGGGCGGGTCCCGAAGGAGCGTCTGGCGGCGTCGGTGGGACGCATCCTCGAACTGAAGCGGCGGACGGCGCCCGCGCCCCTCGCCCTCGGCGGGGCGGCCTCCGATCCCGGCGCGCCGCTAATCCGGCGGATTGCGGACGCGTCGGTGACCTTGCTGCGGGATGAGGCTTCGCTCATCCCCCTGAGTCTGCGCGAGGAAGAGACCCTGGCCGTCGTGCTGATGCCGTCCCCGCGCTTCAAGGCGGAGGCGGAGTCGTTCGTCCGCGAGCTGGTCCGCCGCCACGCGCGGACCGAGGCGCTCATCCTGCCCCCCGCGCCGGCGGAGGGGGACGCCGCGCGGGCGGAGGCCGCCGCCCGCAAGGCGGACGCCCTGGTGGTGGGTTCCTATCTGTGGGGAAGCGAGCCTCCGAAAGCGCAGCGGGAGCTGGTCCGGAGCCTCCTGAAGCTGCGCCGGCGCGCGGTGCTGCTCAGCCTGATGAATCCCTACGACGTCCCCCTCTACCCCGGCGCCGGGACCGTGGCGCTCCTCTATGGGCCGACGGAGGCCGCGCTGGGCGCCGCGGCGCGGCTCCTTTTCGGGGAGATCCGGCCCCAGGGACGCCTGCCGGTCAGCCTCTCCCGGCGGCTGCGTGCCGGCCGCCCTTTCCGCGGAAGGTAGGACGGCGCGCTCCCAGGACGGCGGTCCAACGGGGCAGCTGTGCCCGGGCACAGTTGTCCCCGCGATCCACAAGCGCGCGAAGCCTTTGACGCTGGCTTGCTCGACTATCCGCAGCCGGCGGCAAGCGGCGAAAGGACGGCCCAGCGCGCCCGATCGAAGACCGAGAAGTGGGCGCAGCCGCGCGACAACTTCAGGACCGTCTGGCCCGCGTGCCTGACCAGCTTGGCCGCCCGGCACAGCAGGCGGAAGCGCAGATCCTTGATCTCGAACTTCTCCGCACGACCGACTGCCATTTCCCGTCGGGGATCTCGCCGATGGTCTCCCGCACAGCGCAATCCAGGTCCGCCGTGATCGAGAACTCCATGCCCTGCTTGAGACAGTACTCCATCACAGCCAGTCTGTAGCCCGCGCTATCGGACCTCACCCGCAGCTTGGTGCCCTGCGCAAGCATCCGGCGGCACTGGCCCAGAAGGCTGCGCAGCTGCGACTGCGGCGAACTATTCCCAGGGCGGAATTCAGGGCTCCTGACATCAGGCTGGAGTCGACATCCAACGTCAGGTGTCCGGGACTAATCCAGGCAAGGCGTCGAGATCCTTGATCAGGTTGCTTCGGTGGGCCAGCTCCGTCAGCAGCGGCAAGCCGGCGAACGAGGTGCTCTATTTCTCGCCCGGCGGGGATAGCCTTGCCTGCGGATTCGGGCGGCGCCGCAGGCGGCGCCACGAGTGTGCCCGGGCACAGCTGCTTAGCCGAGGATCGGGGGGGCGGCCCCCGCTTGATTCCTCGACGGCGATTTGCTAAAGTAATACGCCTTTTCGGCACGAATTAACTAAAAGACAGCACAGGATGGACTGCTGGAGGCTCAGCGGTCCCCGGGATCGCGTTCTATGCATTTGAAAAGCATCGAGATTCAGGGCTTCAAATCCTTCGCGGATAAGACCCGGATCGAGGTCAAGCCGGGGATCACCGGCATCATCGGCCCCAATGGCTGCGGCAAATCCAACATCATGGACGCCATCCGCTGGTGCATCGGCGAGATGTCTTGGAAGTCCCTGCGCTCCGACTCCATGGTGAGCGTCATCTTCGCGGGGACCGAGCGCCGCAACGCGGTGGGCCTGGCCGAGGTCACCCTCACTTTCGACAACGCGCGCAACCTGCTGCCCGTGCCTTACAGCGAGATCCAGGTGTCGCGGCGGATCTTCCGGTCCGGCGAGTCGGAGTACTACTACAACAAGACCCAGTGCCGTCTGCGCGACATCCGCGAGCTCTTCCTCGACACCGGCATCGGCAACTCGGGCTACGCCATCATCGGGCAGGGCGACGTGGACTTCATCCTGCGGTCCAAGCCCGAGGACCGCCGGGCGCTGTTCGAGGAGGCGGCCGGGGTATCCAAGTACAACGTCAAGCGCGAAGAGGCCATCCGCAAGATGGAGCACGTGGAGGTGGACCTGGGGCGCCTCCAGGACTCCGTCGCCCTCATCGACGAGCAGATCAAGAAGCTCGACTCGGACGCCCGCAAAGCCAAGCTCTATCAGAAATACAAGGCCGAGCTCGCTTCGATGGAGGCCGGCCAGATCCTCGGCGAGGTTCGCAAGCTCGACGCGGACCTCAAGACCCAGGAGGAGCAGGCGGGGCCCCTGCGGGAGCGGATGACGGCCATGATATCGGTCGTCGACGCCGACGACGCCCGCCTCGCGGCCCTGCACCTGGAAAAGGCCGCGCAGGACGCCGCGGTCCTGGCGTCCAACCAGAAGGTCGCCGCGCTGCAGTCGGAGATCCGGATGCTGGACGAGCGGGTCCGCAACGCCAACGATTCCGCGGCCCGCGTCCTGAAGAACCTGGAGGACTCCCGCGAACAGCTGGAGGCGGAGCGCGGCCGCGCCGCGGCCATGGACCCCGAGATCGGCGGCGCCCGCCAGGCGCACGCCGAGGCCGCCGCGGCGCTGGAGCAGTGCCGCCGCGAGGAAGAGGAGTTCCGCGCGGAGCTCAACCGTCTGATCGAGGAGCGGGACGCGGCCCACGAATCCGCCAAGGCCATCCGCCAGAAGGCGCGCTCCGTCTCCGAGACGCTCCAAGGGACTTCCCGCGAGGAGTCCGCGGCCCAGAGCCGCCAGGACAAGCTGGGCTACGAGCTGGAGCGCAACCGCAAGGAGACCGAGACCCTCGAGACCAAGCTCCAGGACCGGCGCGACGAACTCGGCCGGCTGGAGGGCGCCGCGGGAGAGCAGCGGTCCCGGCTGGACCGCGCCTGTCAGACCGTCGCGGAGCTCGAGACACGGCGCACGGACCTCTCCGGGCAGCACGCCGGCACCGGGGACGCCATCGTGGCGATGCGCGCGGAGGCCGCCGCCCTGAAGGCCCGGATCGAGGCCGTCGAGTCGCAGGGCGGCCAGGACCCCTACTGGGTCGGCGCGCACGCGGTCACCGACGCCGGGATCCCGGGGATCGCGGGCACCGTGCGCTCCCTGCTGCGGGTGCACGACGAGCACCGCGTCTTCGTCGAGGACGCCCTGGGCGACCGGCTCTACGCGGTCGTGTGCGACGATGTCGCCGCCGCGCGGGCGGGGATCGAATTCCTCAAGTGCTGCGGCCGGGGCCGCGTCCGGTTCCTGGTGTCCAGCGCGCTCCCCGAGGGTCCCCTGTCCTCGGCGGAACTCCCGTCCGGCGCGCGGAACCTGTTGGAAGCGGTGAGCTTCGACCCCGCGCACGAACGGGTGGTCCGGCATCTTTTGGCCGAGACCTTCATGCTGGACGGAGGGCTCTACGGCCGCTGCTGGGTATGCGGCGGCGCGCGCGAGGGCGAATCCCTCCAGATGCAGCTGTCGGACATCGGGGAGCTGCGGGGCCGTCTGGAGCGGTTCCACGGCCGCCTGGAGGCCGAACAGCGGCGGAAGGCGGAGCTGGAGGAGGCGATCCGCGCGGCGGACCGGTCGCTCGCGGAGGCCCGCGGCCGGCGGGAGACGGAATCCGCGGCGTTCCACCGCCTGGACGGGGAGCTCCAGAACAAGCGGGAAGGCCTCAAGCTCGACGAAGGACTGCGGACCTCGATCCTCGTGGAAACCGAACGGCTCGCGTCGGATATCACGGCCCTGCAGGAGCAGCGGTCCGGGCTCGGGCGCCGTCTGGAAGAGCTCCGGGGTCAGGAGGCCGCTCTCCAAGGCGAGGCGGACGCGGCCCAGGCCCGGGGGGCGCTCATCCACGACGGGGTCCAGCGCAAGCTCGGCGAAGAGACGCACTTCAAGCAGGTGCTCCAGGACCGCGGCGAGCGGGAACGGATCATGAAGGACCGCCGAGACCGCCTCGTGGCGGATAAGGCCGGCATCGAGGCGTCGGCGCTCAAGCGGCAAGATCAGCAGGGCGCCTGGGAGCGCGACCTGAAGGAGTATGCCGGGGTCGTCGCCGATTCCAACCGGCAGCTCGAAGGCCTGCATCGGGGTCTCGCGGGCGGCGAGGGTGAGCTGCGGGTCCTGGTGGAGAAGCAGCAGTCCCTGCAGAAGGACTCCGAGGACCTCGAGGCCAAGCTCAAGCAGTCCCGCCACGACGCCGACGCGCTGCGGGAGGACCTGAAGAACGCGGAGCTCCGCCTCTCGGAGCTCAAGAACCGCCGCCACTACCTCTGCGGCCGGCTCTGGACGGAATGGCAGCTGAGCTACGAGGAAGCGGCCCTCCGCTACCAGGAGCAGCCGGTGGACGAGGAGCGCCTGCAGTTCCTGCGCCGGCGCATCGAGGCCCTGGGGAACATCAACATGGCGGCCCCCGAGGAGTACGAGGACTTCGTCAAGCGCCGCGACAACCTCCAGGCCCAGATCGACGACCTCAACCAGGCCCGCCAGGACCTCCACTCCGTCATCGCGAAGATCAACGCGGCGACCCGGGAGAACTTCCGGCAGACGTACACCGAGGTGCGCGAGCATTTCCGCCGGCTCTACGGCATCCTCTTCGAGGGCGGGGAGGGGGACGTGGTCCTGACCGATCCCGAGAACCTGCTGGAGACCGGGGTCGAGATCGTGGCGCAGCCCCCGGGCAAGCGCCTGCAGAGCATCTCCCAGCTCTCCGGCGGGGAGAAGACTTTGACCGCCATCGCGCTCCTGTTCGCCTTCTTCATGGTGAAGCCGTCGCCGATGTGCATGCTCGACGAGGCCGACGCGGCCCTCGACGACGCGAACATCGACCGCTTCGTGGCGATGCTGCGGGAGTTCACGGACAAGACCCAGTTCCTCATCGTCAGCCACAGCAAGAAGACCATGGAGGCCTGCGACGCCATCTACGGGATCACCATGGAGGAGTCGGGGGTGAGCCAGATACTCTCCGTCGACTTCCGCAAGAAGAGCGGGACCGAGGCGGCGGTCGACGGCGTCGTCGAGACTCTCATCGGCGCCGCCCCCGATCTGGCCTTGGCGCCGGGCGCCGCGGGAGAGGCCGCTCCCGCCGAGGACGCTCCGCGCTGAGCCATGCTCTGGGGGGTATTCTCCGACGTCCACTCCAACGCGACCGCCATGCAGGCGGTCCTCCGGCATCTGCACACCTCCGGGGTGGAGGGCTACGTCTGCTGCGGCGACATCGTGGGGTACGGCCCGGACGCCGACGACGTCATCGAGATGGTGGCCAGCCTGCCCTCCTTGCACGCGGTCCGCGGCAACCATGACCTGGCGGTGCTCGGGCGGATGGACATCGCGTGGTTCAACGAGGCGGCCCGCGCGGCCGTGGAGTTCACCCAGCGGACCATCAGTCCGGGCAACCTGGCGTGGCTCAAGGACCTTCCCCCCCAGGTGCACTCGGAGCGCTTCACGGTCGTCCACGGCTCGCCGCGCAACCCGGCCGAGGAATATCTGGTGACGGTGCAGCAGTTCCACGACAACACCGCCTACATGAAGTCCTCACCCTGCTTCGTGGGGCACAGCCATGTGCCGGTCTGCTTCCTGATGAAGAAGCCGGTGAGCTACGTGGAGCACGGCGTCCTGGCCAAGGATCAGAAGATCCTGGTGCAGACGGGGATGCACTGCGTGGTCAATCCGGGTTCCGTCGGTCAGCCGAGGGACCATGACCCCCGCGCCTCCTGCGGCATCTACGACGACGAGAGCCGCGTGTTCGCCCTGCAGAGGGTCGAATACGACGTCGACGCGGTGAAGCAGCGGATGGCCTCGGTCGGCCTCCCCGAATTCCTCGCTTCCCGCCTTTCCTACGGGCAGTAGGACCCCCGAAAGGCCCTTGAAATTGTAACACCCGGGCGTTATATTCATAATACAGATATGGAGCCGTCAGCGCGCGCGGCCGGGGCCTTTTCCCTGGGGGGTATGGGGAGACGGGGGCAGATCGCCATCCCGTCCTTGTTCCTCATCCCGTCTTTGTTCCTTTTCGTGTTCCTGATCTTCGAGACCGCCAAGCTCTCGCGCGAGAAGATCCGCCACCAGTTCGCCCTGGACTCGGCCGCCTTCATCGAGGGCACGAACTATTCGGATTTCCTGAACCGCTCCGCCTACGTGAACGGCGCCTTCCCGGAACGCATCTTCCACGAGGGGTTCTACAACACCTGCATCGAGAAGAAGGATTCCACGGGCGGGGACTGCGGCTCCCGGGGCGACCGGCTCTTCAACATCCTCTACAAGAACGGCGCGTTCCCGCGCCGCAGCGGGTCGGCCGACTCGACCCTGGAGTCCCTGGACGAGGAGCCGAGCTGGATGATCCGCTTCGGCGGCCCGAGCGCGGGGAAGAACACCAACCCTCCCGACATGGGGAGCGGGCGCCTGGATACCACGACCCTGCAGGACGCCCTGGACTACTGGCTGAGCTGGGACGACGCGCAGGACATCTACAAGCTCTACGTGCAGATCTACCAGCTCCTGGGCTCGGTGGAGGGGGCCCAATACGAGGTGTTCTGCCGGCTGACCGGGGCCAACGGCTGCACCGCGGGCTCAGGCAACGCCCACACCTTCTTCCGCAAATCCTACTGGCTCAACACCAACGACGACATCAACATCGCCGCCGAGGGGGCGTCCTATTTCGCCTCCTACTCCTTCAAGCCGGAGCCGTACTGCATCCAGGAGATCATGCTGGTCGGCAACAAGCCCACGAGCAACCCCTTCCAGCCCTACATGCAGTGGGGTCCCAAGGACCCGGTGCAGATGCCGGAGACCATCTCGGGCTGCAAGCCGGGGCCCGGGCTTTTCCAGGTCGAGGCCATCCCGGATTCGCATCTCGACAGCCTGGCGAACTCGCACGCGCCGTATTCTCTTTTCGGGATCAGCTCTCCAGGGTACCCCATCTTCCAGCACTGGGGACAGGACACGCTCGGGAGCAACTATTTCAACGTCAACTTCCTCAACGAGGTGCGCTGCACCGGCGCGCAGGGCGGGCCGTGCGTCCACGCGACGGTGTCGGTGTCCGGGGGCAAGCTCTGGCCCAGCCCCACGCCAAAATTCCAGACTCGTCTCCACCCATGAAAGCCAACGCATTTCCAGAGGGCTTTCAGGGCAACGACGCTGCCGCGCCGATGTCCATGAGCGCGAACACATCTCCTAAGCGCGCTCAGGGCAACGACGCTGCCGCGCCGATGTCCATGAGCGCGACCAGATATTCCGAGCGCGGGCAAGCTACTACGGAGGTCGTGCTGCTCCTGCCCTTGTTCATGTTCTTCCTGTTCGCGTTCTCCAAGGTCTTCGCGACCCTGATCCTGATCCAGAAGATGGAGGTCGCTTCCTTCTATGCGGCGCGGCGGTGGCAGTTGGAGTCGCACCGGAACGTGGCGCATGAAAGCTTCGACAACGGCACCCTCTGTCCCGACATCGAGCAGAAGGTCAAGGAATACCTGGGGTATTTCGATGCCACCACCAAGAGCTTCCTGGGGATCCAGACCGTCAGCGTCTGTCCCGTCCAGCGGACCCAGGTCTGGAACGTCGTCACGCTCACCGTATTCACCAATCCCATCGACCTCCCCACCATGAAAACGGGGGGCTATAAGTTCGAGGTCGTGAAATACGTCCCGAACCGCGACCGCCCCATCGCCTTCGTCCTGCCCGGACTCAACGCCCCATAACCCGTTTGCCGGGGGCGGGAACAAAAGAGTATCCTATGGTGTCGTATCGCAGGGTGAGCGATGCTCTGGGCTAAACTGAAGCTGTTCATGCAGCGGTACTGGATCTGGGTCGCCGTCGCGGCGGTGGGCCTGATCTCCATCGTCATGCCCATGTGGTACCTGGCGGGGATGGAGGAGAGCGTCCGCCGCTACATCGTCGGCATCAACGTCGCCTCCCTCCCCTGGGGCATACTCCAGACCCTGATCTTCGTCGGCTTCCTATATCTCCTGCAGTACGGCGGCGGGTTCGTGCGCTTCAAGAAGGCCAAGGTGGACGCCAAGGACGTCAAGGTCCGCTTCGCGGACATCATCGGCCTCACGGAGTCCAAGAAGGAGGCCTGGGAGGTGGTCCAGCTCATCAAGGACCGCTCCAAGCTCCGCCAGGTGGGCGGCGGCATCATCCGCGGTATGCTGCTGCTGGGGCCTCCGGGCTGCGGCAAGACCATGCTGGCCAAGGCCATCGCCACGGAGGCGGGCATCCCCTTCCTCTCCGTCGCGGGCTCGGAGTTCGTGGAGATATTCGTCGGCGTGGGCGCGGCCCGCGTGCGCAAGCTCTTCAAGCAGGCCCGGCAGTACGCCGAGGCCTACGGCGCCTGCCTCATCTTCATCGACGAGCTCGAGGTCCTGGGCCGCAAGCGCGTGTTCCACGATGCCTTCGGGGGCTCTTCGGAGGGGAATTCCACCCTGAACCAGCTTCTGGTGGAGATGGACGGCATCGTGGATTCGGACGCCCATGTCGTGGTGCTCGCGGCCATGAACGCGGCCGAAGACGTCCTCGACCCCGCCCTGCTGCGCCCCGGCCGCTTCGACCGCAAGATCCAGATCACCCGGCCCAATCTGGAGGAGCGGCAGCGGGTCTTCGAGCACTACGCCAAGAGGATCAAGATGGATCCGAGCATCGATTACGGGCGCTTGGCCCGCAAGGCGGTCTACCGGACCCCCGCGGACATCGAGAACATCCTCAAGGAAGCCGCGCTCATCGCGGTGCGCAAGAAGAAGGACATCGTCACTTACAAGGAAATCTCCGAGGCCATCGAGCGCATCGAGCTCGGGGTCGCGCACCGGCTCAACATGACCGACCGCGAGAGGGAGATGACCGCGTACCACGAGGCCGGACATCTCGTCATCCTGTACCTGACGCATCCCACGGAGGACGTGTTCAAGGCTTCCATCATCCAGCGGGGAAGCGCTCTGGGCGTGGTCCACCATTCTCCTCGGGAGGAGATGCATACCCGGGACCGGGATACGTACCTGGCGAACATCAAGGTCTCCCTGGGCGGCTACGTCGCCGAGAAGTTCAAGTACGGGGTGACTACGGACGGCGTCAGCTCTGATTTTGCCAGCGCCGCCCTGCACGCCGACGCCATGGTCTGGCGCTTCGGCATGGGGCCGGACGGCCTTATCGGGGATTTTTCCACCTTGCAGCAGGAGCATCTTTCCGAGTCGCTCAAGCAGGCTCTCAACGAGCAGACCCAGCGCATCCTCCGGCAGGCCCTCTCCGAGGTGGAAGGGACGCTCAAGGCCGAATGGGCCATCGTGGAGCGCTTCGTCAATGAACTGCTGCAGCATGAAGAGCTCGATTACGATGAAATCGCTCTGATTTTTCAGGAGTACGGCAAGACCCCCCCGAAATTGGCGCCGCAGGTCGTCCGCCCGGCCCTGCCCGCGGCCGGAGAGGGCGCGCAGCAGCGGCCTCCTTTCGCTCCCCCGGACATGCCGAATTCGTCCGAAAATCCCACCCTTTAACGCGGAAGCTGGGCCCCCGTCCGAGGCCCTTGACAAATTCTTCGGCCGTCTTTACACTGATAACGCAGCATAAGGCGCGCCATGGAGACCCTATCTACGTCGAGCTCGGACCCGCTCAAGGACCATTGGTGGGTATTGGTCCTGGCGGCCTGTTTCGTGATCGGCTGGCTTGCGCTGGCCACTCCGCCTGAGACCGGGTCCGAATCCGTGCAGGTAGCGAGCGCGCCCGAGTCCGACGATGCCCTGAAGTCGTTGGACGCCGCGGAAAATCCCGTGGGGGCGCCGGGGTCCGCCCTGGGCATCCCGGAGAGTGCGGGCGGATCGTACGGCCGCGCCTCCGACGGCGCCGGGGCGTCGAGTTCCCTCTACACCGCCCCCGGCGGAGCCGCCGGAGCCCCGATCGCCGACGCGGCGGCCCCCGCGGCCAAGCCCGCGGCGGAGAACGGGGACACGCTGGTCCAGGCGATGCGGAAGGTCGCCTCCAGCACCCCCGCTCCCGCGCACGGCAGCTGGGGCGACAAGTCGGCGCGCACTGGGCTCGCCAAGCCCAAGGCCAGTTTCGACCAGGTCGGGTCGTCCCGGGGCGGGCAGGGGACGAGCACCTCGGCCTCGTTCCAGGTGGTCAACAAGGCCTTCGGCCTCGGCGGCGACCCCGGGAACCCCTCTCTGGGCGGGGCGCTGTCGGACGGCAGCAAGCTCGCGCGCGCGGGCGGCCCCGAGAACCGTTCGCTGAGCGGTCTGGGGGAGGCCAACAAGGTGGCGCTGTCGAGCCTCAAGGGCCCCGACGAGTCCATGGCGGGCGGCGGACGCCAGACCTTCGACCAGAGCGCGGCGCAGCAGGGCGCGATGTCCCAGCTTTCCGCGGCCGGCGGAGTCGGCGTGCGCGACGACAGCGGCGTCCCCATGAACCTGAAGGACAACGACCCGAAGAAGCTCGATCAGAAGGAGTTCGAGGTCCCGGCGGTCAAGGACACCGCGGCGGTGACCTCCGGCACCTCGATGGAAGAGAAGCTCATGATGATGGCGGCCTCCGCCATCGTCGGCGGGCTGGCCGGTCCGATGGCCGGCGGCATGGTGATGATGATGCTGCAGCAGGAGTCGGCGAACAAGAAGTAGCTTTGGTGGGGGATAGAATCATGGAAAACGACCCCGTCGGACCCGAGATTCCCAAGATCGAGAGCGAGGTGATGCGCTCCGAATCCGAGAGCAAGGCGGGATTCCTCCCGGTCCTGTTGTCCAAGCTCGGCCTCGGCGGCGCCGGAGGCGCCGCCGCGGGAGTGGGCAGCGGCATCATCGCGAGCAAGGCCGGGATCGTCGCCCTCATCGTGGCCGGCTCCTCGGTCGCCGCCGGCATCACCATGCTTACCAGCGTGGGCAACGAGTCGCGCAACGCCTCCGTGCAGGATTCCTCCGCGGTCTTCGCCTCGCTGGACGCGCAGTCGGCGGCGGCGGCGAAGAAGGCCGCCGAGGAGAAGGCGGCGTCGGTGTCCGCGGTCGGAGCGGACGGCGCTTCGGGGTCGCTGGGGTTCTTCAACGAGGCCAATAAGGGCGCGGTGTCGGACCCGACCGCGGCGCCCAAGGCGGAAGGGGAGGGCTCCGGGACGGCGACGGAATGGTCCGATTCCGCGGCCAAGGATTCCGGGGTCAAGGCGCCCGAGCACGACACGCAGGCCTCCGCCGCGTCGCCCTCGGCCGCGACCGCCAAGGTCTCGGCGGGCTTGAGCCGGCCCACCATGGCCAAGAAGCAGGGTTTCGGGGGCGCGGGCGGGGGCGGGACGAGCGCGACGCTCGTCGCTTCCGCGAACATGGGCGGGACACCCGCTTCCCGGACCTCGGGCGGGGCGGCTGGCGGCCGGATGGGGGCCATGGAGAACTCCTCGCGCGGCGGCCGGGCCGCGGGCACCAAGATGACCGCCAACCTGCGGACCAAGAACATGGCGGGCGAACAGCTCAAGGCCCATAGCGGAGTGACGCGGGGCAACCTCGCCTCCGGCAACGTCTCCAGCCAGGGCGCGGGCACGGTCATGGACGGGGGGCGCGGCGGCGGCGGGAGCATCGGCGCCGGCGGCGGCGCGATCGCCGGCGGCGGCGTGGGCACCGGCGCGGCGGGGCTGGATACCGGGAAGGTATCGGAGAACACGAATCTGGACACCAAGGAAGTCCCCAGCGCCACCTCGTCGGACGACGACGGTGAGGACAAGGCGAACTATCAGACCGAGATGTACACGGCGCTGGGCTGCATCGCCCTTTGGGTCGGCTGCATGGTCGCCCTGGGCTTCATTAAAAAGAAGATAAAGGCCCTGGCCGCGGTAGCCATGACCCCGACCGCGGCGGCGGAGATCGCGTCGCTGGTGACGATGGCGAAGCTCGTGGTGGCGGTCGCGACCATAGCCGCAGGGGTGGCGGTCGCCATGGGCGCCTCCATCGTCGATAAGGGAGAGATGATGATCGGCGGCCTCATTGCCGCGGTCGGCGGCTTCATGCTGGTCGACGGGGCGGTGCGTCTCTACAACCTGTTCAGCGAGGACCCGCCCGGAGAAACGGCGACCGTGGCCGAGGCCACTAAGTACAGCGAGAATTTCGGCGGCGGGTTGATGTCGGTCATGAAGGACATCGACATCTTCGGCGCCGGCGCAGCGGCTCCAAAGTGACGCGCGGGAGGGATATATGAGCAAATCTGATAAGGAAGAGAAGAAGGCAGTCCCTCCATGGATGACGAATCTGGCCAAGGTGGGAGGCTCCGGCGGGAGTTCCGGCTTCGGGGGGGGCGCGGGAAGCGGGCTGGGGTTCTTGGGCAAGCTCCAGGCCCTCATGGCCGCTCCCAAGGTCGTGGTGGCGCTGACCGTGGCCGGCGGCCTGGCTCTCGGCGGCGGCATCGCCTTCCGGCAGACCGACTCGGTGAAGGGTCTGCGGCCGGGCGCCAAGACGCACGTGAATTTCGACCGCCAGGCGCTGGCCATCGAGAAACCGTCGGGGCTGTTGCCGGGAGCCGGGCCGGAGAAGGATTCGGCTCTCGTTCTGGCGCAGAAGGCGAACCGCGGCGCCCTGGACGCGGCCGCCGCGGCCGCGGCGGCGGAGGGCGAGGGCGCGGAGGGCGGCGCGGAGA
>MGTY01000046.1:57965-65063 GCA_001799695.1 Elusimicrobia bacterium GWA2_69_24
GCGGCCGATCCGGCCGCCGGCGAGGCCAAGACGGACCCGGCGGCCGCCGGGGACGCGATGGCCGCCGCGATGACGGCGCAGGGGGTCTCGGCCAAGGCCGGGGCGGGAGAGGGCGGCCTGGGCCGCAAGTTCGGCTCGCTGTCGAGCTCTATCGGAGGCGGGGGCAGTACGAGCGCGTCCATGTCCAGCGCGGGGCCGGGGCGGAACGTCTCTGGGGCGCAGGGAGGACAACTGCGGGGCATGTCCCAGAACGCCAAGGCGGACGTCATGTCCGGAGGGAAGTCCGCGGCCCGCTCCGCCGGGAAGAAATCGGTGATGGGCGCCTCCGCGGACCGTCTCAAGGGCATGAGCGGGGCCATGGGCAGCGCCGCGGGCAAGAACCCCGAGGTCGGGGCCGCCACGGGGAACCAGCAGTGGGACAACTCGCCGACCGGCAGCAGCCTGGCCGGGCCTTCGGGCGGGGGCATCGGCAGCGACGGGTTCTCGGACTCCGGGACCACGAGCAACGGTTCGCCCCTGAGCGAGACCTCGGGCAGCAAGAGCTGTCCTTCGGGTTGGACGGGCACTCCGCCGGACTGCGAAGCGCCCGATACCGACAGCGGCGGGAACTCGGGGATGAACCTCACTCCTTATCAAGGCATGGTGGACCTGGCCGTGCTGCTGTTGGGCATAGCCACCTTCATCATGCTGATGATCGGTATATTTGGGAAAGCGGCCTGGTTCACGGCGGCGGCGGCGGCGATGCTCATTAAGGTCGTCATCGGGATCGGCGCGGTGGTCGCGCTCATGGGCGCGGGCATCATGATGATGGGGCAGACCGGGCAGGGGGCGCTGTTCGCGGGTCTCGGCAGCATGACCGCCATCTTCGCCTACCTGGCGTTGGGCGATGGCGGCGAGGGTTTCAAGGTCGAGACCGGCACGCAGTGCATGGCCTTCAGCAGCGCGGCCATGGCCGCCCTGGGCGGCGGGTTGGGCGGTTTCTCGACGGGGGATCACAAGGCGTTCGACGAGAACGACGACGATTGACGGTGGTGCCGGGCGGGTTAGGGGAGGGGTTATGAGCGATTCAGAGAGAGAGAAGAAAGGCGGAGGCGCGGCGCTCCCTTGGATGAGCGGAGCCTCCAGGGTTCCCCAGAGCGCTGCGGTCCGGCTGGCGGAGACCATCGCCAAACTCGGAGGCATGACGGGCCGGGCCGGCATCGGACAGGCCGCCGCGATGCACGCCAAGCTCCTCGGCATGGCCAAGGTGGGTCTCGCCCTCATGACCGTCGTCGGCGCGGGGGTGGGCGGCTACGGCATTTACGACATGGGGCGGCGCGGCGGGTTCGGGGTCGACAAGAACGCTCCGAAGTCCTCGCAGCTCTTCATGCCCCGGCCGCCTTCCGAGGACGTCAACCTCGAACGCGGCGTATTCGCGGGCGGGGGGCAGTCCGCCCTGACCATGGCGCACGACGCCAATAAAGGCGCTTTCGGCGCTCCCACGGTCGACGCCGCGGCGGACGCCGGCGCGGTCAAGGACGACGAGTTCAAGGACGCCAACGCCGAGGGCGAGGGCAAGGCCGCGGCGCCCGGGACACCGGATGCGGCGGCCATGGCCGCGCAGATGGCGGGAGCCATGGGCGGCGATGCCAAGGCGGAGGGGAAATCGGCCAAGGATGGGCTCGGCCATAAGTTCGGCGGGCTGAGCGCCGGAACGGGCGGCGGCGGCACCACGGCCTCGCTCTCCGGCGGTCCGGGCATGTCCGGAGGCATCGGCGGAGCCGGCTTCAAAAAGCCTCTCTCTAACAGCAAGCTCTCGGCCCTGTCCAAGGGGCGCGCGGCCCAGATGAACCGGAGCAAGACCGCGGCCGGGCAGGGGAAGAAACTCGGCGTCCGGAGCGCCACCGGCAACAAGCTGTCCAAAATGTCGGGCGCCATGGCCTCGGCCAACACCAACCCTGACGCCGCGGCCGCCACGCATTCCCAACAGTGGGACAATGCCGGGGACCCGGGTCAGGGCATCACCGGCGCCGGGGCCGGCGGCATCGGGGACGGCGGCGGCTTCGGCGCGGATGAGGGCGGCTCGAACGGCGGGCCCACCGATACCGGGAGCACGAGCAGCGGCAACACCGGCAACGACTCCAGCGGGAGCGACGTGCCCGACGTCCCGGATAGCGGGAACATGACCCCGTATCAGGCCCTAGTGGATCTGGCCGTGATGATTCACTTCATGGTCACCATCCTCCTGCTGGTGATCTGGATCGCGTCCCTGCTTGGGGACACTCCGTTCACGGCGTTCATGAAGGCGTATGGGCTCATGATCCTCAAGATCGTGATCGCGCTCTCCATCCTGGAGACTCTCTGCGGTGTGGGCATCATGATGATGGGCCAATCCGCCCAGGGCGGCTTGTTCACCGCGATGGGAGGCATCACGGCGATTATGGCGTGGATAGCGTACGCGGGGGCGGAGCAGTCGGCGGAATACTGCGCGACGACCTCGGCTTGGGCCTCGGGACTCGGTGCGCTGGTGCAGGGCGCCATGGGCGCCAGCGTCTTCAGCACCGGGGACCACACGCCGTTCGAGGATGACAGCGGCGACGACAGCGATTCGTGATCCGGGCGGGGAGGTCGGCGCGCGACGCGCGCCGGCCCTCCCCGGGCGGGCCGTAAGGGCGGGTTGAAAAGATGAATAAAACGAGGAATTTACCCCGGGACCTCAGGACCCTTGACAAGTCAAGTGGCCCTCTTTACACTAATAGCACAGAACTTATTTGGCTCTCTTCGGGGGAAAGCCCGATGAGCGTCGGTTGCTCGTCGGAGTGGTGGCACGGGGGTGCCGTATGAGCCAATTCCTTCAGCGTAACAAGCGGAAAGGCGCGTTGGCCGCGCTGCTGCTCATGCTCCGGCGGGGCAAGGGTCTGGCGGCGCTGTTGATGATGATCCTCATGCTGTCCTCGGTCTTCATCGTGCCGAGCGGCTTCTTCATGGGCATCCCCTGGGTGGCCAAGGCGGTGAACATGCTGGGGCTGGCGGCCCTGTTCGCGGACAGCGGGAACGGCGGCTTCTCGGAGTTCGCGGAGGCCCTGCGCAACGCGCGGTCCAGCCGGAACCTCATGCCCACCGGGGCGTACCGCTCCCGGAGCGGCGGCATGAACCTGTCCCAGTCCGGCATGGACCTGGTGAGGGGCGAGCTGCGGGACGGCCAGGCGAAGACCTATGACGGGGTCGCCAAGGACGCCGGCGCGTCGGTGGACGGCGTGCTCCGGCCCGAGGATTCCAAGAAGATGCACGAAGGGGTCGCGCTGAGCGAGGGCGAGCTCGCCGACGGCCTGCTCAAGTCCGCCATGGCGGGGACCTTCGCCCAGGGCGGCGGTCCCGGCGGGGGCGTGTTCTCGGACCGCATGGGCCTGCGCGGCGGCTCCGGCGCCAGCGGCTCGATGTCCTTGGCCACCACGGGCGGGGTGGGCAACACCAGCGGCGTGAGCAAGTCCGGCGGGGCCCGAGGCGGCGCCGGCGCGGGCCGGGCGGTGACGCGGGACACCCGTCTCGCGAGTTCGGTGTTCCGGGGCGGGGCTCGCGGACAGAGCTACCTCTCCGGAGTCAACGGCGGCCAGCTGGGTAAGATGGTCCCCGGCGGGACCAGCTATCAGCGGGCGTACGGAGGGGGCGCCTCGGCGGCCGCGGATTCCTGCTTCACGGGGGCTCCCGCTATCGGCCCCGCACAGCAGAAGGCGTACGTGACGGGCGGGCATCGGGCCCAAGGCACGCCGACCTCGGCGGACGCGAACGGGGAAACCTTCAACAGCCTCGCGGCCGGCTGCGTCCTCGGCGAGGTGGCCAGCCCGCCGACCTGCATCAGCGACTGCCCCGGAGAGTTCGCCAGCGGCGTGAGCGGCGCCATCTACGACGGCAACAAGGTGGACGAGGGGATGATCGCGTCCCCCAACGAGCCCGTGCCGGTGACCCCCGACATGACCGAGGTGGGGGGGCTCCTGGACCAGGCCAACCAGATGGAAGAAGACGCCAAGAAGTGCGAGGAGGCCGAGGCGACCTACGGCCCCCAGGAGCGCCAGCTTATGTCGGACATCCAGGAGTTGTCGAGCGAGGCGTCCGCGACCTGCGGCGGCGGCGGCTGCGAGGACAACGAGGATGCGTGCCGGTCGCTGTGCAATCAGATGACGAGCAAATGCAACGAATATAATACGGTGGCGGCACAGAAGGCGGCGGCGTGCCCGTTGAGCAACGGCCAGTTCGAGGCGATGGACTGCGCGATAGGCGGCGGCTGCTGACACTGGAGGAACCATGACTCCGCAAAACGAACCCCCCAAGATCCCGTCCTTGAAGCCCGTCCAGAAGGACGAGGAGAAGAAGTCCGGCTCGGGCCCCCTGGCCGGCACCGGTAAGCCCGCGACCAGCACCGGCTTCCGGTTCCCCGGCCTGGGCAAAGGCGGCCTGCCGAACCTCCGGGTGCGGGGTCTTCCCAGCGGGACCTCGGTCATCGACCGCCTCAAGAACCTGCGCAAGAAGGACATGATGTTCATCTTCGCGGGGCTCGCGGTGCTCTGCATGGCTCCGTTGGCCGAGCATTTCATGATGAGTCCGGAGGAGGAGGCGGGCAATCTCCAGGAGGGCTTCGACAGCAAGGGTCCGCTGTTCCCGGACGGGACCACTATCTATGAGAGCGGGACCGGCGGGTTCTCCCCCGGCGGCCTGGTGGGCGCGGGCACCGACGTCATTACGCCGCTCAACGTCCGCGACCCCAGCGCGCTGGTGATGGGCCCCGGGGCCACCCGCAAGCCGGAAGCCGTGGTGGCGCCGCCGCCCGCGGCGCCGGAGAAGCCCGAGCCCGCGACGGATTGGAAGCACGCCTTGGCCGAATCGGCCAAGTCGGGGACCAAGGCGGCCGTGTCCAAGGCCAAGCTGCCCATGCCGAGCGTGAAGATGTCCGGCGCCCTGCGCGGACTCTCCGCCGGCGGCGGCGGCACCAGCGCGTCTTTGAGCCTGGCCGGCTTGAGCGCCGGGAACGTCCCGAGCCGCGCCAAGGACAGCAATTCCCTGACCACCTCCAAAGCCGCTCCCGGCTACCGGGGAGCGAGCAAGCGCAGCACCGACATGTCCACCGGAGCCGAGGGCCTCAAGGGGGCCGGCAGCCGGCAGGCCGACATCCTTAACCGCGGCGGGTCGGCGGCCGGCAACCTGGAGAACGCCTCCAAGGAGACCGTCCCGGGAGGGGGCGGGGCCGGTACCGGCTCCGGGAACCCGACCAAGGACGCGGACGGGAAATCCCCGTCGCACAAGAAGCCGGATGACAATAAGTCCCTGGGCGAATCCCTCGAGTACCTGCGGCAGAAGACCGAGATGCAGAAGGCCCTCGAGCTCAAATGGAAGCGCAAGGAGTGGGAGGAGTTCGGCCGCGGCAAGATGATCGAGGAATCCGTCATCAAGCTCGCGCTCGACAACTTCCTGGGCAAGGGCATCTTCGAGCCCATCGGCAAGGCCATCGGCAAGACCTTCGAGCAGACCATGGCCGGCGGCACGAACCCCAACCTGAGCTGTATCGCGACCGACGCCAACGGGGTCGTGCAGGCGGGCGCCACGCCCTATTCGTTCCCCAAGTCGAGCGTGGACGGCAAGGACTATCAGCTCATGGACAACGGCCTGCTCAAGCAGTACGGCACCGTCATCGCCAAGTGTTCCGGCGACGGGCAGAGCGGGACCCCGAAGCCGCCCGGGGAAGAGGACCCGAACGCGGTCGAGAACATCAACAACGGACCGGGAGGCATGGCGCCCAAGCCCAATGAGTCCGCGGCCACGACGGCGAAGCTGAACGACATGATTACCCAGCACTGCGGCGCCACTCCCACCGCGGATAAGTGGGGCGACGGCACGACCGGGATATGCAAGTCGCTCACGGACATGCAGAAGACGGGCAAGGACACCTTTGGAGGCATCGAGAAGAACAACGAGATTGCCCAGCAGAAGGTGGTGGAAGCCTACGAAAAGATGAAGTACGTCATAGCGCTTCTCAACGGCGGCGGAGATGCGACTTCGATGAAGTCCATCAAGGCGGCCTACCCGCACCTCTTCAAGGGCACCGGGGACAAGCCCTTTGTTCTGTCCAAGAGCAAGGACTCCGTGACCAAGCTGGGGGAGGTCGAAAAGTGCACTGACGAAGCGACATGCAAACCGATCATCGACGCAGCCAAGGAGCTCGTCAGTGGAGATGCGAGCAGCGCGAAGGTGGCCTTGCAGAGCGCGGTGGGCGCGACCGACCCCAAGGCGGTCGATGGAGCCTTGAAGGGCGCGACCGACAACATCCAACTAGCGGTCAAGGGGCTGACGGATGCGGCTGCCATACTTGTGGAGGCCAAGACGGCCGTTACGAAAGGTCAGGCGGGGATCAAGGCCGCGGACACTGAGTTGGGTGCGGTGGGTTCCGGCGACCTTGGGGGGGACGGGAACTACACGGATGACCGCAACAAGCTGGTCGCCGAGATGAACGCGTCCCGCGCCAAGCTCAATGAGGCCCTGACTACCAGCGATGGACTCATCACGGCGGCCAAAAAGGTGCTCGACGACCAGGTGGACAAGGGCGCGGTGCAGAAGGTCTATGGAGACGGCAAGGATGGGAAAGGCGGTCTCTACTCCCAGGTTACGGCCGCGGGTGCTGATGCCGCGAAGATCGTCGACACGAAGTTCCCCGCCGAGTTCGTACCCCCGAAGCCCGACCCCGTTTCCGGAGCGGTGACGGGGGATGTCGACCCGGCAGTGTACTACAAGAAGGCGGCGAAAGAGGTCATAACGGTCCTGGCCGGAGAGGGCGGGACTGGGGAGGGTGCCAGCGGCGGTCTGATGGGGACTCTGGCGCCCAAGGAGCAGCCCATCAAGGACGCCGTCCCGGTCGTGGAGAAGGCCATCTTGGAGGCCAAGACGGCGGTAGACAACAAGGGCGGCACTGCGACGAAGGGCAGCGTCGGGACGGGCACGACCCAGCCGAAGTAGCGGCGGCAGGGGGCGTCTTGAGGACGCGGTTGGGCCGATGGTCCCGGAACATCCTAGGACCATCGGCCCTTGCCGCATCTGGGCCCTTCTGTTACACTGATTGAGCTAGAAGACCCA
>MGTY01000047.1 GCA_001799695.1 Elusimicrobia bacterium GWA2_69_24
CTATCTCAAAGGCGATTACGGCGCCGCGATCGGAATCTCGGCCGGCGCCATCGTAGGGACCTTCCTCGGCGGGCCCATCGGCGGCCTCATCGGCGGACTGGTGGGCGGCGTCATCGGCCACTTCATCGGCAAGCTCTTCGGCTGATCCCCCAACCCCGTTGCCGTCACCCCGGCGAAGGCCGGGGTCCAGTGGATTGTCGTGGATTCCGGCTTTCTCCGGAATGACGGAGTGATCAGTACCTGGAGAGGACGGCTTCTCGGCGGTATTTGCCGTGCTGGCGGCCGTGGTCGCGGGAGGGTTTGCCGTGGTGGTTGGAGCCCGGCCGGTAGGTGTATCCGTCCCGCTCGGAGGGCGCGTCTTCCCGGCCGGAGACCTCGGCGACTGAGGACGGCCCGCCTTCCCGGGTGCCGGGCCGGCGCAGGGCTTCGATCCCGATGCGTTCGGCGAGCGAGGGGTCGTCCACGAAGGGGTTGCGGTTCCCCTGGAAGGCTTCCACGAGGTTGTTGCGCCGGCGCTCGAACTCGGTCACCGGGTGCTCCTGGTTCCAGCGCAGGAGGACCTTGGTGGTCTCGTTCCAGAACTCCCGTCCGGTGGCGCTGAAGATCCGCCCGTCGTAGTAGCGGACGAAGAAGTACATGAGCGCCCGCGCCACGCGGCCCTTGGCCTCGTCCGGCGGCTCGAAGACGCGGCCGTCGGACCGGGCCCCGGCCTTGTTGTGGTATTCGCTGCCGTCGGCGGCGACGCCGAAGGGCAGGCGGCCGCGGATGCCGTTGGGCTGCTTGAAGGAGGCGGCGAGATGGTGCAGGTCGCTTTTCATGGGGAGGCGCTTCTCGAAATAGGACTGGGGCCAGAGGTGCTCGACGTTCATTCCCTCGGAGTCGTTGATGCCGTCGCCGTTGGCGTCGCCCGGCTCGCGGTAGTCGGGGCCGTTGTTGCTGGTGCCCGGGACGAAGACCCCGGAATAGATGTCCGCCACGCCGCGGCGGCCGTTGCGCGAGAAGTTGTCCGCGGTGCCGAAGAGGTAGTCCATGGCGTCGCGGTACTCATGGGCCTGGTGCCCCTGGCGCGCGATGTCGTGCAGGGCGAAGAAGAGCTGGGAGCCGGAGAGCCCCTCGGTCCCGCGCAGCTGCGCGGTCTTCGGGGAGGCGTTGACCGCGGGGACGTCGACCGCGGAGCGGCCCTGGGTCCCGTCGAAGATGCGGTCCAGGCGTTCGCGCTCGCGAGTCGTGCGGTCGGCGGCCGACTCCTGGGGCGAGACCGCGGTGACGTCGCGCAGCGTGTGGGCCAAGCCGGCGGGGGCGAAGGAGGCTTTCGGGGCCGCGCGCAGGGCGCTCGCGGGCGCCAGCGCGGAGGCGGCGGCCGCGCGGGGCGCGGCCACGGCCGGGATGAGCGGCACCGGCAAGAGGAGGGCGGGAAAGAGGCTCAGCCCGGACGCCGCGAGCGGGGAATTCCGGAGCCCGGCGGAGGGCGCGAGGCCGAAGTTCAGTCCGGTGACTGCGGGGACGACGGGCAGACCCTGGGGAAGGGTGCGAGGAGCGAGGAGGGTCTGCGCGCCTAGGCCCTGCGCCAGCAGGGCTGAAAGAAGGAAGGCCTGCGCTGTCGTCTTGATGTGGTTCACCGCCCTCAGTCTACCCTTCGACCTGGAAAAGCACATAGGTCCTTCTTCCCAAATATGCGAAGACAATCGGCCTATCGCCCTCCAGGGCTGGAGATTCACCCGGTCCCTACCCGGTCCCGGGGATTAAGTTATTGAAGTTGTTTAGACTGCCCGCCGATTCCGGCGGGAATAACTTAAGAAACTTAATCCCCGGGACGGATGAAGGGGCGGGTTAGAAGCCGTAGATCTCGGCGTATTTGGAGTTGAGGTAGTCGATGAAGGGCTTGTGGGTGAGCGGCTTTCCGGTGACCCGGGCGCAGAGGTCGCCGGAGCGGTAGCGCCGGCCGTGGCGGTGGATGTTGTCGCGCAGCCACTCGCGCAGGGGCGCGAACTCGCCGCGCTCGAAGTGGGAGTCCAGGTCCGGCATGTCCTTGCGGGCCTTCTGGAAGAGCTGGGCGGAGTAGAGGTTGCCCAGGGTGTAGGTGGGGAAGTAGCCGACCAGGCCCGCGGACCAATGCACGTCCTGCAGGCAGCCGTTGGAATCCTTGTCCACCTCGAGGCCGAGGTATTTCTTGAAGCGGGCGTTCCACTCGCCCGGGACGTCCGCGGGCTTGAGGTCGCCGAGGAGCAGGGCTCGCTCCAGCTCGAAGCGCAGGATGATGTGCAGGTTGTAGGTGCCCTCGTCCGCCTCCACTCTTATGTGGGAAGGCTTCACGTCGTTGACCGCGCCGTAGAAAGCGTCCAAAGACACCCCGCGCAGGGCGTCCTTGAACAGGCGCTGGGCCTGGGGGAAGAAGTACTTCCAGAAGGGCCGCGAACGGCCGACCAGGTTCTCCCACATGCGCGACTGCGACTCGTGGACGCCCAAGGAGGCGGCCTCGCCCATGGGGGCGCCGAAGTTGGCCTCCTTCTCGATGCCCATCTCGTAGAGGGCGTGCCCCGCCTCGTGCATGATGCCGAAGAAGGAGTCGCTCAGGCGGTTGGGGTTGTAGCGGGTGAGGATGCGCACGTCGTTGGGGCCGATCCCGGTGCAGAAGGGGTGGGTGGTCGTGTCCAGGCGTCCCCGGGTGAAGTCGAAGCCCATGGCCGCGGCCACCGATTCGCCGAACACCCTCTGCAGCTGGACGTCGTAGGGCCGTTCCACCACGCCGGCGTTGGGCCGCCGCGGGGCGTTGCGGATCTTCTCGAGCAGGACGCCCAGGTCCTGGCGCAGGGAGGCGAAGGTCTCCACGAGTTCGGCGGCGGAGGCCCCCGGCTCGTACTCGTCGAGGAGGGCGTCGTAGGGCTCGCTCTTGCAGCCGTAGGCCTGGGCCTTCCGGCGGCAAAGGTCCATCACCTTCTCCAGCCAGGGCAGGAAGCGCTTGAAATCGTTGTGCTTGCGCGCCCCCACCCACTCGTCCTGGGCCAGGGAGACGGTCCTGGCCCACTCGCTGACCAACTCGCCCGGGAGCTTGGTGGCCTTGTCGTACTGGTGCCGGAGCTCGCGCACATTGGCCGCCTCCGGGGTGTCCCCGGCGGCGCCGAGACCGGTGGCTTCCAGCTCGGAGAGGAGCTCGCCGATGCGGGGGTCGGTGAACTTCTTGTGGGAGAGGCCCGCGACGAGGGAGAGCTGGTCGGCGCGGAACTTCCCGGCCCCGGAAGGCATGTAGGACTGCTGGTCCCACTCCAGGAGGCCTCCCACGGAACTGAGCGTGGCGGCTTCCTTCACCTTCTGGATCAACTCGTCGTAAGCGGTCTGCGCGAGCATGGCGGCCTCCGGGCGTGACTCAAGTCTCATTATAGCGGTACGGCGCTATGTGGTAAAATGATTTCCCCATGCCAGCCGACGGCGCGACCCTGCATCCGGCCCTGAACCCCGAGCAGCTGCAGGCGGCGGAGTACCGCGGCGGCCCCTTGCTGGTCCTGGCGGGCGCCGGGACCGGCAAGACCCGGGTCATCGTGCACCGCGTGGCCTCCCTCCTGCGCTCGGGCGTGCAGCCGGGGCGGATCCTGGCGGTGACCTTCACCAACAAGGCGACCGAGGAGATGCGCACCCGCGTCGACGCCCTGGTCCCGGGGACCGGGGCCCGGGTCTGGGTATACACCTTCCACGCTTTCGCGGCGCGCATCCTGCGGCGGCACGCGGCCGCGCTGAAGCTCACCCCGTATTTCACGGTCTACGACGCCGACGACCAAAAGCGCCTCATCGTGGAGTCCATGAAGGAACTGGGGCTCGCCGAGGAGGAGCGCAGCAAGGCCGGGCTCTACGTCTCGATCATCTCCCGCGCCAAGGACGACCTGCTCGACGCCCAGTCCTACGAGATCCACGCCCTGGCCCAGGGCGACCCCTTCCGCCAGCGGGTGGCGTCGGTGTACAAGGCCTACCAGCGCAAGCTCGACGCGGCGGGCGGGCTTGATTTCGGCGACCTTCTGCTCAAGGCCTGCGGGCTCTTCCGCCACAACGAGGAGGTCCGCTCCTACTATCAGAAGCTGTTCGAGCACGTCCTTGTGGACGAGTACCAGGACACCAACCACGCCCAGTACGTGCTGACCAAGACGCTGGCGGCCCAGCACCGCAACCTCTGCGTGGTGGGCGACCCGGACCAGTCCATCTACGCCTTCCGCGGCGCCAGCATCCGCAACATCCTCGAGTTCGAGACCGACTTCTCGGACGCCCGCATAGTCAAGCTCGAGGAGAACTATCGCTCCACGCCCAATATCCTCGATGCGGCGCACGCGGTGATCCGCAACAACCGCCAGCGCCACGAGGGTAAGCTGTGGACCAAGCGCGAGAGGGGCGAACCCATCGAGGTGCAGGAGACCGCCGACGAGCGCGAGGAGGCCCGCTGGGCCGTCAAGCGCATCGTCCAGCTCCTGGATGGGGGGGCCTCTCCCAAGGACGTCGCGGTCTTCTACCGCACCAACGCGCAGAGCCGCTCCTTCGAAGAGGCGCTGAGCCTGTCCCAGGTCCCCTACCGCGTGATCGGGACCGTCCGGTTCTACGAGCGCCGGGAGATCAAGGACGTCCTGGCCTACATGCGGGCGGCCCTCAACCCCGCGGATTCGGTGTCCTTGGGGCGGATCCTGAACGTGCCCGCGCGTGCCATCGGCAAGACCGCGGAAAGCGTGCTCAAGGACTACGCTAAGAAGGAAGAGCTCTCCTTGCTCGAGACGCTCGGCCGGGCGGAGCGCATCCCCGAGCTCGCCCCCGCGGCGCGGCGGGGAGCGCTGGAACTCCATCACCTGCTGCAGCGCCTGGGCGAGGACCTGCGGGTCCTGCCGCCGAAGGACGGGGGCAACGCCGTGTTGTCGCGCACCGGGTACCTGGAGGCGGTGGAGCGCGAAACCGAGTCCGATCCCGACGCCGTGAACCGGCTGGGGAACCTGCAGGAGTTCATCAACGCCCTGCAGGAGTTCCAGGAGCGCGCGGCCGCCCAGGCGCTGGAGGGCGAGCCCTCCGACCCCGCGGACCCGGCCGGGAACGCCGCGGCGCCGCGGGCGCCGCTCGAGCGCTTCCTGGAGAACGTGGCCCTGCAGTCGGGCCAGGACGGCTACGACGCCCGGGCCGCGGCGGTGACGCTCATGACCGTGCACCTCGCCAAGGGCCTGGAGTTCCCCATCGTCTGCGTGACGGGGCTGGAGGAGGGGCTGTTCCCCATCTCGGCCGCCAACGCCTCGCCCACGGAGCTCGAGGAGGAGCGCCGTCTCTGCTACGTGGCCGTGACCCGCGCGAAGGAGCGGCTCATCCTCACCCACGCGGCGACCCGGAGGCTGTTCGGCCGGGTCTACGCCAACCTCCCTTCCCGCTTCATCCTCGAGGCCGAGCTGGCCGAGATCAAGGCTCCCGCGGCCCCCGCGGCGGAGGAAGCCCCGCCGCGCACGGTGCCGGTCCTGACCCGCATCCGGCCCAACATGCGCGTGCGGCACCCGGAGTTCGGTACGGGCCGGGTCACCGACCGCAGCGGCGCCGGCGAGGCCATGAAGGTGACCGTGGAGTTCGACAACGGGCTGACCAAGAAGCTCCTGGTCCGCTACGCGCCCCTCACTCCCCTCTGATGACCATCACGGAAGAGGACGTCGTCCGCATCGCCCGCCTGGCCCGGCTCGAGCTGGGGCCCGGGGAGAAGACCCTGTTCCAGGGCCAGCTCGGCAGGATCCTCGAGTACGTGGAGCAGTTGGAGGCTTCGGAGTCCGGCCCGGCGCCGGACGCTCCGGCGGCGGAAGGTTTCCTCCGCGAGGACGTCCCCGCCGCAACCCGGTCCGCGGAGGCCCTGCTGGCCAACGCCCCGGCGGCGGAAGGCGCCTACTTCAAGGTCCCCAAGGTGCTCGCGCTCGCGCTGGCGGCTGTATTGGCCCTTGCGGGCCCGGCCGCGGCCGCGGGGCGCAAGGGCGCGGCCCGGGGTAAGTCGGACCCGGAGGGGCTGGCCCTGATGCGCCGCGGCATCCAGGCCTACATGGAAGGCCGCTTCGACGAAGGAGTGGACGTCCTGACCCAATCCCTGGCCCGGAACCCGACCTGGAAGACCGCCTCGGGCTTCCGCGCCATCTGCCTCTGGACCACGGGGGACGTGGAGGGGGCGCGGCGCGACGCGAAGGTGGCCATGGCCATGAAGCCGCTGGACGCGGAGGCGCACGCGGCGCGCGGTTTCGCCCATTTCGTCTCCCGGCAGCTGTCGGCCGCGGCCGCGGATTTCGTGGCGTCGGCGCGGCTGAACAGAAAGTACGCCCCGGCCTACTTCGGCATGGGCAGCGTGCTGAGTTCGCAGGAGCGGCTCCAGGAGGCCCTGACCAACCTGGACCTCGCTCTGCAGCTCGACTCCAAGGCCGTGACCGCGAACATCGTCCGGGGGACGGTGCACGAGAAGCTCCGCGAATTCCGCAAGGCCGTGGACGACTACAACCGGGTGCTCAAGCTGGCGCCGGATTTCCACTGGGCGCGGCATTACCGGGGCCGCAGCTATCGCGAGATCAAGGAATACAAGAAGGCCATCGAGGACTTCACCGCCTTCCTCAAGTCCAATCCGGACAACGAGCAGGCCCTCTATCTCCGGAGCAACGCCTATTTCCTCACCGGGAAGTACGCCGAGGCCATCGCGGACCTGTCGCGGGTCGTGGCCATCAACCCGAAGAACGGGCTGGCCTACGCGAACCGCGGGCTGGCCTACGCGGAGACGGGGGAGAAGGACAGCGCCCTGGCGGACCTGCGCCGCGCCAAGCAGCTCAGCCCGGCGAAGGCGGACAAGATCCAGGCTCAGATGGATTACGTCGCCTCGAGCCAGCGGAAATCCGAGGATAAGAAGCCGGCGGAGGTCGAGATCACCGGCACCCCGGGCAAGGACCTGAGCGACGCGAAGCCGGGACAGGTCACCACGGGCATCGCGGCGGAGCCGGACCTCCCGGGGGAGGTGCCGCTGGAGCCCCTGCCCGCGGAGGAAGCCGCGCCGGCCAAGCCGCCGCCCGCGGACGATAAGGAGAAGGCCCCGACGCCGCCGGCGCAGCTGCCCATGGACATCGAGCCCTCGGGCTACGATGACCTGCTGATCCTTAGATAGTTCGACTCCGTTGATAGAACCCGACATCATCCATTCCCAGGCCGTGGACATCGCCCGCCGCGTGCGGGAGGGCGAACTGCGCGCCGAGGAGGCGGTCGGGGCCTTCCTGGAGCGGGCCCGGGCGCGCCGGGAGTGGGGCGCCTTCCTGAGCCTGCGCGAGGACGCGGCCCTGGCCGAGGCCCGAGCCGTGGACGAGAAGCGCCGCCGCGGCGGCCGGCTGGGGCGCCTGGCGGGGGTCGCGGTCGCGGTCAAGGACAACATCCTGGTCGCGGGGGCGCCGGCCACCTGCGGCTCGCGCATCCTGGAGGGCTACCGGGCCCCGTACAGCGCGACCGCGGTGGAGCGGGTCATGGCCGAGGACGGCGTCGTCCTCGGCAAGACCAACATGGACGAGTTCGGCATGGGCTCCTCCACGGAGAACTCCGCCTTCGGCCCCGCGCGCAACCCCTGGGATGCGGGCCGGGTCCCCGGCGGCTCGAGCGGGGGGTCCGCGGCCGCGGTCGCGGCGGGGCTGGCCCCGCTGGCCCTGGGCACGGACACCGGCGGCTCCATCCGTCAACCGGCCGCTTTCTGCGGCTTGGTCGGGCTCAAGCCTTCTTACGGGACCGTGTCCCGGTACGGGTTGACGGCCTACGCCTCTTCGCTCGACCAGGCGGGGCCGCTGGCGCGCTCGGCCGAGGATGCGGCGCTGTGCCTGAGCGTCATAGCCGGGCACGACCCCCGGGACGCGACTTCGCTGCGCGGGACGGCGCGGGACTATCTCGCGGAGAGCGCCGGGGGGCTGCCCGCCGGCCTGCGCCTCGCCCTGCCGCGGGAGTATTTCCAGGAAGGGCTCGACCCCGAGGTGGAGGCGGCGGTGCGCGGGGCCGCGGATGCCTTCGCGGAGCTCGGCGCGCGGCTCGGCGCGGCGTCCCTGCCCCACACGCGGCACGCCCTGAGCGCCTACTACCTGGTCGCGACCTGCGAGGCGAGCTCGAACCTGGCCCGCTTCGACGGGGTGCGCTTCGGGACGCGCGCGGCGGGGGAGGGGCCCCGAACCCTTCTTGGCATGTACGAGGCCAGCCGGGGGAGGGGATTGGGCCCCGAGGTCAAGCGCCGCATCATGCTGGGGACCTTCGCGCTGAGCGCGGGCTACTACGAGGCCTATTATCTGCGCGCGCAGAAGGCGCGGGCCCGGGTGCGCGCGGATTTCGCGGCGGCGTTCGCCCAGGCGGACCTCCTGCTCGCTCCGACGGCGCCCACGGCCGCCTTCGCCCTCGGGGAGAAGACGCAGGACCCCCTGCAGATGTACCTTTCCGACGTGTACACGGTCCCCTGCAGTCTCGCCGGGGGCGCGGCCGTCTCCATCCCCTGCGGCCGGACGCGGGCAGGGGGTCCCATCGGGCTGCAGCTCATGGCCCCGCCTGGCGGGGAGGGGCTGCTGCTCCGGGCCGCCCGGGCGTTCCTGGCGGCTCGGCCGTTCCCGGAATGCCCTGCCCTGAACGCAGCCGCAGGGCCCGCCCTCGGAGGCCTGCCGTGAGCGCGGAATTCGAGCCCGTGATCGGGCTGGAGGTGCACGTACAGCTCGCGACCGCGACCAAGCTCTTCTGCGCCTGCCCGGCGGACGGGGCCGGCAAGGCGGCCAACGCCAACATCTGTCCGGTCTGCACCGGTCAGCCCGGGGCGCTCCCGGTCCTCAACCGCCGCGCGGCCGAGCTCGCCTTCACCGCGGCCCTGGCCCTGGGCGGGAAGATCCCCGCCCGCTCGGTGTTCGCGCGCAAGAACTACTTCTACCCCGACCTGCCCAAGGGGTACCAGATATCCCAGTATGAGGAACCCTTCTGCGCGGGGGGCTCCGTGGCGCTGCCGGGAGGGCGCGCCGTGCGCCTGACCCGCATCCATCTAGAGGAGGACGCGGGGAAGCTCCTCCACGGGGTCGGGTCCGAGAAGCTGGCCCACTCCTTGGTGGACCTCAATCGCGCCGGGGTCCCGCTCATCGAGATCGTCACCGAGCCCGACCTGCGCTCGGCGGAGGAGGCGGCGGACTTCCTGGCCGCGCTCAAGGCGGTGCTCCAGTACTGCGGCGTGTCGCGCTGCGACATGGAGAAGGGCGAGCTCCGCTGCGACGCCAACATCTCCGTGCGCCCCGCCGGGTCCCGGACCCTGGGGACCCGCGCCGAGGTCAAGAACCTGAACTCCTTCCGTTTCGTGGGTGACGCCCTGGACTACGAGTTCCGCCGCCAATGCGCGGTCCTGGCGGAGGGCGGGCGCGTGGTCCAGGAGACGCGCCTGTGGGACGCGGACGCGGGGGTGACGGAGGGGATGCGCGGCAAGGAAGAGGCGCACGATTACCGGTACTTCCCGGACCCGGACCTGCCGCCCCTGGCCGCGGCGCCGGAGCTCCTGGAGAGGCTCCGGATCGGCCTGCCCGAGCTCCCCGCCGCCCGGCGGGCGAGATTCTCCGCCGCGCTCGGACTGTCCGACTACGACGCGCAGGTCCTGACCGCGGACCGGTCCCTGGCGGACTACTTCGAAGCGGCGCTGGAGAGCGCGGCGGGCGAGGCTCCGGAGGCGCCCCGGGCGGCCCTAGCGAAGGCCCTGTCGAATTGGGTACAGTCAGAGATGCTCGCCCGGGGCGGGGCGGAGGCTTGTCCGGTGCCTCCGGCGCGCCTGGCCGGGCTCATCGGGCTGATGCTGAAGGGCACGATTTCGGGGAGGATCGCGAAAGAGATCTTCCCCAGGATGTGGGACACCGGGAAGGCTCCCGCGGAGCTGGTCGCGGAGCTGGGCATGACGCAGGTCAGCGACGCCGAGCAGGTCGCGGCCTGGGTGGCGGAGGCCGCGGCCGAGAATCCGAAGGCCGCGGCCGACCTCCGGGCCGGCCTGGAAAAGGCGGCCGGCGCCCTCGTCGGAGCGGTCATGCGCAAATCCCAGGGCAGGGCCAATCCGGCCCTGGTGCAACGGCTCATCAAGGAGAGAATCAGATGAAACTCCGGAATATCGCTCTGCTGACCGTACTCGTCCTGTGCGCGGCCCGCGCCCAGGCCTACGACTTCATCGATTTCCTCAGCCCCGTCTCCACCGAGTTCGCCGCCTACGGCGCGGGCGTGGCCGCGGGGGCCGACCGGATCTACATGACCGACGAGAAGGGCGCCGCGCTGCTCATCTTCGACGGGGACGGCAAGCTTCTCAAGACGGCGTCGGGCGGCGGGCTCCTCACGGGACCCAAGGGCCTGGCCGTGGGCCCCGATGGGCAGGTCTACGTGGCGGACACCAAAGCCTCCCGCATCCAGGTGTTCGACGGCGCGGGGGGATTCTTGCGCACCATCGGGAGCCGGGGCTCGGAATCCGGCCGCCTGAGCGCCCCGCGGTCGGTGGCCGTGGGGCCGGACGGGCGCGTCTTCGTGGCGGACACGGGGAACAACCGCGTCCAGGTCTTCACCGCGGAGGGCGTGTTCCTCTTCGGCTTCGGGGCGGGCGGCAAGGAGGCCGGCCAGTTCGACGAGCCGACCCAGATCGTCGTGGACCCCGCCGACAACGTCTACGTGCTCGACTCGGGCAACGAGCGCGTGCAGAAGTTCGACCCGCAGACCAAGCACCTGCGCGATTTCACGCTCCACGGGCAGAGCTTCACGGTGGACGAGTATGGCTTTCTCTACATGGTGGACGGCAAGCGCGGCAAGGTCAAGGAGATCGGCCCGGACGGGATGGTCATCGGCGGCTTCGGCACCGCGGGCAAGGGGCGGGGGCAGTTCAACAATCCGCAGGGGATCGCGGCCGCGCCGGACGGGACGCTGCTCATCGCCGACACCGGCAACAAGCAGATCCAGCGGGTCCGCTTGACCAGCAAGCTGAAGACCGCCCGCCTCAAGCCGAACCTGGCGACCAAGCTCCTAGTGAGCGGACCGACCCGGGTGGTCCGCGCCGCGGCCAGCGTCGTGGCGGCGGGGACGGACTCCGTGTACGCCTGGGTGCCGCGGCCGGGCGAGGTCGAGGTCTTCGATAAGAACGGCAAGCTGGTCCGGAGCTTCGGGTCCGGGGGCAAGGATGCGGCCGCGATCGAGTCGGTGGGCGGCCTGGCCGTCAGCGAGAAGAACGGTGTCTTCGTGGCCGACTCCGGGGGCGACAAGGTCCTCGGCTTCAGCGCCGCGGGGGAGCATCGCGCCAATTTCGGCGAGACCACCGGCGTGTTCGCGAGCAAGAAGAAGGAGGGCCGCCTCAAGTCCCCGGCGGGTCTCGCGGTCAACGACCGGGCCGTCTACATCGCCGACACCGGGAACGTGCGCATCGACCAGTTCTCCCCGGACGGGACCTTCGTCCAGGGCTTCGGGCCGCTGCTGGGACCGCATGAACTGCAGGCCCCGGTGGGGGTGGCCTGGGACGAGGAGGGCTTCATCTACGTCCTCGACCGCGAGCTCAAGAAGGTCTTCAAATGCGAGCCCTCGGGCGGCTTCATCAAGGTCTGGGGCGGGCCCGGGCGTTCGGTAGGCCAGTTCGAGGACCCCGTCTCCATCGCCTACGACGGCCGCAGCTACGTCTACGTGCTGGACAAGGCGCTCAAGCGCGTCTCGGTGTTCACCCGGACCGGGGAGTGGGTGACGGACTTCTTCTCCGGCGGGACCGACGAGCGCAGCCTCAGCGAGCCGGCCTCGCTCGCCGTCCTGGGCTCGGAGCTGGTCATCGCCGACCCGGCCCGCGGACGCATCCAGTACTTCGCCCTGCACCCGCGCCTGGCGCCGCCGGCGTCCGTCTCCACCAAGACCGTGGACGGGGAGGTCCTCCTGCAGTGGGACGCTTTCGCGGATCCCTGGGTGAAGCAGTACCGGGTCCAGCGCTCGACCCGGCCGTTCGGACCCTTCGTGGACGCCGGGAAGTCCGAGAAGCCGACGTTCAAGGACCCCAAGGCGGAATCCTACGGGACCTATTTCTACCGGGTCGCGGTGCAGGCCCAGACCGGGGACTTGGGACCCTACTCCCGGCCGGTCGAGGTCTTCGTCCCAGGGGCCTTCAACCGGGCGCCCATCGAGATCTCGACGGTCACGATCGGCAACGTCTTCTCCGCCAACTACAAGTGGTACCTCAACAACGCGCTGGGGAAGCTGGTCGTGGTCAACAACGTCAACGTCGCTTTCCAGAACGTGAAGGTCTCCTTCCGGCTGAAGGACTTCATGGACTTCGCGACCGAGAAGGTCGTCGAACGGCTGGAGCCCAAGGGGACGGCGACGGTCCCGCTGATGGCGACGCTCAACAACCGGATCCTGGACGTGTCCGAGGACACCCCGATCCAGGCCGAGGTGACGGTGACCTACCACGAGAAGGGGGAGAAGCAGGAGGCGTCCCGGGCATTGCCGCTGAAGGTGTACTCGCGCAACGCCATCACCTGGGAGGACCCCAAGCGCATCGCGAACTTCATCACGCCCAAGGACCCGCCCGTGCTGGACCTCACCCGGGACATCCTGCGCGACGCTCCCGTCGGCCCGGCCGGGACGGAGTACCTCAATGAGAACGTAGTGGTCGCCATGCGCATCTGGTCGGCCCTGGGGGCCATGGGGGTCAAGTTCCTGGCCAGCCCGAACAACCCGTTCGAGAAGGTGTCGGAGGACCCTGCGTTCCCGGTGGACTACACCCAGTTCCCCCGCGATACCCTGCGGCGCAAGAGCGGCGAGTGCGACGACCTGACCACCCTGCTGGCCTCGATGTTCGAGGGGGGGACGGTCCGCGCGGTGGTCCTGGATTATCCGGGGCACATGGCCCTGGCCTTCGACACCGGGTCCAACGACCCGGAGGAGATCGGTCTCCCCGTGGGCAAGATGATCAAGTACCAGGACACCTTCTGGATCCCGCTCGAGGCGACCATGGTGGGTTCCCCGTTCGAGGAGGCGGCGGACAACGCCCTGCGCTCTTATAAAGAAATGGCGGCCAAGGGGAACGCCTCCATCACCGACCCGCGGGAGGCCTGGAAGGTCTACGAGCCGGCGACGCTGCCCAAGCCCGACCAGGAGACGCTCAAGGCGGACCGGGCGGAGTACGAGAAGCGCTTCAACGACTCGGCCGAGGAGTACGTGAGCGCGCGCTACGCCGCCCTCAACTCCCAGATCAAGACCCAGCTGGCGGCCGCTGCCGAGGATTCGGACAAGATGGACCTGCATATGCAGGCGGGCATCGTGGCGGCCCAGCACGGCAAGTTCGCCGAGGCGGAGAAGTCCTTCGGGCTCATCCTTCAGTCCCAGCCGGCCGATCCCGGCGCCCTCAACAACCTCGGCAACGTGAGCTTCCTCCAGGGGAAGTATGAGGATGCGTTCAAGAACTACCTCCAGGCCTCCATCCAGGACAGCGAGGACCCGTCGGTCTGGATGAATCTGGTGCGGTCCTCCCTCAAGCTCGGCAAGAAGGACGAGGCGGCGACCTTCGCCAAGAAGGCCGTGGCCCTGGACAAGTCTCAGGAAGCGGCGGTCGAAGCGCTGATGAAGGAGTGACGTAAGTCCTATGGCAGCACCCCGGATATCGGGCTACAATTCACTGTGAGGTAAGCATCATGGGAATAATCCTGGTCCTCTCGTCCGCGTTGGCGCTGGCCGTGCCGGGCCCGGCCCAGGCGGCGGACGCGCCGGCCGCGGCGGCCGCCCCCGCCCCCGCGAGCTCCCTGTCCTCGTGGTTCAAGCACTGGCAGCTGGCTCTCAAGAAGTCGGCCGTGGAAGCGCGCTACCGCAAGGTGCGGACGACTTCGGTGGCCGCGGTGCGCGGCGCCGGCCAGAAGGGCGAGGACCCCAAGAAGGTGGCCTGGAAAGGCGGCTGGTCCGAGAAGAAGGCCGCGGAGAGGATGAAGGAGCGGGAGGAGCTGTCCGCGGCGGTGGACCTGATCCTGAACGGGAAAACGGACGAGGCCCAGGCCGCGCTGGACGCCTTCGAGAAGAGCCATCCCCTGAGCGGCCTTCTGACCGACGTCCGCGAGGCCAAGGTCAAGCTGGCGGAGATGCGTGGGGCGGCGCCCACGCCCGCGGCGGCGGAGGTGAAGCCGGCCCAGCCGGCGGAGACCCCGGCGCCGGAGGCCAAGCCCGCCGAGGCCAAACCCGTGGAGACGAAGACCCCCGAGGCGAAGCCGGCGGAGTCATCCGGAAAATAACCCCTTAAGATCGCTGGATCCCGGCTTGCGCCGGGAAGACGACGGAAAGAAGAAGCCCCCCGGCCAAGGCCGAGGGGCTTCTTGCTTCCAGCACGATCCCTCTTACGGGCAGCCCGGCGCCGACGGCGACACCGCGGTGCAGGTCTCCTGGGTCGGGTTCGGCGGCGGCGGGAGTACGGTCGAGTCCGGGGGCGGTAGTTCGATCACGTCCGGCGGCGGCGGTTCGCTCCCGTCCGGCGGCGGCAGGGCCCCCGTCGGCGGAGGCGGGGTGCCCGTCGGCGGAGGCGGCGTGGCCCCCGGGGGAGGCGGCGGCGGAGCGGTCACGATGGCGGCGATCGCCTCGATCTGGGCGATCTGCTCCGCGACCATGGCCTGAGCCTCGGCGACCTTGACCTCGGTCTTGGCCAGGGCGACGTCGTTCTTGGCGAGCTCGGCCGTCTTGAAGGCGGCTTCGGTCTTGGCGGCCGCTCCTTCGGAGGCTTTCTTGAGGGCCAGCGCGGCCTGCTCGGCCTTGGAGGCTTCGGCCTTGGCCTGGTCGGTGGCGTCCTTCTCCGCCTTGCCCTTGAGCGCGAGGGCTTCCTTCTCGGCCTGCTTGGCTTCCTTCTCCACGGCCTTGGCCGCGTCCTTCGCGGCGGCGGCGTCCTTCTTGGCCAGCAGGGCCTTCTCTTCGGCGGCCTTGGCCTTCTGCACGGCGTCCTCGGCCTTGGCCTTGGCTTCCGCGGCTTTCGCCTCGGCGGCCGCCTTGTCCCCTACGGGCTCGGGGGAAGGTTGTACCGTGGGCGGGATGGTCTCGACCTTGGCTTGGGACACGCCCTGAGTCGGGTCCGAGACCAGGCGCTGGCCGGAGTCGATCTGCTGTTCGTTCCCCTGCGGGTCCGTGATCTGGAGGCCTCCGTTGAAGAGGTCCCAGGAGGTCTGGCCCGAGGTATCCACCTCGCAGCGGAGCTCGGTGCCGCGGACGGCGGCGACGGAGGAGGGGGTCTTGATCGCGAAGCGGCGGCCCTTGACTTTCTTCACCCAGGCTTCCAGGAGGCCGACGGCCATGCGGATGTCGATCTTCTTGGGGGAGCTGGACTGCAGGGCGAAGTCGGAGCGGGGGCTGAGCAGGACCTTCGTGCCGTCCAAGAACACCACCAGGGCTTTCCCGTCGTCTCCGGTCTTGAGCTCGTCGCCGGAGTTGAGGGCCTGCTGGGAGGACGCGGCCTGCCACGCGGGGGAGTTCTTGGCCTTGTACTGCACTCCGCCGAGCACGGTGCTGAGCACGGCTCCCACCGGTTCGGTAACGGCATGGCTGGGTGCGGACAGGACCAGCATTGCCGCCAAGAGCAGGGCGGCGGCGGTCCAGCGATTCGGTCGGAGGCTCTTCATGGATTCGTTTCTCCTGGATTCTATTCTTAGTGTAGATGAAAATCCACCATACTGACAATACCTCGCATCCCCCTCCCCACCTTCCCCCTTCGCGGGGGAGGTGCGGCGAAGCCGCGGAGGGGGATTTAGCCGAGCTTGCGGAGCAGTTCGGTGGTGGAGTAGCCCTTCTTGAAGGGGATGATGACGACGCGGCCGGCGTGGGTGCGGCCGGCGACCTGGTGGACCCGGTAATCGCCGCCTTTGACCAAAACGGCGGGCTTGAGCTCGGCCACCAGTTCCTCGGGAGTATCCTCCCCGAAGGCCACCACCGCGTCCACGAAGGCCATGGCGGCCAGGACCGAGCTGCGCTCGGCCAGGGTGTTGACGGGGCGGCTGGGGCCTTTCCCCAGGCGGCGGGCGGAGGAGTCGGTGTTGACCCCTACGATGAGGATGTCCCCCAGGGCGCGGGCGCTCTCCAGGATGTGCACGTGCCCGGGATGGACGATGTCGAACACCCCGTTGGTGAACACGACGCGCAGCCCCCGGCGGGCCCAGCGGCGCCGCAGGGGGAGCAGACGGCGCAAGGATAGGATCTTCGTCTTAGTGGGCTTTAGGCGCATCGGGGAACAGGGCCTCCTCGACCAGGTCGCAAAGGATGTGGATGGCGGCGATGTGGACTTCCTGGATCCGGGCCACCGTCTTGGATGGGGCGCGCAGGCAGTGCACGCACAGCGGGGCGAGCTTGCCGCCCTCCTCGCCTGTGAAGCCCAGGACCGCGGCGCCGAGTTCCTGGGCGGCCGCAGCCGCCTTGAGGACGTTCGCGGAGTTCCCGCTCGTGGAGATCGCCACGACCGCGTCGCCCGGGCGGGCCAGGGCCCGGACGGGGCGCTCGAAGACGGCGTCGTAGCCGAAGTCGTTGGAGATGGCGGTCAGGTCCGAGGTGTTGACCGTGAGCGCCAGGGCGGGAAGCGGCGCCCGGTTGCGCCGGAAGCGGGCCATCAACTCCGCCGCGAAATGCTGGGAATCGGCCGCGGAGCCGCCGTTGCCGAACACCAGGAGCTTGCCGCCGGCCCGGAACACGGCCGTCAGCCTGGCGGCCATGGCCGCGATGACCGGGGCCTGGGACTCCGCCCGGCGGAGCGTCTCCCCGGAATCGCGGAGATGGGCGAGGACCGCCCGTTCCAGGTCAGCCACGCTGGGCCCCGTCGCCGGACTTCGCCTGCGCGGCCCGCGCGGCGTCCTCGGCCAGCAGGTCGTCGACCAGGTGCGTGTCGAAATCCCCCGAGCCGAAGCGCGGGTCGCGCAGCACGCGCTGGTGGAACGCGGCGGTGGTCGAGATGCCCGAGATGCGCAGCTCCGAGAGCGCCCGCAGGGAGCGCGCCACGGCCGCCTTGCGGTCCTGGGCGCAGACGATGAGCTTGGCCAGGAGGCTGTCGTAATGCGGGGGCACGGTGTAGCCCTGGTAGAGGTGGGTGTCCACCCGGGTCCCGGGGCCGCAGGGCAGCTCCAGGGACTCGATCAGCCCCGGGCAGGGCGCGAAGCCGCGCTCCGGGTCCTCGGCGTTGATGCGGTGCTCGATCGCGTGGCAGTGGATCTCGGAGGCGTGGTCCTGGTCCTCGTGGAGGCGCTCGCCCTCCGCGATGCGGATCTGCTCGGCCACCAGGTCCAGGCCCGTGACTTCCTCGGTCACGGGGTGCTCGACCTGCAGGCGCGCGTTCACCTCGATGAAGTAGAACTTGCCGTCGGGGTCCAGGAGGAACTCCACGGTCCCGGCGCCGATGTAGCCGGACTTTTTGGCGAGCCGGATGGCCGCCTCCTGCATCTGGCGCCGGATCGCCGGCGTGACGGCCGGGGAGGGGGATTCCTCGATGAGCTTCTGGTGGCGCCGCTGGACCGAGCAGTCGCGTTCGACCGCCGCCACCACGCCGCCGTGCTGGTCGGCCAGGATCTGGATCTCGACGTGGCGCGGGCGGTGGACGAGCTTCTCGACGTAGAGGGTCCCGTCGCCGAAGGCGGCCTTGGCCTCCGCGGAGGCCCGCTCCATCGTGGCCGCCAGGCTGCCTTTCTCGCGCACCACGCGCAGGCCCTTGCCGCCGCCGCCGGCCGCGGCCTTGATGAGCACGGGGAAACCGAGCTTCTCGATGTGGTGGAGGTCGGCGGCGACCGCCTTGCCGACGGTGCCGGGCACCAGGGGGACACCGCAGCGCTGGGCGATCTCGCGCGCGGCGATCTTATCCCCGAAGTCGGAGAGGGACTGCGGCGAGGGCCCGATGAAGACGAGACCGCGCTCCGCGACTGCCCGCGCGAAGGCGGAGTTCTCGGCGAGGAAGCCGTAGCCGGGGTGGATGGCCTCCGCCCCGGTGGTCTTGGCGGCCGCCAGGATGCGGTCGATGCGCAGATAGCTCTGGGAGGAACTCGCCGGGCCGATGCAGACCGCCTCGTCGGCGAGCGCGACGTGCCGGGACTCCCGGTCGCCCTCCGAGTAGACGGCGACGGACTTCTTCCCCAGTTCGCGGCACGCGCGGATGACCCGCACGGCGATCTCGCCGCGGTTGGCGATCAGGATCTTATTGAGCATGGAGTTCCACCTTGACCTGGTACGTCCACAGGTCGACTTTGGCCGTCAGCAGCTCCGCGACGTCGTCGCGGACGGAAACGCCGTAGATCGCGCCCGACTCGAACCTGGGCGTCCAGGTCTCCTTCTCGACGGCCCCGGCCCTGGGGTTCTTGATGTTGAGCTTCTTGGAGAAGTCGGCGCGGGAGTTCTGGCGCCATTCCAGGAGCGTCTGGTCGGTGCCGGGCATGCGGTAGGTCTGCGCCGCGGCGACGGCCTCGGCGCCCGCCTCTCCCGAAAGGACGCGGATGCCCCGTTCGGCGTAGTCCCGGTCCACCGGGTCCGTGCAGGAGCCCTGGGCGGCCCGGAAATCCTCCAGGGCCTGGGGGTAGGCGGCGAGCTCGTAGCGCATGTCGCCCCGGGCGTTGAGGATGTCGCAGCGGTCGGCCCCCGAGAGCCCGGGGAAGGCCAGGGCCACGGCGAACTCGCGCTCGGCCTCCGCGGGCTTGCGAAAACTGCGCCGGTACATGTCCGCGAGCATGAGGTGGATCTGGAAGATCCCCTCGGGGCCCAGGCGCGCGGGGAACTTTTCGGAGGTCTTCAGGGCTTTCTGGCAGGCGGGTTCGGCCGTGGCGTAGTTCCCCAGCCGGAAGGAGACCTCGCAGGCGTAGGCGTTGGTCATGGGGTCGTAGGGGTCGAGCCCCAGGGCGTCGTTGGTGAGCCGGAGCGCCCGGGTGTAGTCCGCGGATTCGACGGCGGCCTCGATGTCGTCGGCCAGGTGCCCCCAGTAGGAGCGCCGCCACTGTCCGGCATCCCGGACGAAGAGGATCCCATCCTCCTCCATGGGCTGGGCGGAGACCAGCAGCTTGAAGCGGACGAAGGCCGCCCTGTCTGTGATCCAGTCGATGCGCACGTCGTCGAAGGTCCAGACCGAGGGGTCCTGCATCTCCTCGAAGCGGTTCGGGGAGACCGAGCGCTTGGATTCTTCCGAGAGCATGGCGTACGCCGCCGCGAAGTTCTTCTGCTTGAGGGCGAAGAGGTAGTCCCCGGCGGTCTTGAGGATGGTCTTGGCGGGGGTGTTGCGCGTGCGCTGGGTGTGCACGAAGAGGACGGTCCCCGACACCAGGAGGAAGAGCCCGAGCAAGGTGGAGAAAATGGGTTTGGACTGGATGCGGCGGAGGGTTTCGGCGCCGTAGTGCGTCTGCGGGGGCGGCTCCCGGCGCAGTTCGCGGCGGGGCTCCTCCCGCTGGTGCTCGTGGTGCTCCCGCGGCTTCTCCGCGCGGGCCGCCGGGGGCGGTTCCTTCTTGACCAGCTTCTGGAGCTCGGCGCGCTCACCCTCCAGGCGCCTGCGCAGGGCGTCGGCCCGGTCGTCTTCCGGTCCCCCTTTTCCGGAGGGGGGCTTGAGATGGATGGTGTCCTGGCGTTTGAGCGGCGCGCGCGGCTCCGGGAGCGGGGCCCGGGGCTCCGGCGGCGGTTCGCGCCGCTTCGGGGGCTCGGCGGCCGGGGGCGGGGCAGCCTCTTCGGGGAGCCGCCGCAGGACCGTGCGCGGCAGGTCGGCGAACGGGTCCTCGCGCTTCCCGGTGTCGGGGGTCGGTGGGGGTCGCTCCGGGGCGCGCAGTTCGAGCTTGACCGGCTTATCCGGGACCGGGGTCTTCTCGAGGGGGGGCTGCTCGATGGGGGCCTGCTGGATGGGGGGCAGGCGTTCTTCCCGCCGGGGCGGCTCCTCCCGGCGCGGGGGGGGCTCCTCCCGTCGCGGGGGCGGGTCCTTCTCCCGCTCCACTTGATCGGGACGGCGTTCGGGCATCGGGATCGCCTTGCGCGCCCCCCGCAGAGCCTCGCCGCAGACGTCGCAGAAGTTCTTGGCGGCGGCGTTGTGGAACTTGCAGTTGGGGCAGATGTGCACGACGCGTCCGCCGCACTTGGCGCACGTCATCGTTTCCACGGAGCCGGGTGCTCCGCACTTGGCGCAGACGATTCCAGCGGTATCCGCCACTCTTACTCCGGGCGCAGGAAGAACAGGGGTTGGCCGTATTCGACCGGCCTGCCGTCCTCGATCAGGACCGAGACCAGGCGTCCGGCGACCGGGGCCGTCAGCTTGTGCTGCTCGGCGCCCGTGTCGACGACCCCCAGCGAGTCGCCCTGGCGGACGACCGCGTCCTTCTCGGGGCGGCCGGCCTTGCCCACGCCGCCGGCGCGGTAGAGACCGACCTCGGGGGAGGCCACCGGCACCAAGGAGCAGGGCGGGAAGGAGGGGATCGCGGCGGACTCCTCAGTCTGGAGGGCGATCTCCTGGCTGCCGTCGCGGTAGGCGACCTCGGCGAGGTCGGTGGAGCGCATCCAGCGCGCGATCTCTTTCAGGGCTCGGGAATCTTTCATGGCATCTCCTCTATTTCTTCTTCGCGCTGCGCCGGCGAGGCTTCTTCTCCGGGGAACGCCGGCGTTGGAGCAGGTTCTGGGGGTTGGGGGGCAGGATTCCCGCCTCGAAGGGGTCGAAGGCCAAAGGCAGCATCTTGGCGACCTTGGTCCGGATGATGGTCTCGTGCCGGGCGTCCTGGCCCAGATCCACGATGAAGAGGTCGGTCTCCTTGGTGCTGAACTCCAGGAGCACCTGGCGGCAGGCGCCGCAGGGCCGGGGGGACTTCCCGACCACGCAGACGGCCTTGAGGCCGCGCTCGCCGTGCACGGCGGCGTTGAACACGGCGGAGCGCTCGGCGCAGATGCAGAGGCCGTAGGAGGCGTTCTCCACGTTGCAGCCGGCGAAGATGCGCCCCGATTCAGTCAGGACGGCCGCTCCCACGGGGAAGCGGGAGTACGGACAGTACGCCTTCTGGCGGGCGTGCTTGGCGGAGTCGATGAGGGCTCTCAGGCGGTTCTTCTTCATGGCGTCACCTCTTGGGAAACGTACTTCCCGATCAGGAGCTCCAGGCGGCGGACGGTCTTGGGGTCCATGGCCTTGGGCTGGGTGAAGATGGCGCCGCGCAGGGCGTGGGCGCAGCCGCAGCGCCGCTCGGCCGCAGCCAGCCGGGGCAGGGCCGCGGCGATGAGCCGGCGGGCGTTCGCCACGTTGGCAATCATGTGCGCCACGACCTTCCCGGCGCTGACCTCGTCCTCCTCCTTCCAGCAGTCGAAATCGGTCACCATGGCGACGGTGGAGTAGCAGATCTCGGCCTCGCGGGCCAGCTTGGCCTCGCCGAGCGCCGTCATCCCGATGATGGAATAGCCCAGCCGGCGGTGCATGTCGGACTCGGCCTTGGTGGAGAAGGCGGGGCCTTCCATGCAGATGTAGGTCCCGCCGCGGTGGACGGTCAGCCCGAGCTTCCCGGCCTCCGTGTGGAGCAGGTCGGAGACCTCCGCGCAGAAGGGGTGGGCGAAGGCCACGTGCGCCACGACGCCCTCGCCGAAAAATGTCTGCCGGCGGCCCCGCGTCTCGTCCACGAGCTGGTCCGGGAACACGAAGTGCCGGGGCGCCAGTTCCTCCCGGAGCGAGCCCACGGCGGTCATGGCCAGGATGCGTTGGACGCCGAGGGATTTCAGGGCCCAGATGTTGGCGCGGCTGTTCACCTCGGAGGGCAGCAGGACGTGGCCGCGGCCGTGCCGCGGGAGGAAGGCGCAGCGCACCCCGGCGATCGTGCCGAGCACGACGGCGCCGGAGGGGTCTCCGAAAGGTGTGCGGATGCGGTGCTCGGAGACGTCCGCGATCCCTTCCAGGTCGTATAGCCCCGAACCGCCGATGACCGCGAAGCGACAGGCTTGAGCGCTCTTCTTCATGGCTACTTCGTGAACCCCCCGTCGGGCAAAAGCTCCCGGATGGTCCGCTCGAGCGTCCCCACGTCGAACGGCTTCTTCAGGTACCGGATGCCGGGCAGGGTCAGCACCTCGCCGAGTACGGACTGTTCGATGGAGCCGCTCATGATGATGATGGGGATCTGGGAGGTCTCCCGGTATTCGCGCAGCCGCTTCGCCGCGGTGGAACCGTAGACCCCGGGCATGACCACGTCCATGATGATGAGGTGCGGCATCTCGGCCTCGGCCACCGTGAAGGCTTCGGCGCCGTCATCGGCTTCCAGGACGACATGGTGCTTGGAGACCAGGTAGTCCTTGAGGAAGCCCCGGAGCTCGGCGTTGTCGTCCGCGATGAGGATCTTCGCGATCAAGGGGCCACCCGCTCGGCGAGCATCCCGGGATAGAGGGGGAAGCGGCCGGTGAGCTTGCGGACCTTCTCCCGGATGGCGGCGAGGGCGGCGTCGTCGCCCTTGTGGTCGAGGGCGTCGACGATCAGCTCGGCCACCTCGTCCATCTCGCGCTCCCCCATCCCGCGGGTCGTGATCGCGGGGGTCCCGATGCGGACCCCGCTGGCGATCATGGGCTTCTGGGGGTCGTAGGGGATGGCGTTCTTGTTGACCGTGATGCCGGCCTTGTCGAGGGACTCCTCGGCTTCCTTCCCCGTGGCGTTCTTGGGGCGCAGGTCCACCGAGAAGAGATGGCAGTCGGTCCCGCCCGCGACGATGCGCAGGCCGCGGTCCTGGAGCGCCTTGGCCAGCCGGCGGGCGTTGGCGAGCACCCGGCCCTGGTACACCTTGAACTCGGGGCGCAGGGCCTCCCCGAAGCAGACGGCCTTGGCCGCGATGACGTGCATCAGGGGGCCGCCCTGGTTCCCGGGGAATACCGTCCGGTTGATGTCCGCCTTGAACTTCTCCCGGCAGAGGATCAGGCCGCCGCGGGGGCCCCGCAGGGTCTTGTGGGTGGTCGAGGTGGTGACGTCGGTGTGCGGGATCGACGAGGGATACAGGCCCGCGGCGATGAGCCCGGCGTAGTGGGCGATGTCGGCCGCGAAGAACGCGCCGGTGGAATCGGCCATGCGGCGGAAGCGCGCCCAATCGATCACCCGGGAATAGTTGGAGGCGCCGATGAACAGGAGCTTGGGCTTGTGCTCCTGGACCGAGCGCTCGGCTTCGTCGTAGTCGATGAGCTCGGACTCGCGCTGGACGTTCACCGGGACGATCTTGAAATATTTGCCCGAGAAGTTCAGCGGATGCCCGTGGGAGAGGTGTCCGCCGTGGGCGAGGTTGAGGCCCATCACGGTGTCCCCGGGCTGGATGAGGGAGAGGTACATCGCGATGTTGGCCTGGGTCCCGGAATGGGGCTGCACGTTGGCGTGCTCCGCCCCGAACAGGGTCTTGGCGCGCTCGATGGCGAGCCGCTCCACCACGTCCACGAACTCGCAGCCGCCGTAGTAGCGGCGCCCGGGATAGCCCTCGGCGTACTTGTTGGTGAGCACCGAGCCCTGCGCCTCCAGGACGGCCTCGGAGGCGTAATTCTCCGAGGCGATCAGCTCGAGGTTGTCGGCCTGGCGGCGCTCCTCGGCGGCCAGGGCGGCGTAGACTTCAGGATCCTGCGTTGCGATCTTTTTCAGCGGCATAGGCGTCGATGATCCTCCCCAGTCCCTGTTCGAGCTCGTCCCGGCAGCGCCGGTACACGGCGTCCGACTGCCCGATCGGGTCCGCCACGTCCCCCGCGCCCTTGCCCGCCAGCTCCAGGAAGAGCTTGATCTTGGAGCCGAACTCGGGGTACTGGTCCGTGAGATGGTCCCGGTGCGCGCGGGTCATGGGGACCACCAGGTCCGCCCAGGTCATCGCGTCGCGCCCCACCAGCTCCGGGGTATGGGCCACCTGGGCGATCCCCCGGTCCGCCAGGGCGGTCCGGACGCCGGAGGGGATCTTGAAATAGCCCTCGGCGGCCACCCCGTTGGAGCGGGCTTCCCAGCCGGCCAGGCCGCGGTCCGCGGCCAGCTTCCGCAGCAGGAACTCGGCCATGACGCTGCGGCAGGTGTTCCCGGTGCAGACGAAAAGGATCTTCATCGAGACGACAGCTCCTTCCGGGTCAGCGTCCCCGCGCGGAGCACGCACAGCCGCGCGCCGCGGATCGCCGCCACGGTGGACTCCGTGCCGCCGGTCCTGCCGGCGTCCACGATGACCTCCGCGAGACCGCGGAACTGCCTGACCGCCCCTGCTCCGTCGGCGACTGCCGGCGCCCCCGAACGGTTCGCGCTGGTGACCGCCCAAGGGAGCCCCGAGGCCGCCAGCAGCCGCAGAGCCACGGGATGCGCCGGGACCCGGACCGCGAGCGTGCGGGTTCCGGGGGCCAGCAGACACCGTCCCTGCGGCGTAGGCGGGAGCACCAAGGTCAGCGGTCCCGGCCAGTGCCTGCGGGCCAGGGCCAGCGCGGTGCTCCCCAGACGGACCCAGCGACGGGCCGCCTCGAGAGAATCTATCAAAATCGGCAGGGGTTTCCTAGGATGGCGCCCCTTGATGGCGTAGATGCGCGCGGAGGCCTCCGGCAGGAGGGCGCAGGCGCCGATCCCGTAGACCGTGTCGGTCGGGAACACCACGACCCCGCCCTTGCGGACGGCGGCGCAGACCGCCCGGACCGCGGCCGAGGGGAGAGGGCGGGAGCCCCGGGTCCGGAAGACGCGGGAGCGGGGCTTCATGGCTCGGGGGCGGGAGCCGGCGCGGGAGCGGGGCGCAAGAGCACCACGAACTCCCCCAGGAGCTCGGGGCGGGCGGCCAGTTTCTCGCGCAGGCCCCGGACGGTCCCGGTCAGCCACTCCTCGTGCAGCTTGGTCAGCTCCCGGCACACCGCCGCCGGGGTCTCCGGACCGAGGGTCTGGGCGGCGTTCTCCAGGAGGTCCAGCACCCGGAAGGGGGACTCGTAGACCACGATGGTCTTATCCAGCGCGGCCGCGGCGGCGAGCGCCCGCTTCTGCTTGGAGGCGGTGCGGGGCAGAAATCCCAGGAAGACGAAGGAATCCCCGGGAAAACCCGAGCCCGCCACGGCGGCCGCCACGGCGCAGGCCCCGGGGACCGAGCACACCGGGATGCCCTCGGCGCGGGCGCGGGACACGATGCGGAACCCCGGGTCGGAGATCACGGGGGTGCCGGAGTCCGAGGCCAGGGCCACGTCCTCGCCGGCCCGCAGGCGGGCGAGGAGCCCGTCCACGCAGCGCTCGTCGCGGTCCTGGTAGCGGATGAGGGTCGCGGAGATGCCGAAATGCGACAGGAGGATGCGCGTGCGGCGGGTGTCCTCGCAGTAAACGGCGCGGACTTCCTTGAGCAGGCGCAGGGCGCGGGCGGAAACGTCCTCGAGGTTCCCGATGGGGGTGGCGATGACGTAGAGCATGGGGGGGTCAGGCGGCTTTGGGGGAGCTTTCCAGCGCCTTCAGGAAGGCTTCCACCACCCGCGGGTCGAACTGCGTGCCGGCCCCCTTGCGGAGCTCCCCCATGGCGACCTCGCGGCTGAGGGCCTTGCGGTACGGGCGGTCGGCCATCATGGCCTCCCAGGCGTTGATGATCGCCACGATCCGCGAGCCCAGGGGAATCTCCTCCCCCTTCAGGCCTTGCGGGTAGCCCTTGCCGTTGAACCACTCCTGGTGGTAGAGGACCATGCGTGACACCGGGCCCAGGAACTTGACCCGGGCGAGTATGCGGTGGCCGATGGAGGTGTGCTTCTTGATCTGCTCGAACTCCTCGGGGGTGAGCTTGCCGGGCTTGGAGAGGATGGCCTGGTCGACCCCGATCTTGCCGATGCTGTGCAGCATGGTGGCGTACTCGACGTAGCGCGCCATCTGGTCCGGCAGCTCGAGCTCGCGGGACACGCTGCGGGCGAGTTCCCGGGAGCGTTCGGAATGGTCCTGGGTGTAGGAGTCCCGGGTGTCCACGGCGCGGGCCACCATCTGGACCATCTCCAGATAGAAGACCTGGAGGTCGTCGTACATCTTCTGATGGTGCAAAGTGATGGCCGCCTCGCCCGCCAGGAGGGTAAGGAACTTGAGCTTGGTGTCGTCGGGGACGGTGGTGCCGCCGGTGTCGTGGATGTTGAGGACACCGACCGGCGTGCCGCGCAGCATCATGGGTACCGAGAGGAAGGGCTCGCCCTCGCCCCAGTCCTCCTCGTTGCGCACGTAGCGGGAGTCGCGTGCCGGCTCCGAGATGTGAATGGGCCGCCCGGATTTGAACGCCTGGCCGGCCACGCCTTCCCCGGGCTTGAGCCGGAGGCTGGGCTTGCGGCCGAAGAAGGGACTCTTGGCGGCCACCACGGAGAGCGTGTCGTCGGACTCGTCGTGGAGCATGACGGTGCCGCGCTTGGAGTTCAGGAGGTGGCAGGCCTTGTCCAGGACCAAGGAGCAGAACTCTTCGTAGGAGACGTTCCCGGTGCGGGCGACCCCGTAGTCGTGCAGGGCCAAAAGCATGGTGAGGAGCTCGTCCAGCCGGTCGGCCGAGACGGGATGGCCGGGGCCGGACGGTCCCGGGCCGGGGCCGCGCAGGCGCAAGGTGTAGAGCTCCCCGAGGGCCCAGAAAAGGGCGGCCATCAGGAGGACGCACAGGGCGGCCAGGAGCCAGAAGCCCGTCATGAGCCTAAGTCTAGCAAAACCAGCGGGGGCAATCCTTCCACTAAATGGGAAGACGGCGCCGATCGCTTGATTCTGGCTACCCGGACAAAGGGTAATATTTCTGGTTGTTGGTACTTCTGTCGTGTTGTAATTGGCCTCATTTTATGCTATATTATGGTTGAAAAAGGGGTCAATAAATGAAGAGGCAGGATGAAAAACGCCTCACAGACTGGCTTTCCGGAGAGCATAGGAAGCCTCTCGTGTTGCGTGGCGCTAGGCAGGTCGGCAAATCCACCTTGGTGCGGCAGTTTGCCGCCCAGCAGGGGTTGGCGCTCAACGAAGTCAATCTGGAGCGCCACCTCGGATTGGACAAGGTATTCGCCACGCTGGACACTCACCGCATCCGCGCGGAGTTGGACGCGCTGGTGGGACGTTCGATCACCACTCCGAGATCCCTGCTCTTCCTTGACGAGATCCAGGCCACGCCCTGCGCACTGCAGGCCCTCCGTTATCTTCACGAAGATCTGCCCGCAGTCCCGGTGGTCGCGGCCGGGTCTCTGCTGGAGTTCACCCTCGCCCGGCACAGCTTCTCCATGCCCGTGGGCCGGATCGAATATCATCACCTGGGGCCGATGACTTTCCGGGAGTTCCTGACGGCGGTCGAGCCCGCCCTGGTCCGCTATCTCGACGAGCTCGGTCCGGACTCGGCGTTGCCCGGGTCGGCGCATCAGAGGCTGCTGCTGCGCCAACGCCAGTACCTGTTCGTCGGCGGCATGCCCGAGGCTGTGCAGGCCCTCGTGGAAAGCGGGTCGCTTGAAGAGTCGGCGGCCGTCCATCGGAGGATCGTCAGCACCTACGAAGACGACTTCGCCAAGTACGCCGGGCCGCGCGAGCGGGCATTGCTGCAGCAGGTGTTCCGCCAGATACCGCGCCTGGTGGGCCGGAAGATCAAGTACGTGAACGTGTCGCGCGAGGAGCGGTCCCGCGACGTCAAGGCGGCGATCGGGAAACTGTCCGGGGCGCGGGTCTGCCACCGCGTGTTCTCCAGCCCCTGTTCGGGCGTGCCGCTGCACGCGGATGCCGACGAGTCGGCTTTCAAGCTGCTGTTCCTGGACGTCGGGCTGATGAACCATGTCTGCGGGATGGACTGGCTCGCGTTGAGCCGGATGGACGACACGCGTCTCGTCAACGAAGGCGCCGTGGCCGAGCAGTTCGTGGGGCAGCATCTCGCGTATGCCGCTTCCGGCACGGAATCGCCCCGACTCGCTTACTGGCTGCGGGAGGGACGCGCCGCCAATGCGGAGGTGGACTACGTCGTGGCGCGCGGCCCCGAGATATTCCCGGTCGAGGTCAAGGCCGGCCGCAGCGGGACACTGCGTTCGCTGCAACAGTTCGCGGCGCATAAGCGGGCGCATGCGGCCGTCCGGTTCGACTTGAACCCGCCAAGCCGGCAGCGGGTCGTCAGCCGGCTGCAGCCTGTCCACGGACTCTCTCCAGTCGCCTTTGACCTCATCTCGCTGCCGCTGTATGCCGTCGGGGAGCTGGGACGGATCCTGGACGGCGTACGCGACGAATAGACGAATAATGTCGCGCGTTTTTTAATATGTCCTGTTTGAGCCGAGTAGA
>MGTY01000048.1:0-4429 GCA_001799695.1 Elusimicrobia bacterium GWA2_69_24
CCCAGCGGGGCATAGAGTCTCTGGCGGCCGTATCTATCCGGCCCGCCGGCAGCGCTAGCCAAGCGTCCGCCTTAGATGGTTCAGCAGGTCCACCCGGGTGATGAGCCCGTAGAATCTGCCCTCGTGATACAGGAGTCCGGCCAAACCCTTGTCCAATATCGCGGTCAGTTCCTTGACGGAGGTCGAAGCCGCCACCGAAACGAGCTCGCGCGACATGCGCTCCTTCACGGCCTTGCGGTAATTCGCCGGGTCTTCGTGGACGGCCACGAGGATGTCCGATTCATCGAGTATGCCGACCACCTTGCCGTCGCTGATGACCGGGAGCTGGGAGTATTCGTAGAGCCGCATCCTCAGAAACGCGGTCAAGAGCGCGTCATCGGGCTTGACCCAGGACACCGAGCCCGCGCCATGGGGACGGCCGACCAGGTCCCGGAGATCGCCGAAAGCCTCCTTCTTGAGGAAACCCTGATCCGCCATCCAATAGTCGTTGAACATCTTGGACAGATACTTGTTCCCGCTGTCGCAGACGAAGGTGACCACGCGCTGGGGCGCCGCGCTCTCCCGGCAGTAGCGCAGGGCGGCGGCGACCAGGGTCCCCGTCGAGGAGCCGGCCAGGACTCCTTCTTCCCGGAGCAGTGCCCGGGCGGTGGAGAAGCTCTCCGCGTCCGTGATGGTGTAGGCCCGCTTGACCCGGCTGAGGTCCGCGATGGGCGGGATGAAGTCCTCGCCGATCCCCTCCACGAACCAGGACCCGGCCTTGCCCAACTTCCCCGTCTGGACGTAGCCGGCCAGGACGGAACCGGCGGGGTCCGCCAGGACGAATGCGGTCTCGGGGGCGACCCGGGAGAAGAAGCGGCTGAGCCCGGTGATCGTGCCGGCCGAGCCCACCCCGCAGACCACGGCGTCCACGCGATGTTCCATCTGCTCCCAGATCTCGGGCCCCGTGCCGGTCTCGTGAGCCGCCGGATTGGCGGGATTGGCGAACTGGTTGACGTAGAATCCGTCCGGCGTCCCGCGGGCGAGCTTCTCGGCGAGGTCCTGATAGTATTCCGGATGCCCTTTCTCCACGTCCGAGCGCGTGATGACGATCTCGGCCCCCAAGGCCCTCAGGTGCGAGATCTTCTCCTGGCTCATCTTATCCGGGATGACCAGGATCAGCTTATAGCCCTTCTGGGCCGCGACCAGGGCCAGCCCGAGCCCGGTGTTGCCCGCGGTGGCTTCGATCAAGGTGGAGCCGGGACGGAGCTTCCCTTCCCGCTCCGCCGCCGCGATCATGGACAATGCGATGCGGTCCTTGATGGACCCGCCGGGATTCTGGTTCTCGAGCTTCAGGAACAGCTCGCAGCGCCCCGCGTCCAGACGGCGCACCTTGAGGAGCGGCGTATTGCCTATGAGCTCGAGCACTGCTTCGGCCTTCTGCATGAGGACCTCCACGGATCCACCCGATCCATCCCCGCCGGCCCGGCTCAATCATGCTTGCCGCGAGCCGTCTCCCGCAGCCGGAGCAGGCGCTCTCCGGCGGCGACCAGCGTCTCCGTGCGCTTGGCGAAGTGGAAGCGTATCAGATTGCGGACCGGCTCATGGAAGAAGCTCGAGCCCGGCACGGCGGCCACTCCCACGTCCCGGGCCAGCCACTCGCAGAAGGCGACGTCATCGTTCCAGCCGAACTCCGAGATATCCGCCATGACATAGTAGGCGCCTTCGGGCTTGCTGTAGCTCAGGCCGGCCGCGTCGAGATACTTCAAAAAGACCTCCCGCTTCTCAGTGTAGAGCGCCTGCAGATCATGATAGTAGATGTCGGGGAGTTCCAGGGCGGCAACCGCCGCTTCCTGCAGAGGGGCGGCCGCTCCCACGGTCAGGAAATCGTGCACCTTGCGCGCCTCATTGATGATGGCCGGGGAAGCGATCACATAGCCGAGCCGCCAGCCGGTGATCGAGTAGGTCTTGGACAGCGAACTGCAGGAGAGAGTGCGCTCGAACATCCCCGGCAACGAAGCGAAATACGTGTGCCGCTGGGGAGCATACACGATGTGTTCGTAGACCTCGTCGGTGATCACGAAGGCGTCGAATTCCTCGGCCAGTCCGGCGATCTGCAGCAGCTCTTCCCGGGAGAAGACCCGGCCGGAGGGATTGGCGGGGTTGCACAGGACGATGGCCTTGGGCCTCTGCTGGAAGGCCCGGCGGAGCTCATCGGGGTCGAAACGGAACTCCGGCGGATGGAGCTCCGCATAGATCGGCTCCGCGCCGGACAAGACGGCGTCGGCCGCGTAATTCTCATAGAACGGCGAGAAGACGATGACCTTGTCGCCCGGATCGCAGGCGGTCATCATGGCGACCATCATCGCCTCGGTGCTGCCGCAGGTGACGACGAGGTGCTGGTCGGGGTCCAGCGGGAGCCCCATGAAGCGCGACTGCTTGCGGGCCAATGCGGCGCGGAAATTGCCCGCGCCCCAGGTGACGGCGTACTGGTGCGGGCCATGGCGGGCTGCCCGTTCCGCCGCCTGGAGCAGCGCTTCGGGAGGATCGAAGTCGGGGAAGCCCTGCGACAGGTTGATGGCCCCGTGAGCGTTGGCCACCCGGGTCATGCGGCGGATGACGGACTCGCCGAAAGTGCTGGTGCGCCGGCTGGTCTTGGGCATGGCGAAGAGCTATATCTGGAAGGCCAAGGCGCCGGCCCGCTGATCCTGCCGGGCCAAGACCTCCGACAAAGGGATGTCCAAGACCTTTCTTGCGGCGGCCTCCACGCGGTCGAACATGTCCTTGACGGCATCTTCCTCTGAACGGCCCATGGCCAATTCCATCGGGCCTTCCAGCGCCTCCAGGACAGCCAGGAAGCTTGTCTCCCGGGGATCATGGGCGAGGGAAAATCCCCCTTGTTTCCCGCGGAAAGCCCGGACCAGCCCCGCGCGCGTGAGGCGATTCATTATCTGGACGAGGTACTGCGCCGGAATCCCGTGACGATCGGCTATTCCCTTGATCTGGACGAGCCCCTTGCCATAGTGGCGGGCCAAGTCCAGGACGGCATCCACGCCATATTTTGATTTAGTCGTAAGGGAAAACATATTACTTGAGTAAGTGGGTCTTCTTACTCATCTTTATACCAAAATAATGCGCGCCGATCCCAACTCCCCCCGCCCCCCCTATCGCCACATCGGCGCCTGGGCGCTGTCGAAGGCGACGATGCCGGTCCCTGGACCCATCGGAGCGGGACGGTGGTCCGCGAGGATATAGGTCCCCTCCTGGTCCGTGCGGTGGACCTCGGTCCCGACGGCCCCCAGCCGAGCCAGGGTCGGCTGGCGCGGATGCCCGTAGGAGTTCCCGGCGCCCACCTCGATGAAGGACAAGCGGGGACGGACCTTGCCCAGGAAATCCGCGCTCGATGACGTAGCGCTGCCGTGATGCCCGACCTTGAGGGCATCGGCGGCGAGCTCGTCGCCGTATTGGGCGACCAAAACGCTTTCGACGCTCTCTCCGGCATCCCCCATGAACAAGATGGAGGCGCCCGCATGGGTCAGCTTCAGCACGATCGAACAGGCGTTGACGTCCCGCGCCCTTTGGGCGGATTGCTCGTCGGGGCAGCTGCTCAAGACCTTGACCTGGATGTCGTCGCCCCAGTCGAGGGTCCCGCCCGGGGCGGGGTACGATATCAGGATCCCCGGCTCGGCCGCGGCCTTGGCCCGGACCGCGTCGTCTCCAGCGCCGGCATTGTCCATCTTGGTGTCGTAGAAATTATCGACCTGCAGGCTGTCAAAGACGTACGGCAGGCCTCCGTAATGGTCCAGATGCGGATGGGTCATGACCAGATAGTCGATCTTCGCGACTCCGCGCCGGCGCAGGAAATCGGCCAGCTTCCCGTTGGGCGGCCCGCCATCGATGAGAGCGGTCTTCCCCCCGGGAAGCTCGATGTATTCCGCATCTCCCTGCCCCACGTCCACGAAATAGACGGTCAGTCCCCCCACGCTGTAGGTCACCGGCTCGCCGACCAACGGCACGGCCGGAGCCTGCGTTCCGGCCAGCTCCCCCAAGACGGGGACCTGCAGCTCGGACCCCTTGAGGGACTCGATGCTCTCCGCCCCCCAAGCCGGCCCCTGGGCGACGACGACGATCAACGATAGCGCGAATGCGGCGGCGACACGTCTGACATGCTGGTCCATGACAGCCCTCCTCTTCCGGCGAGGCCATTGCTGGGGGAGCGCGCGAGCGCTCCGGAACCCGATACCGAAGGCGCCGACTTTAGGCGAGGGGCGGAGCGCGGCAGGACGGACAGGAGACGGGAGGCGACAAGCTGGACAAACCGCGTGCCGCGGGGAGCAGGGCGTCGAGCGGGGCGAGGTCCGGCGGAGGCGCGCTGGGTTGGACGAAGCGGGCGGACTCCTCCGAGCCCATGGCGGCGAGGCTCGGCTCGGCGCTCGCCGCCGCCGGCGAAAGA
>MGTY01000048.1:4459-43463 GCA_001799695.1 Elusimicrobia bacterium GWA2_69_24
GCAACAGCATCGCGACGATAGGATAGCCCCGTTGGACCCAGGCGGGAAGGGCCGTTGCGCCCAGGCCGGCGCAGGTCCAAAGACCCATATCTCCAATGGGGCTGCCAGGTGCATGTCAATGGCATTGACATGCATATATCCATGGAGTAGAATGGCGACAACGCTGGTCGTCCTGCCGCACGAGGCCGGCGCAAATCGGAGGTGGTGCAATGTACTTCGTCGAACAGAATGACTTGGTCGTGGAATTCCCCGAGCACGCCCATTGCGAGGGTTGCGGGAACTGAGTCGGCGGACCACGATGGTCACCCCCCGCATGCCGCACCCGGCCCACAGACCCGGGCGCGCATGCGGGGGGTCTTCTTTCACTATCGGCGGGCAGTCCTAGCGACCTCATGGCGCAGCCCCACGACCGCGGTCCGGATTTCCTGGAGAGGTTCGTCGCATTGCTGGAGGGCGACGACGTCTTCTGCGTCGCCACGGTCATCCGCTCGGATAAGCCCGGTATGCCCGCGGGGTCCAAGGCGATCTTCCTGCGCGGCGGCGGCGTTGAGGAATTCGGCTTCGGCGACCCCGCCCGGACCCTGCGTTCCCAGGCAGACCGCGCCCTGGACGAGGGCCGGCCGCGGATCATCGCCTTGCCGGAGGGAGTGGAAGTCTTTCTGGAAGTCCAGCGCCCCCCCGCGCGCCTGCTGATCTGCGGCGCCGGCCACATCGCGCTGCCCCTCTCCCGGTACGCGGCCGATGCGGGGTTCCGGGTCACGGTCCTGGACGACCGACCCGAGTACGCGTCGGCCGCGCGGTTCCCCGACGCCGATGTCGTGGCCGAGGACTTCATCCCGGCGCTGCACGCCCTCGCTCCGAGGCTGTTCCGCCATATCGTGGTCATCACCCGCGGCCATGCGCACGATCTGGATTGCCTGGGGGAGGTCTTGCACTGGACCACCGACTACGTCGGCCAGATCGGCAGCCGTCGGCGCCTGGCCTTCATCAAAGAGGAGCTGGCGCGCAGGGGGTTCCCCGCGGACGCGCTGCGCCACAGACTCTACGGCCCCATCGGCCTCGACATCGGGGCCGAGTCGCCCGAGGAGATCGCGCTGGCCATCGCCGCGGAGCTCGTGTGCGTCCGCCGCCTGGGAGCGGCCCACGCCTTCAGCCTGAGGGGCCGGAGCCGGGCGGAGGCGCCGTGACCGACCTCGCCCTGGCGCGAAGGCTCCTCCAGCTCCGCCGGGACGGCCTCCGGGTCTGTCTGGCGACCGTGGTGGAGGCCGCCGGCTCAACGCCCAGGGACGTGGGCGCCAAGATGCTCCTCTGCGGGGACGGCGCGACGTTCGGGACCATCGGAGGCGGCTGCGGCGAAGCGGTCGTGCGCAGCGCCGCCCTCCGCATGCTCGCGTCCGGCCAGGGCCCCGGCCTCGTCGCAGTCGACCTGACCCAGGGCCCCGGTGAGCGCGACGGCGATGTCTGCGGAGGCCGGATGCGGATCTTCGTCGACCCCGGCTGACGGCCCGCCATGCGCATCAAAGACTGCCTCATCAAGCGCACCCCGAAAGGGCTCCGGCTGCGCCATGCGGTGAGTTCCTATCAGGTAAGCATGGATGACGCGGCCCTCGCCCGGCTCCGGGACATGCTGTCGCGCGGCAGCGTCCGGGAGATGTCCGGCGAGGAAAGGCTCATCCACGACAAACTGGGCCGTCAGGGGATCGTCTGCGCGGACTCCGATCCGGCGGGGCGGCGCGAACTGCTCGTCCGGGAACGGAGCGCCCTGGAATCGCTGGAACTCGAGATCTCGGGCTCCTGCAACCTGAGCTGCAGCCACTGCTTCGCCGACCTCTCCCAGCGAATGATGAACCGGGAGACCCTCGACCGGGTCCTTCAGGGCGTCGAGGAGCTGGAGCCCGTGAGCCTGATCCTCAACGGCGGAGAGCCCCTGCTCAACCCGCTTTTCCGCGAGGCCGTGACGCAGTCCCGCGCGCGGGGTCTCCGGGTGGTGATCATGACCAATGCCACCCTGGTCACACCGGAGATCGCCGGTTTCCTGGCGGAATCCCGGGTGGCCAAGCTTATCGTCAGCCTGGACTTCTTCCAGGAGTCCCACGACTCCATCCGCGGCGCGGGCGCCTTCGAGAAGACGACGGCGGGGATCCGTCTCCTGGCCGAGCGGAAGCTCGCGGTCTTCGTCACGGCGATGGTCCAGGAGCGCACCGCTGCCCTGGCTGGTGATTTCAAGAGGTTCTGCCTCGAGGAACTGGGGGCGGCGGGGGTCCGTTTCTCCGCGGTCCTGCCCATCGGGAAGGCTGCGGCCGGCTCGCCGGACCTGGGGATCTCCGACGGCACCTTGCGGCTCCTGCGCCGCGACGGAAGGCTCGCCGAGGAGTCCATGGACCAGCCCGCGCAGAAGACCGGCTCCGGCAGATTCTCCTGTACGGCTGGGATAGAGCAATGCTTCATCGGGGCCGACGGCAAGGTCTACGCCTGCCATTATTTCCAGAACCTGAAAGAGCCCATGGGCGATCTGCGCCGGTCGTCACTCGCGGAGATACACCGCGCGGGGTCGGCCGCTGCGATCACCAGCCGCTTCGATTGGGGCAGATTGCGGACCTGCGGGTCCTGCGCGGCCTTCGCCGCATGCCGGGGCGGCTGCCGGGCGCGCGCCAAGCTCCTGGCCGGCAGCTATTTCGCCCCGGACCCGTTCGCCTGCAGGCTCCACCTTCCCCAGGCCCCGGGGACTATCGGCTAGTGCAGTGAGTCATAAGTCCAATCACATTGGTCACCCCGGAGAAAGCCGGGGTCCAGGCGCCAGAACAGGATTCTTGAATCCGTTCCACACGCTGGCTGCCGGCTGGCGCCGGGATGACGCCTAGCCCGAAACTTCTGGGCGACTGGGCCCGGGCACAGTCCGGGGGGGCCCGCCGTACGCCGCGTAGTAAGCGCAGGAGTTCCTCATCCGCGGAGAGCAGTTCTTCACGTCCCAGCATTTCGGGACGTTGAGCAGCGCCTTGACGCCTTCGATGTTGAGCCCGCTCTTGCGGATCAGCTCCTTGATCGTCCTGAGCCGATCGATGTCGCCGGCGAAATACAGCCGGTTCTTGCCCAGACGCCGCGCCTGGATCAGGCCCTTGCGCTCCCAGATCCGCAAGGTCGCGGGACAGACCTTCAGCAGCTTCGCGACCTCCCCGATCGTGAACAGCCGGTCGGCCTCGGAGGGTCCCGGCGCAGGAGCCGCCGACTTTTCCATGGAGCCAACGTAGCACATTTCCAGCGCATCGGCTAATCCCTCCAGCGCTCGCCGGCCCACTTATAGAGGGCCGGAAGCACGACCAAGGTCAACAAGGTCGCGGTGGCGAGGCCCCCGATGACCACGGTGGCGAGCGGCCTCTGCACCTCCGCCCCGATCCCGGTGTTGAGCGCCATGGGGATGAACCCCAGGCTCGCCACGAGAGCGGTCATGGCCACGGGCCGCAACCGGACCAGCGCCCCTTCCCGGGCCGCCGCGCCGGGGCCCAGGCCCTCGGCCCGCAGCTGATTGAAGAAGGTCACGAGCACCATGCCGTTCAAGATGGCGATGCCCATGAGCGCGATGAAGCCCACCGAGGCCGAAACGCTCAGGGGGATCCCGCGCAAGGCCAGCGCGAACACCCCTCCGGTCAGGGCCAGCGGGATGGCCGTGTAGACCAGCAGCGCCTGCCGCAGGCTGCCGAAGGCGCGCCAGAGGATGAGCAGGATGCCCAAGAACACGGCCGGAACGATCAAGACCAGCCTGGCCCGAGCGCGCTCCAGATTCTTGAACTGCCCGCCCCAACGGATCTCATAGCCTTCCGGCAGTTGGAGCTCCCGGGCGATGGCTTCCCTGGCCTCCTTGACGTAGCCCGCGATGTCCCGGCCCGACAGGAACACGGCCACCGCCGCGCAGCGCTGGGAGCCGTCGTGGGCGATGGTGGTGACCTCGTCTTTTTCCTCGAAGTCGGCCACCTCGTGCAGTGGGATCGTGCCCCCGTCCATCCCCACCGGGAGCGACCGGATCGTCGCGAGTTCCTCGCGGTGGCTCTCCGAGACCCGCAGCACGATGGGGAACCGCCATTGGGCCTCGTAGAAGCTCCCGACTTCCTTGCCCGCCATGGCGGTTTCGAGCAGGCGGTTGACCCGCTGCAGGTCCAGGCCGTAGCGGGCGATGGCCGCGTAGTCGGGTCTGGCGCTCAGGACCGGGCTCTTGCGCAGAGCGGTCAAGGCGTCCATCTCCGCCTCCTCGGTCCCCGGGATCTTTTCCAGCACCGCGATCGCCCGCTCCATGAGCTCCATGAGCACCGGAAGCTCCTTGCCGTAGAGGCGCAGCGTCACGTCCGCGCGGCTGCCTTCCAGTATCTCCATGAAGCGCATCTCGATGGGCTGGCTCTCGCTGATCTCCTGACCCGGCTCGGCCTTCTCCAGTTCCTCCTTGATGGCCTCGTAAAGCTCCGCCTTGGTGCGCCGGCGGCCCTGGCCCAGGACCGGCCACAGGGACGGGTCCTTCTTAAGGATGACGAAGGTATCCGCCAGGTGGACGCCCATGGCGTCCGTCGCCGACTCGGCCGTTCCCAACCGGGAGAATACGCGCTCGACCTCCGGGAACCCGGCGATGACCCGTTCGCTCCGCCTCTGCGACTGGAGCGAGGCGTCTACCCCGATGTCCGAGGAGCGGGTGAGGTTGATCACCATGTCACCCTCGTCCAAGGGCGGCATGAAGTCCGCTCCCAGGCGCTGGTAGACGAACAGGGCTCCGATGAACAAGAGCCCCGCCGGGGCCAGGGCCAGGATGGGACGCCGGAGGCAGGCGTCCAGCAGCGGCCGATAGGTCTTCTGCAGCGCCCGGTAGACCAGCATCTCCCCCTGTCCGCCGCCTTTCGGGGCCCGCAGAAAGAGAAAGGCGAGGACGGGCATCAGCAGGACCGCCACGAGCAGGGACGCGCCCATGGCCATGAGCACGGTGACCACCATCGGGTGGTAGAGCTTCCCCTCGATCCCCTCCAACGACAGGATAGGCACGTAGACGAGCATGATGATCAGGAGGCCCAAGGTGATCGGCTGGACCACCTCCGCGGCGGCCTCCCGGAACAGGAGCAGCCGGTCCTGGGGCTTCATCTCCTCTCCCCGGCGCGCCTCGAGACGCCGCAAGGCGTTCTCGATCATCACGACCGCCCCGTCCACGAGGAGCCCGAAATCGATGGCTCCCAGGCTCATGAGACTGGCCGAGACGCCCAGCCACCGCATCCCGGAGGCCGCGAAGAGCATGGAGAGCGGTATCGCCAGCGAGACGAAAAGCGCCGCGCGGACGTTGCCCAGGATGAGCAGGAGCACCGCCACCACCAGCGCGGCTCCCTCGGCCAGGTTCTTCGCCACGGTCCTCAGAGTCGCGTTGACCAGGAAGCTGCGGCTGTAGAGGAGCTTGGCTTCGACCTCGGGAGGCAGCGGCGCGTCCCGGAGCGCCTGCTCCGAGTCCAGAGCCGTCCGCCGGGAGTTGGCGCCGCTGAGCATGAGCACCGTCCCGAGCACCGTCTCTTCGCCGTCGTAGGTGGCGCCTCCGGTCCGTTGGGAGTAGCCCTCGTGCACGTCCGCCACCGCGGAAAGAGGGACGGGCTTGCCCCGGACGTCCAGTTTTATGGGGATGACGCGGATCTCATCCAGGCTCTTCAGGCGTCCCGACGTCCGCACGATCACCTGCCTGCCCTGGGGCTGGATGTAACCGCCGCCGATGCTCTCCCCGAGCCCCTCCAGACGCTCCAAGAGCTGCTCGATGGAGAGACCGAGCCGGTCCAGCTTCTCCGGGTGGAACTCGATGTGGATCTCCTTCTGGTAGCCTCCGGTCGAGTCCACGTCGGCCACGTTCTTGACCGACCGCTTGAGGTACGGCACGATCACGAAATCCTGGATGGTGCGCAGGTAGCGGAGCCGCTCCTTCTCGGGTCTGGCGGCCAGGGCCGTGCCGGGCTTGGCCGCGACGGCGTACATGAGCACCTCGCCCAGGCCCGTGGTGATGGGGGCGAGCTCCGGGGAAAGACCCTGAGGCAGTCCGCCGCGCACGCCCTGGAGCCTCTCCGCCACCTGCTGGCGCGCCCAGTAGATGTCGGTGCCGTCCTCGAAGAGCATGACCGTCTGCGAGAGGCCGTATTTCGACAAGGACCGGACCTCCTTGACATGGGCGATGCCGCTCATATCCGTCTCGATGGGGAAGGACACCAACGTCTCGATCTGCTCCGGATCCAGGGCTCCGGTCTTGGTGTTGACCACCACCTGTACGGGGGTGATGTCCGGGACCGCGTCGATCGGGATATGCGCGAGGGAGTAGAGGCCCGCGCCGGCGCCCAGGGCGAAGAAGAGCACGACCGCGACCCGGTTCTTGAACGCCCACTCCAAGATGTGTGTCATGGCATCCTCCTAGAACGATCCGAACCGGGCCAGCGCGTCCGGCTCGCCGGCCGCGGCCAGGAGCCCGGCGATCCGGCCGGCATATTCCCGCTGGGCGTCCAGCACGCGGTCGAAGATCTCGGAAGCCGCGCCGTCCAGTTCCAGGAAGGTCAAGAGGTCGACCTGGCCTTTACGGAACCCCTCCTCCGCTTCCTGGAGCTGGACCTCGAGTTCCGAAAGGAGGTCCTGCGGATAGCCCTGGACCACCCGGCGCGCCGCCTCGCATTCCAGGATGAGCCGCGGCAGCTCCGCCCGGAGCTTCTGCTCCTCGAAGCCGAGCAGCCGTTCGCCGGCGAGTCTCCCGGCCTCCGCGCTCTTGATGCCGTCGCGGTTGCGGTTCCAGGAGGGAAGGGCCAGGCTCAGCCCCAGGCCGAAGTTCCTCTCGGTCTCGACTCCCCCGCTTTCCTCGTAGGAAACCGCCAGCGACGGGTCCGGCAGGCCATCCCGGGCCGCGAGCGTCTTCTCCAGTTCCGCGCCGCGCACGGCCAGCCTCTGCACGCGCAGGTCGGGGTTGTTTTCCAGGGCTTGGGCCAGCCACTCCTGCCCAGCGATGGGTTTCTCTCCCCAGAACCAAGGGACGTCGATCTCGGGATAGCCCCTGGGACCCAAGGGCACATACACCCGCAGCCTCTCGATGGAGGCCTGGAAACCCGCCTGGCTTCCGATCGCCTCGGAGACGAGGCCCAGCGCCCTGATGCTCACGATGCGGCTCTCCGCCCGGCGCTGCGGGGTCGGGAACACCCGGCCGGCGAGATATTCCCGGATCAGTTCGAAGCGCTTCTGGCGCTTCTCGATGAAGCCGGCTTTCCGCCGGCTGACGGCGTACTCGTAGGCCAGCTGCACGACGTCGAGCGTCACGGCGAGCCGGGTCGCCGCGCCCCGGACCTGCCAGGACTGGGCCTCCAGCTCCAGCAGGCCGCCGCGCAGGCCCGGCTTGCCCAGCAGCGGCAAGGGCTGGACCCAGCTCAGTTCATAGCGCGGCCCGCTGACCGCGGCCTCGCTCCTGCGTCCCACGGCGAGATCCAAGGAAGAGCCCGGCCATATCCGGGCTTGGGAGGCGGCCAGGCGGTTCTCGTCGATGCGGGCGTCCTGGGCGCCGAGCAGCCGGGTGTGCTGCAGCGCCAGCCCGACGAGGTCGGCCAGGGCGTACTTGTCGCCGGCGGACCGTGCCAGCGGGGCCTGAGCATAGCAGAGTGTCGCGGAGTGGAGAGAGAGGACGAGCCCCCCGAACCACAGGCGGCTGAGGATACTGGACATGGGACCTCCCACGGGAAACGATCCGGAGACCGGATCCGCTGGCGCCTGGACTGCGGGGCCGGCGGGCGGCGAACTGCGGCGCCGGCGGGGACGACCGCCGGCGAGGATGGTCAGACGGCCAGGCGAGGCGGGTGGAAGATGGATCGCGGCAGCAGGAGGACGTAGACCGGATCCTCGCGGGGGACGCAGGCCGTCAGCCGCAGATCTACGGGGGCCGAAGCGGGGTCCTGGGGCGGAAGGCGGGTTCCGCAGGAGCATGCGCCGCAGACGGGCGCGCAGGCATCCTGGGAATCATGACATCCCGCCGTCCCCGCGAGGACGTCGAACAGGAACAGACCCAAGACGAGTCCGCAGGAGAGACTTAGGGCTCTCCGCCCCGCCCGACGGGCCATCCTACTTGGCGGGCTCCAGGTTCATCCCGCACTTGGGACAGCGGCCGTCCTTGGTGTTGGGCCCCTTGTAGCAGCCCATGGAGCAGACATAGACCTTGGACTCCTGAGACCCTGGAGCGGCTTTTTGGCCGCAATGCACGCAGCCCGCCTTGCCGCGGCCCAGGCCCATGTGCGCCGCCGCGATCTGGATCATCTTCACGGCCTCGGGATCCTTGGCCGTGATGGTGATCACCACCCCGTCCTTCGTCTTGTCCACCTTGACCTGGGCGCCCTCCACGTCGGCCGGGCACGGCATCTCCATCTTGCCGGCAGGCATGGACGACCCATGTCGCCCCTCATGTCCCGGAGCATCCGAAGCCCGCATGGGTCCGGTGAAGAACACAGCCGCACCTCCCGCTACGAACGCCGCCGACAGAACCCGCATCTTCATCGTCATCTTCATCGCCTCCTCCCCCTCACTTCCCCGGCCCCTGAAGGGATTTCCTGCTTTCGTCGATCCAAGCCTGGATGGTCGAGACCTCCTGCGGCGTCAAGGCCGAGCCGCGATGCGCGATGCGGTAGAGCCAGGGAGGCATGGAGCCGTCCTTCAGCACTGCCGCGATCCCGTTGAACTGCTCCAGCGGGGTATGCTGCACGCCGAAGGGGAAATCCCGGCTCATATCCAGATGGCGCTTGGCTCCCCGGATATCGGACTCGATGAGCTGCTTGGCCCCGGGGATGCCGGCGTACCAAGGCAGGGGCTTGCCGCTCCCATGACAATCGAAGCACTTGGCGTAGAAGATGGGCTTCACCTGCCGCAGATACGCCGCGTTGATCCCGGCGAGCGCCTGGGCGCCGGTCGAAGCCGGGGCGTCCGCGCCCGCGGGATGGGACTCGCCCTTGTGGGCCAGCGTCGGCGTTTCCAAGACGGCGAACGGGAGGAGCGCGCCGGCCGCGATGCCGAGGATCCAAACCATTCCTTTCTTCATATCGCAGTCCTCCTTAGTGGGCATGCAGTTCCGGTATCGGCAGCTTGCCTACGTCCACCGCTCCCTTCTTCATCTCATGATGCCACTTCCAAAGATAGAAAACGGGGGGGTACACCAGGAGTTCCAGGAGGAAACTAGAGAACAGTCCCCCGATCATGGGCGCGGCGATGCGCTTCATGAGGTCCGCCCCGGTCCCCAGGGACCACATGATGGGCAAGAGCCCCATGAAGGCGCAGGCCACGGTCATCAGCTTGGGCCGCACCCTCTTCACCGCGCCGTGCAGCACCGCCTCTTCGAGTTCCGCCTCGCTGCGCATGCGGCCCTGGCGGACCATGTCGTAGTAGGCCATATCCAGGTAGAGCAGCATGAACACCCCCGTCTCCGCGTCGAGGCCCATCAGCGCGATCATCCCCACCCAGACCGCGATGGAGACGTTGTAATCGAGCAGATACAGGAACCATACCGCCCCGATGAGCGAGAACGGCACGGCCAGCATCACGATGCCGGTCTTGGGCCAGGAACCCGTGTTCATGTGGAGCAGGAACAGGATGATGAAGAGGGTCAGCGGGATGACGATCTTGAGGCGCTCCTTGACCCGCGCCATGTTCTCGTACTGCCCGCTCCACTGCAGCGCGTAGCCCGCGGGCAGGCTCAGGGCCGAGGCGACCTGCTTCTTCGCCTCCTCCACGTACCCCCCGATGTCGCGGCCGGCCACGTCCACGTAGACGTAGCCGGCCAAAAGGCCGTTCTCGTTGCGGATCATGGCCGGACCGAGCTTGAGGCCGATGTCCGCGAGCTCGGCCAGCGGGATGTTGGCCCCGCTCATGGTCGGCACCAGGACGCGCTTGAGCTTGTCCAGATCGTCGCGCATCTCCCGCGCGTAGCGCACGCTCACCGTGTAGCGTTCGCGCCCTTCCACGGTGGTGGTGATGGGTTCGCCGCCGATGGCCGTCATGATGGCCATGTTGGCTTCCTTGATGGTCAAGCCGTAGCGCGCCAACTGGTCGCGCTTGAGCGTGAAATCGACGAAATACCCGCCCGCGGTGCGCTCCGCGTAGACGCTGCGCGTACCGGGGACGTCGCGCAGCACGCCTTCCATCTCCGTGCCGATGCGTTCGATCTCAGCCAGGTCCGCTCCGAATATCTTGATGCCGATGGGCGTGCGCACCCCGGTCGTGAGCATGTCGATGCGGGCCTTGATGGGCATGGTCCAGGCGTTGGTCAGGCCCGGGAAACGCATCTGGGAATCGATCTCCGCCACCAGTTCGTCCCAGGAGATGCGGTCGTACCAGATGTGGCGCAGAGGCTTCTGCAGGAGCTCGGGGAAGCGGGAATACCAGCGGTCCTTCCGGCGCCACTGCTCGTGCGGCTTCAGGATGACCGTGGTCTCCATCATCGAGAAGGGAGCGGGGTCGGTCGAGGTCTCGGCCCGGCCGGCCTTGCCGAACACGCGCTCGACCTCGGGGAAGCTCTTGAGGATGACGTCCTGAGCCTGGAGCAGTTTCTGCGCCTCCGTGACCGACAACCCGGGCAGGGTCGTGGGCATATACAGGATGGTCCCCTCGTTGAGGGGCGGCATGAACTCCGACCCCAGACGCAGGTAGACCGGGATGGTGGTCAGGACCAGCAGGGCCGCCGCGCCGATGGTCTTGTAGGGATGGCGCAGGACGAAGCGGCAGGCGGGCTCATACAGCTTGAAGAGGAGACGGCTCACGGGGTGCTTCTCCTCGGGGTAGTAGTTCCCGACCGCGACCTGGTTGGTCAGCCAGCAGAGCCAACCCGGCTTGAACGTAAAGAAGTCCATGCGGGAGAAGAGCATGCGCACGGCGGGATCGAAGGTCACGGCCAATACCGCGGCGATGGCCATGGCCAGGTTCTTGGTGTAGGCCAGGGGCTTGAACAGACGGCCCTCCTGGTCCACCAAGGTGAAGATGGGCATGAAGGCCACCGCGATGACGAGCAGCGAGAAGAACACCGCGGGTCCGACCTCCTGCAGGGCCTTGAGCCGTATCTCATGGAAATCGCCCTGGCGGCCGCCCTCGATCCACAGCTGCAGCTTCTTGTAGGCGTTCTCCACCTCCACGATGGCGCCATCCACCAGGATCCCGATGGAGATGGCGATGCCCGAGATGGACATGATGTTGGAGGTCAGGCCCATGAAGTACATCGGGATGAAGGTCAAAAACACCGACACGGGGATGGTGACGATGGGGATGATGGCCGTCGGGATGTGCCAGAGGAACACGAGGATGACGAGGCTGACGATGATGAGCTCCAGGATCAGCTCTTCTTTGAGCGTGTCGATAGCGCGATGGATCAGATCCGAACGGTCGTAGGTCGTGACCAACTCGACCCCCTCGGGGAAAGCGGACTCGATCTCCGCGAGCTTGGCCTTGACTCGGGAGATGACGTTGAGCGCGTTCTCCCCGTAGCGCATAACCACGATCCCGCCCACCGCGTCGCCTTCCCCGTCCAGGTCCGCGATGCCGCGGCGGATATCCGGGCCGAGCGCGACCCGCGCCACGCTCTTGACCAGGATGGGCGTGCCTCCTTTCCCCCCTCCCACTACGATGTTCTCGATATCCGCCGGCGATCTCGCGTAGCCGCGGCCGCGGACCATGTATTCCTTTCCCGAGAACTCGACCAGGCGGCCGCCCACGTCGTTGTTGCCGTCCCGGATGGCCTCCACGACCTTCATGAGCGGGACGCCGTACGCCACCAGCGCGTTGGGGTTCACGCTCACCTGATACTGCTTCTGGAAGCCTCCGATAGAGGCGACCTCGGCCACTCCCGGCACCGATTGCAGGTAATAGCGCAGATACCAGTCCTGGAAACTCCGCAGGTCGGCCAGGCTGTGCCGGCCGCTCTTATCCACCAGGGCGTACTGATAGACCCAGCCCACCCCGGTGGCGTCGGGCCCCAGTTCCGTGCGCACTCCCTCCGGGAGCTGGGATTGGATCTTGCTGAGGTACTCGAGCACGCGGCTGCGGGCCCAATATACGTCCGTACCGTCCTGGAAGACCACGTAGACGTAGGAATAGCCGAAATCCGAGAAGCCGCGGATGGCCTTGACCTTGGGAGCGCCGAGCAGGGCCGTGACGATGGGGTAGGTCACCTGGTCCTCGATCACGTCCGGCGAGCGGTCCCAGCGCGAATAGATGATGACCTGGGTGTCGGAAAGGTCCGGGATGGCGTCCAGACGGGAGTTCCGGATGCAGTAATACGCTCCGGCCATGGCCGCGCCGGTCAGGATGAGGACGATGAACTTGTTCCGGGCGGACCAGGCGATGAGTTTCTCGATCATGGGGTCATCCTCAATGCTTGTGTCCCGGTGCGGAGGACTGCCGCCTCACCCCGCCCGACAGAGCCGCCTTCAGCTTGGATTCGGAATCTATGAGGAAGTTCGCCGTCGTGACCACCTTTTCGCCTTCGGCCGCTCCGGAGAGTAGTTCGTAGTAGCCCTCGGCCTTCTGCCCCACGCGCAGTTCGCGGGGCTCGATGCGCCCTTCCCCCAGGTCCACGAAGGCGAGTTTGCGCTCGCCGGTGTCGAGCAAGGCCGACTCGGGCAGGGCCAGCTTGCGTCCCAGGTCCGAGCGGATGGCGGCCTCGACATACATCTCCAGCTTGAACAGTCCCTGGGGGTCCGGGACCTCGATGCGCACCTTGAGCGAACGCGTCTCCGCCGAGAGGTTGGGATCCACGCTCCGGACCGTCCCCCGGAAGACCTTGCCGGGATACGCCGGAGTCGTTATCTCCGCGCTCTGACCCGCCCTGACCAAGCCGATCTCGTACTCGTAGATCTGCGCGTAGACCCAGACCGAGCCCCCGCCGCCGCCGATCAGGAGATTCGTCGGGGAAGCTTCCTTGGCGCTGGCCGAGATCTGGGCGTCGGTCAGGCCCATCTGGCGCAGGCGCAGCGTCGAGGCCCGGACCAGGGCATCCGCCCGCTCCAGGGCGTCCGGATAGGGGGAGCCCTTCACCTTCTCGCGCGCCCGGACCGCCTCCTGATACTCCGAGAGGGTATTGTAGAGGTCCGGATCATAGGCCACCTTGCCGCTGGCGCGGACCGTGATCGCGAGGCCGCGCCGCTGGATCGGCTCCGACTTCATGCCGATCATCTGGCGCCGCTCCTCGCTGAGGACCAGGGCGGCCTGCCCTGCGACCGGGACCCCGGCCTGCTCCTCGGCGTAGACCGGGATGTAATCCATCCCCATCTCGTCCTTCCTGGCCTCGGGCGAGGTCACCTCGGGCCGCATGGGATGACGGTAATAGAGGGGCGTGGCGTCCGCGGCCACATCGAACACCTTGGTCCCGCACACGGGGCAGGTCACCGTCTCCCCCGCCTGGTGCGGCAGTTCCATGACGCAGTCCTTCATCTTGCACTTGTGCAGGATGCAGAGCTTCCCCTTCCCCTCCGCCAAGGCCGTGCCCGCGGCCGCGGGCTCCTCCATCGGGATGAGCTTCATATTGCAGATGGGACAGTCCCCCGGCCGGTCGGAGACATAGGTCGGATGCATCGGGCAATAGTACTGGGACGCATGCGCGACAGGTCCCGACGGGCCTTCGTGTCGGGCACGGTATACGAGCACCCCTCCGACCGCCAGGACGGCAGCCGCGAATGCCAGCAAGAGATAGCGGTTCTTGTTCATGTCACAACTCCCTGCCGACGATGCGCTGCAGTTCCGCCAGGCGCGTCTCATACTCGGCCATGGTCTGATAGTACTCCAGCCTGAAGGCCAACAAGGACCTCTCCGCGTCCAACAGATCGAGGAAACCGGCCCGGTCCGACTGATACGCCGATTCAGCGACCTTGAGGGACTCCTCCGCCTGCGGCAGGAGCGTGGTCCGGTACGCCTCCAGCAGGCGCTGGGCGGTCCGAGCCCGGCTCCTGGCCGCCCTGAGTTCAGCCTGTGTGGAGAGCCGCGCCGCGCTGGCTTCCGCCTGAGCCATGTCCCGTTCCGCCCGCGCTTCCCGCACCATGGCGGCCGGCTTCCAGAACCACAACGGGAAGCTCAGGCCGACCATCGCATCATAAGTCTTCCCCCGCATCGGATCGCTGCGTCGGCGCCCCTGGAACATCAGTTCGGGCAGGTATTCCGAACGAGCCAGCGACAGCGACCCTTCCGCCCGCTCCGCGGCCAACAGCGCCTCACGGAGCTCCGGCCGGTCGGACACGGCCGCGGCTTCCAGCGCGTCACCGTCTAAAAGAGCCGCCGCTGGAGCCGGCTCCTGCGGCACTCCCAGAGCGGCGCGAGCCTCCCGGCCCAGGAGCGCGTTGAGCATCGCCCCGGAGGTCTCGACCTCCTGCTCCATCGTTACGCGCATATTGAGCATCCGGGTCAGTTCGACCTGGGCTTTCAAGGCATCGGACTGAGCGCCGCGACCGGCGGAAATCTTGGACTCCGCCACCCTGGAGAATCGCCGCATGATCCCGATGCTCTCATCGTAGATCGAGATCCCCTTCCCAGCCAGGAAGAGCATCGCATAGGCGGTCCGCGCCCTGGCGCCCACTTCGAGGAGTTTGGCGCGGTAGGACTGCTCCAGCATGGCGGCGTCCTTGGCCGCGAGCCCATGGCGCAGATGCAGAACCGTCGGGAACGGGAGTTCCTGCGTTATAGTGACCGTTTTCTCTTCCGGCTCGGTCACGGCTCTCGACAGGGAAGCCGCGTACATGCCTTCGACGCCCAGGCGGGGCTGAGCCGGGGTCGCGGACTGCACGATGCGCGCCCGGGAGGCCTCCCAGCGCCTGCGGGCGGCGAGCGCTTCGGGATTATCACGCCGGACCGCCGCCAAGACCTGCTGGAGACTGAGCGTGCCGGTGGATATAGTCTCTGGCTGCTGCGACTGCGCCATAGTCGTGAGGAGCAGCGTCAAAAGCAGGGCATTGACGCCTTCGTTGGCCGCTCGCTTCCCATGGAGCCGCCGCCCACGATCCAGACCTGGAATATGATTAGGAGGCATATAGTTATCATTCATCATTTCGTGAGAGGATGTCCATTCCGGCGACATATTCGAGCTCACTGACCACATTCGATCACCGCCTGGAACTGTTCCGGGCGGAAGGGCTTCCCAAGACAAAGAAGGAAACCTTCAGCCCTGGCGCGCTCAAGGTTGTCCGGGAGAGCGGACGACATCACGATCCTGACGGCCGGCGCCATTTCCCGGATCCTCCGCGCGACGGAGATGCCGTCCGCCCTCCCGAGGTTGATGTCGCAGATGACTAATCCATGCCCCCCAGACTGGAACAGCGCAAGCGCCGATTCTTTCGCATGCGCGACATCCGCGGTCCAACCCAGCCGCTCCAGACAACGCGCCATCAGCAGGGCCACCGATTCGTCGTCGTCGACCACCAGGGCGCGATTGATCATCGCGCCCTAGTGATGGCTGCGGCCGGAATACTCCGGGTCGCGCGCATCCGGGATCGTCTGCCAATCCGGGCATCCGGAGAAGGTGATTACCCCCGCCAGCATACAGGCCGCGAGCAGGAGCCGCCGATGCCGCTCATCCCATTCCATAAATCCCTCCTATCGCTTTCACGCGGCCGATGCGCATTTTCGGGATCGTCCGCATGGGGCTGCGACCGACATGCCCATGGCTCATTTCTTCTGAAGATTCATCCCGCATTTCGGGCAGCGGCCATCCTTGGTCCTCGGCCCCGAGTAATCGCCCATCGGGCACACGTAGACCCCCTCCTGCGCCGCCGCGCCCTTGGCCGCCGGCTGCGCGGCTTTCGCGCCCGCCCCGGCCTGCGCCTTGGCCTGCGGCTGCAATCGCAGGGTCATGCCGCACTTGGGGCAGCGGCCGTCGGGGGTCTTCGGGCCCGAATAGTCCCGCATCGAGCAGGCATAAACCTCCTTCCCCGGCCGGCCGGCCCCCGTCCCGCCCAGCAGCCGGTCTTTCTCCTGATACAACTTGTCCAGCTTCTTTTTCAGACCTGTTTGCTGACTCGCGGAGAGGTTCGGCGATTCCAGAGCCACCTCCAACTTGTCGATCTTCTCCTGCAATCGTTCCAGCTTGCGCCGGCGCTCCTTCGCCGCGCTCTGGCTGTCATCCACGACGGGACCCGGAGACATCATCCCGCCATGCCCTCCATGCCCCTCATGCTGTGCGCGCAGACCGGCCGACGGCGACAGCCAACCCGCGCCGATGAGAAATGCGGCCGTACCGAGCCATTTCACTGACTTGGACATATACCCTCCCGACTGTTCTTATTCCTTAATATCCTCCACCGGTCGCACCTGAAGATCAGGTCGCAGGCGGTAAGAGACTGATCCTGGAGGAACGCGTCAGGACAGGGGAGGAGCGCGGCTGAGGAACTGCGGGGAAGGCAGGGAACCCGTACTCCCGGGGGACGGACCGGGAGCGACCCGGGTCATGAACGGCGCCGGACGGAGCTCCGGGACGGCGACCGGAAGGAGTACCGAAACGATCGGTCGGCCCGCTTTCAGGATGTCGGCCGGGGCGCCGATCGAAGCCACCAGATGCACCCCACCGCAGCAGGGTTGCGCGGGAGCGCCATGGTGGTGGCACGATGCGGAGGACTTCTGGCCGCAGACGGACGCGGGCATCAGGCACAGGCGCGCGCTGGTCCACGCCATGGCTGAAGCCATGAGCAAGGCGGAGCAGCAACGGAACCACCTGATAGTCATATTGCCAACTGTATTATACCCCCATATTGCAACCCGCGCCACTCAATTCCAGGTCAATACTTGCTAGAATCCGGATTCCTCGATGAGCGAAGCCGAGAGCAAGTCTCCGGGCCCGGAGACGCCAGCCCAGAACACGTCCCCGGAAGCGCCCCGCTCCAGAATGGCACTGCTCTGCCTCACCGCCCTGGGAGTGGTCTACGGGGACATCGGGACAAGCCCCCTCTACGCCCTGCGCGAGTGCTTCAACGGCGTGCACGGCATCCCGGCCAGCCAAGCGAACGTCTACGGGGTACTCTCCCTCATCTTCTGGTCCCTGGTCATCGTCGTCTCGATCAAGTACCTCCTTTATATCCTGCGCGCGGACAACCGCGGGGAAGGCGGCATCCTGGCCCTCATGTCGCTTTTGCGGCATGAGGACCGTGAGAAGAAGCGCTACAAGGTGGTCGCATTCCTGGGACTGTTCGGGGCGGCGCTCATCTACGGCGACGGGGTCATCACCCCGGCCATATCGGTCCTCAGCGCCATCGAAGGACTCGAGGTCGAGACCCCCCTGTTCAAGCCCTACATCCTGCCTATCACCACCGTCGTCCTGCTGTGCCTCTTCTTTTTCCAAAAGAAGGGGACCACCCGGGTGGGAATGGTCTTCGGGCCCATCATGATGGTCTGGTTCCTGACCCTGGGCGCCCTCGGGCTGTACGGCATCGCCCGCCATCCCACGATACTCGCCGCGATCAGCCCGGAATACGCCGTGCGCTTCTTCCTCGAGAACGGTAAAATCGGCTACCTCGTGCTCGGAGCGGTGTTTCTGGTCTTGACCGGAAGCGAGGCCCTCTACGCGGACCTCGGACATTTTTCCCGAAAGCCCATCCAGCTCAACTGGTTCTGCTTCGTGGGTCCCTGCCTGGTGCTCAACTACTTCGGGCAGGGCGCTCTGCTCCTCGACGACCCCTCCGCCTCGGTCAACCCGTTCTTCCATCTCCCCCCCGCGTGGGCCCTGTTCCCCCTGGTCGTCCTCTCCACGGTTGCCACCAGCATCGCCTCCCAGGCCATCATCACCGGCGCCTTCTCGCTCACCCGGCAGGCCATCCACATGGGCTACGCCCCGCGCATGAAGATGGTGCACACCTCAGCCAACGAGATCGGCCAGATCTACATCCCCTTCGTGAACTGGGCTCTGGCCCTGGTCACCATAGCCCTGGTGATCGGGTTCAAGTCCTCGAGCAACCTGGCCGCGGCCTACGGCATCGCGGTGGCCTTCGAGATGGTGTTCACGACGACCCTGGCATTCTTCGTGGCCCGCTACCGCTGGGGCTGGAGCCTCCCCGCGGCCCTGGCGACGACCCTGCTGTTCCTCGCCGTCGACCTGGCCTTCCTCGGCGCGAACCTGCTCAAGGTCATGCAGGGCGGCTGGTTCCCGATCGTCATCGCGCTCCTCATCCTCTTCGTCTTCCTGACCTGGCGCAAAGGGAACCTGCTCCTCAACGAGAAACTCAAGAAAGAGGCCCTCCCCTTGCCCCTGTTCATCGCGGACGCGCAGCAGACCGCCATGACCCGCGTGACCGGCAACGCGGTGTTCCTCAACGGGAACCCCAACGGCACCCCCAGCGCCCTGCTCCACAACATCAAGCACAACAAGATCCTCCATCAGCGGAACTTCTTCGTCACCGTGCTCAACGAGGACATCCCCTACGCCGCGGCCAAGGAGCGCCTCTCCGTCGAGGACATGGGCGGGGAGTTCCACCGCGTCTTCCTGCGCGTCGGCTTCATGGAGTTCCCCGACGTGCTCTCCGCCCTCTACGGCGCCAAGGCCCGCGGCGTCGCGATAGACCCGCTCATGGCGACCTACCTCATCAGCCGGAACACCTTGGTCCCGGCAACGGCGAGCGGGATGTCGTCCTGGCGGATGTCGCTCTTCCGCTTCCTGCACCACAACGCCTTGCAGCCCGCGTCCTTCTTCGGCCTGCCCCCCAACCGGGTGGTCGAGCTCGGCCGCCAGATCGAGGTCTGAAGCGATTGCTTCCCCGGGCCGTAATTCCTTTAATAAGGACACAGTCTCATTTATGGAGGTCCATCATGGGCAAAGGAACTAAGATCGGTGTCGGAGTCGGACTGGCGGCGCTGGCCGCGGCGGGCGCGTATTTCCTGTACGGCAAGAACGGAGCCAAGAACCGCAAGCAGGTGAAGAGCTGGGCTCTCAAGCTCAAGGGCGAAGTCCTCGAGAAGCTCGAGAGCTTGAAGGAAGTCAACGAGGAGAAGTACCACACCATCGTCGACCAGGCCACGGACAGATACCATCGCCTCAAGAAGGTCAGCGCCCCCGAGCTCAAGAAGATCAACCGGGACCTGAAAGGCGCCTGGGGCAAGATCCAGAAAGAGCTGGTCTGAAGCCCGGAAGCACCGGCTGCGGACATGTGCGGACGCTACACGCAGACAGCCGGTCTGGACGTCCTGCGGGACCGCTTCCTCCTGGACCAAGTTCCGGCTGAAGTCCTGCCCCGGTACAACATCGCGCCGGGGCAGGACGCGCCGGTCGTCCTGACGCGGAAAGCACGGTGCCTGGAAGCCCTGCGCTGGGGTCTGATCCCCGGCTGGGCCAAGAACCCCGCCATCGGCTCCCGCCTCATCAACGCCCGCTGCGAGACGGCCCTCGAGAAGCCCGCCTTCCGTCAGGCCTTGGAGCGGCGCCGCTGCCTGGTCCCGGCCGACGGCTTCTACGAGTGGAAGGGGGTCGGCCGGGCCAAGCTGCCCTTCCGCTTCCACCGGCGAGACAAGGAGCCCTTCGCTTTCGCGGGGATCTGGGACGCCTGGAAGGATCCCGAGGGGCCTGAACTCCGCACTTTCGCCATCCTCACCACGGAAGCCAACTCTTCCGTCCGCCCCGTGCACCCGCGCATGCCGGTCATCCTGTACCCGGAGGACGAGGCGGCCTGGCTCGACGCGGCCGCGACCCCCGAGGATCTGCTCGACGGCCTGGCGCCCTACCCGCCGGACGCGCTGACGGCCTATCCCGTCTCACGGCGGCTCAACTCCGCGCAGAACGACGACCGCTCGCTCATCGAACCGGTCGCCGACCCCCAGCCCGAATTCGACCTCTAGGCTAGTGATTCATCGGTCCATTCAGTCACCCCGGCGTGTCGCCGTCGAGCTGTGCCCGGGCACAGCTCTAAACGCGAGCCGGACAGCGAAGGCCCCCTCGTGCGGAGGGGGCCTTCCTTCGACTTCCTGGACCGGCGCTGATTACAGCGAGGTCAGGATGAGCCCGTTGGGGGCGTAGACGGTGCCCGGGGTCTCGCCGACCTTCATCTCGGTCGGCTTGGAGATCTTCCCGACGCGCTTGAAGCTCCACTTCACGTAGTACTTCTTGCCGGCCTTGAGCTTGCCCGGCGCGGCCTTGGCGAAGTCGATGGCGTACTTCTCCGCCGCCGAGAAGGTGAAATCCCCCTCGAAGACGTTGTTGTCGAACCAGCCCTCGACGTCCTCCCACAGCGCCGCGTGCAGGACCGTCTGCTCGCCTTTGTACTCGGCGGCCCACTTGTCCTGGAACTCCGCCGCGAATTCCTTGCCGCGGTTGACCGGGGCCTGCGCCCGGATCCCGTTCTTGTCGGGGTCCATGGGCACGCGAGTGCCGGCCGCGAAGATCAGGACGTCGCCGTTCTGGCGCAGGGTGTACTTATGCGCCGCCCGCACCGCGTAGGCGTTGAGCCAGCGGCCCTCGAGGCAGACGTCGAAGATCTCGCGCTCCCAGGGGAAGAGCTTCTCCCGGTCCTGGACCTGCACCTGCACGCGCTCGCGATAGGTCCAACTCGGGACCTCGTAGCACTGCTGGTGTCCGCCCTGCTGGGGCGTGCCGCCCACCCAGTGGCACTCCTGCCGGTACTCCGTGCTCTGGAGCCAGACGGCTTCGGACAAGGTCGGCCCCTCGGGGTCGAAGCTGAAGGTCACGCAGTCGCGCGTGGCGTGCCAGTAGAGCGGCGCGACCTGCGCCGAATCCTTATCCGCCGCCGCGGCCTCTTTCGCGTCGGCCACGACCGCCGGGACGTCGAGGTTCATCTGGTCGAAGTCGAACGCCGGGAGCTCCGCGCGCACGGGGGCGACCAGTACCGCCAACAGCAATAATCCGTACTTCATCGAGCTTACCTCCTCCATTCTCCCTGGGCCTTAAGACCCAGAGCAAGCCTGGGTCCGATTGTAACACATTTGCAAAGAAGGCAAGGTTCGCTTTCCGCCGCCGCGCCTCCGTGTTTATACGGATGGCCGCAGGCCCCCCGCCCCCTTTGATATCATTGCCGGGATGGACAACGCCGCGATAGCCAAGCTGCTGGCCCAGACCCGTCTGGTCCTGCGGCCCAAGACCGTCCTGGCCACCTTCGGGGCGACCCGCATCCGCTACCACATCATCTCTTCGGTGGACGGCATGCCCGGCAAGACCCGGCTCCGCGAGGGCTGGGTCGTCTCGGAGAAGCCCAAGATCCTCACCGCCGAGGCCCTGCGGGACCGCTTTTCGGGCTTCGGCGAGGAGGCCGGGCCCTTCATGGACTGGCTCTCGGAACACTACCGCGACCTTCTGCGCGTGCTCGAGTACCGCTTCCAGAACCGGGACCTGAGCACGCGGGTCCTGTCCCAGGACCCGCGTGAGACCGCCGAGAACGTCAAGAAGGACGCCGACGAGCGCAATCAGGGGCAGACCGCCGTCATCGAATGTCCGGACGCGGCGTGGTCCTTGGCCCTCATGCACTTCACGCTCGACGCCGCGGCCCGCGCCTACCCGGTCAACGTGCGCGACCTCGACACCCACGGCCTGTTCGAGCCCGGCTCCAACGAGGCCCGGCGCCGGCGCGCCGAGATCGAGCGCATGTTCCAGCGCGCGGCGGAAGACGCCGGCGCGCGGGAGAAGCTCGGGGCCACCTTGCGCGAATGCGGCCTCTTCGAGGAATACGAGGACCGCTTCCTGGGGCTGTTCCGGTGACCCCGCGCCGGATGCTCGCCGCGGCGGCAGCCGCGTGCATCGCCGCCGCGGCGGCATGGGGTCTCCGGCACTACGCAGGCCCTGGCGCCCCCGAGCCGGACCCCAAGGTCCTGAGCTCGTTCGAGGAGCTGGTCCTCATGCGGCTCGACGGCCTGCGGGGGAACCCGCTGGCGGGCGGCTTCCTGTCCGAACTCAAAGAGAGGCCGAAAATGCGCCGGTATCTGACCGGCGTCGAGGACCCGCGGGTCCTGAACGGCTTCCGCTCCCTGGTCCGGAAATACGAGGGTGACGCCGGCTTCCGTGAAGCCGTCGCCAAAGCCGAGTTCCCGGCCCAGGCTCCCCGCGGCCCCAAGGCCCCCGCGCCGGCGACGCCCAGCCCGGCGCCCGTTCCGTCCGCGGCACCGCCGCCCCCGCAGGCGCCGGCCGTCGAACCCGCCCCCTGCGGGCCGCCGGAGCCCGGGAAATCCCCCGCACCCGCGTCCCTCGACGCGGCGGGCCCGAAATGCGGCGCCGAAACCACCCCTTCCCCGCTCGCCCTGCCCGCCACCCCGTAGACCGGCGTCATAGGCTTGTCACAAAGGCCTGGATATGATATAGGTCTTTTGGGCCAAGCCGAGAGCCCAGCGGTGGTGACTCCCGGCCTTCGTCCGTACCGGCCCTGAACGTCGTGAGGAGGTGGTCATGCTTCGGAACCCGCTGCTGTCGCTCGCCTTGGCCGTACTCTTGACCGGGGCCGTCGGTCCCGCGTCCGCCGCAACGCCCTCGCCGGAATTCGACCAGCCGGGCTCCGGCGTCCGCGAGTTCGTGGGCGAGGTCCGTGACGCTCTGCGCTCCGCTCCCGAACTCCCCCTCGAAGGGACCAAGCTCGACTCCCCCGGGGCCCTCGCGGCCAACGAGAACGTCCAGCACCGCATCATCGTCTTCCAGAAAGGGACCGACCGCGCGCGCCGCATGGCGATCATGAAGGCCGCGGGCGGCACGGTCACCCGGGACCTCTGGCTCATCAACGCCGTGGCCGTCGTCTCGCCGCGGACCCAGCTCGCCGCCATGGAGGGCCGCCTCCTGGCCTACTCCGAGGTCAAGCGCATCGAGCCGGACTTCATCCAGAACTGGCTCCTGCAGGAAGCCGCCCCGACCGAGCCCCAGCCGCAGGCGGTCCCCTGGGGCATCACCCGCGTCAACGCGCCGAAGGCCTGGGCCGTCACGCGCGGCGCGAGGGTCAAGGTCGCGGTCGTGGACACCGGAGTGGACTACGACCACGCGGACCTCAAGGTGGCCGGGGGGTTCAACGCCATCGACCCCAAGGCCCCCTTCATGGATGACCACGGCCACGGCACCCACGTCTCGGGGACCATCGCCGGGGCGGACAACGACGTCGGCGTCATCGGCGTCGCTCCGGACGTCACCCTCTACGGGGTCAAGGTCCTGGGCGGCGACGGCAGCGGCTCCTTCGAGACCGTCATCGCGGGCATCCAGTGGTGCGTGGAGAACCGGATGGACGTGGCGAACTTCAGCCTCGGCGCGGGGCAGGGCACCGAAGCCCTGGCCGACGCGGTGAAGGCCGCGAAAGAGTCGGGCTTGACCATCGTGGCCGCGGCGGGCAACTCCGGCGGGTCGGTGGGCTACCCGGCGGCCTACCCGGAGACCATCGCCGTCGCGGCATCCGACAGCAAGGACAAGGTCGCCTACTTCTCCAGCCGCGGACCGGAGGTGGCGATCATCGCCCCCGGCGTGGCGATCCATTCGAGCACGCTGGGCGGCGGCTACGGCCCCATGTCCGGGACCTCGATGGCCTGCCCCCACGCGGCCGGCCTCGCCGCCCTCGCTGTGGCGGCCCGGGGCGTCCACGGCGCGGACGCCATCCGCCAGGCCCTGGTCGGCGCCGCGACCAAGTTCCCCGGCATCCCGGACGTCCAGCAGGGCGCCGGGATGGTGGACGCGCTCAAGCTGGTCTCGAACTGACCGTCCCGAGTCCGCTCGCCCCGCCCCCTCCGAGGAAGGGGCGGGGCGGCTTTTTTTATATGATGCACCCATGTCGCCCCGCACGCGCGGCGGACGCACCATCGCCGCCGGGACCCTGCTCCTGGTCCTGGCCGGCGGCCTGTCCCTGGTATTCCGCGGCCTCCATCGCCCGTACGCCCCCGAGGCGCCCGCCTATCGGCAGTCCGGCCCCGCCGAAGCGCCCATCGTCATCGCCGAGTTCTCCGACTTCATGTGCCCGGCCTGCGCCGCCGCCATGGAGCCCATGCAGAACATCCAGAGGATGTTCCCCGGGAAGGTCCGCAAGCTCTTCAAGCACGTGCCCTGGGACTCCCACCGCTGGGCCCGTCCCGCGGCGGTCGCCGCGGAATGCGCCGGCCGGCAGGGGAAGTTCTGGGAGTTCCACGACGCCCTCTTCGCCCGGCGAGTCGAGTGGACGCTCTTCGAGAAGGCGGAACAGGCGCGCGGCTTCTTCATCTCCCTGGCCAAGGAGGTTCGGCTGGACGCAGAGCTCCTGGGTCGCTGCCTGGAAGGACCGGAGGCCGCCGACGCCGTGGACAAGGACCGCCGGGAGGCGGACGACCGCTTCATCCGGGCGACGCCCACCTTCTTCATCAACGGCCGCCGCTACGTGGGGGCGGTCCAGCTGCGGACCTACGGACTCAACCGCATCGAAGACCTTTTGAAGAAACCATGAACAAGAAGCCACCTCATCCGCACACGCCCCCGCATCCCGCGGCCGCGCCGTCCCGGGCCGCCTCCGCGGGGAGGATCGCCGTCGGGCTCGTCCTCCTGTCGGCCGGGCTCTACAAGGCCTCTTCCCCGCCCGAGGAGTTCGCGGCCGTCCTGGAAGCCTATTACATCCTGCCCCCGGAGCAGACCGTGACGGCCGCCTCCGTGATGCCCTGGGTGGAGATCCTCGTGGGGCTGTCCATGGCGCTGGGTTTCAAGTCTCGGCGAGCCGCCGCCGCGGGAGCCCTCCTCTTCGCCGTCTTCATCGGGGCGCTGGCTTCGGTGCTCCTGCGCGGCATCCCCCTGACCGACTGCGGCTGCTTCGGCTGGGGCTTGCGCCTGGACCCGAAGCACACCATACTATTGGACTCCGTACTGCTGTGCCTGGCCGCACTCGCCTTCCGCAAGGGCGGGGGCCTGGCGCCGCTCGACACTTGGATAGACCAAGGCAGCTAGGGGACATTATGGCGGATAAGAAGAAGGTCCTGGCCGTGGACGACGACGTCTCCGTGTGCGAGATGTACGAACAGGGGCTGCCCAATCTGGGCTACGACGTCGTCTGCGCCACGAGCGCGGCCAAGGCGAAGGAAGCCCTCAAGAAGATCAAGCCGGACGTCATCCTCATGGACATCATGATGTCGGACCAGGACGGCATCAGCCTGACCCGGGAGATCCGCTCCGACCCCAAGACCGCCGACATCCCCATCATCATCGTGAGCGGCCTCAGTGACGCCGCGACCCTCAACGACGCCCTGCTCTTCGGCGCCATCGACTACCTGGTCAAGCCCATGGACGTTTCGGTCCTTAAGGCGAAGCTGGAGCACGCCGTCTCCCTTAAAGACAAGCGCAAGTAGCTCCGGGACGTTGCCCTGTCGGGCCCAGACCGGGTTAGGTCCCCTCCTCATCCGGAAGACGGTCCTTTGACCCTTGGCGCCCCGCGTCTCATCCCCTATCATTGAGATGTCGATGCGGCGCCTCGTCCAGCTAGCCCTACCCTGCATCCTGGCCTGCCAGGCGCTCCCGGCGCTGGGCGCCGGGAGGATCGCACTGAGAGGCGAGGCCGCGCTCGCTCTCATCCAGTCTTTCGACCCCGGACTCGCCGTCCCCGTGCCGCCCCCGCCCGGCCCCGGCCAGGCCGCCGACCCGGAGGCGCGCACCCGCGAGTTCGAGGACGCGCTCGTGGCCCTCATCGACGAGCTCTCGGTCAAGGACCCGGTGCTCCTGAGCCGGATCCGCACCGAGGAGATCCGCATCCGGGCCCTGCCCTCGCGTTCCGCGCAGGCCGCCGCGTTGGGAGAAGCCTACCCCCGCCTGGAGCAGGCTCTCGACAAATCCGCCGCGCAGGGGAAGCTCAGTCCCGAGGGCGCCGCCACTTGGAAAGTCTTTCGCGCGCAGACCCAGGAAGCCATCGCCAACGGCACGCTGTTCGAGAGGGCCCAGTTCGCGGGCCAGGCGTTCGACGACACGGTCCAGGGCCTGCTGAGCCGCGGCCAGACCATCCTGGACCCGGCCCGGAAGCTCCCCGAGACGAAGAACGCGTACCTGGCCATCGCGCGGAGGATCCACGACCGGCTCCGCATCCCGGGAAATTCCACCCGCCTGACGCCGAAGCAGATCGACCAGGCCTTCCGGCTCGCCGGCGGGGAGTTCGGCATCCGCCCCGAGTTCCTGAAGTACATGGCGAAGACCGAGTCGGGCCTCCGGCAGTCGGTGCCGTCGAACCCCGCGGCGTCGGGGATCATGCAGGTCGAGAGGGTCCACACGCAGGCCTACGCGGGCGCGCGGAACGTGGAGAACGACACCATCACCAACATCGTCTACGGAGCCCTGCTCCGGGCGAAGACGGACCGGGCCATGGCGCAGCGCTTCACGGAAGCCGGGATCGCGCCACCGAGCCACGCCCGGATCGTCGAGTTCCTGGGCGACCTGGCCTACAACCGGGGCCCGGAACTGCTCCGTTTCGTGGCCCGGCACGCGGCGGAGCAGATGATCGACGTGAACGAGTTCGGGGAGTATCTGGGCGGGCCCGGGGGGAGCTACGCCCTGCTCGACGACGGCAAGCGCATCGTCGTCCGTCCCGGCCCCGGAACGAACATCGACGAGACCGGGCGCAACTCCGTGTTGGAGCTTTCCTCGGAGGACGTGGGCCGCGTGCAGTTCAGCCGGAGGCTGACCGAGGGCCTGGGCGACCGCAACGGCGACGGGCGGGTCGACCACATGGACGTCTGGCTGACCCGCGGCGTCCGCTATCTAAGCGACCCCGCGCTCTGACCCCTCCCCTCCCCTCCCCGTCCCGGGGATTAAGTTATTTAAGTTACTTAAGTAACTTGCCCATCTCCCGAGGGGAAAATAACTTAACCCCCGGAACCGTACTGGCGGGCGGCCTCATAAAGGAGGACGCTGGCGGCGCACGAGGCGTTGAGGCTGGCCACTCCCCCCGCGGACTGCGGGACCGCGACCACATCGTCGCAGGTCGAGCGGACCAGGGGTCGGATTCCCTGCCCCTCGGAGCCGATGATGAGGACCAGGGGGCGGTTGAGGCGGGCCTTCCAGGCGGGCTGGCCCCCCATGTCCGCTCCGTAGACCCAGAACCCCTGCTCCTTGAGCTTGAGAATGGCCTGCGCGAGGTTCACCACGCGCAGGATAGGGATCTTCTGGGCCGCGCCGGCCGAGGCCTGCAGGACCGCCTGGCTGAGCGGCGCCGTGTGCCGGTCCTGGCAGAGGAGCGCGGTGGCGCCCAGGCAGACGGCGCTCCGGGCGATGGCCCCGAAGTTCTGCGGGTCCTGGATCTGGTCGAGCGCCACGATCATGGCCCGGGCCTTCGCGCCCGAGCTGAGCCCCGCGATGAAGGAGTCGAGCGAGAGCCCCACCTTCCCCACCACGCGAGCCACCATGCCCTGATGGGGGCCGCGATGGGAGAGCCGGTCGAGCTCCTTCTCGGCGACCCAATAGATCCGCGTCCCCGAACGCTGCGCCGCCTGCGCCACCGGGAGCAGGGCGTGCTTGTCGCCCGAGTGCATCCAGAGAGTGAGGACCCGGCTCCCGGAGGCGCTGACCGCCTCCTCGACCACGTGCCGGCCCCAGATCAGGCGCCCTTCTTCCCGAGCTCCCGTGTATTTCTTCATGCTTTCTCCCAGACCGAGCCGCCCTTGGTGTCGCGGACCCGTATCCCAGCTCCGGCCAATTCTTTGCGCGCGGAGTCCGACGCCGCGAAATCCTTGCGCCCGCGCGCGCCCACGTAGCGGTCGAACACCGCCTGCAGTTCCGGGGGCAGGGCGACGACGGCCTCCGGCTCGGTCAGGCGCAAGGCGAGCACCTGGTCCGCCTCCGCGAGGAAGGCCAGCCGCTCGGCGGCCGAGTCCCGCAGCTCTCCCAGGGCGTCGTGCACTGAGGCCAGAGCCTGCGGCATGTTCAGATCATCGCACAGGCAGGCCTTGAAGCGGTCCAAGCACCCGGCCGCCTTCCCGCCCGGAGCCCCCGGCTTCCCCCCGCATTCCTGCAGGAGGTTCCCGGCCGTCTCCCGCAGGCGGCGGCGGGCGCTGCGCGCACCTTCCAGGGCCTCCCAGGAGAATTCCAGCTGCCGGCGGTAATGCGCCGAGTAGCAGAAATAGCGGTAATCGAGCGGGTCGAAGCCCTTCGCCGAAAGATCACCGAGGGTGATGAACCCACCGGCCGACTTCGCCATCTTCGCCTTGTTCATAACCAGGAACTCGCCGTGCACCCAGAAGCGTACGAAGGGCGAACGACCGGTCGCGGCTTCGGCCTGGGCGATCTCGTTGGTGTGGTGGATCGGTATATGGTCGACCCCGCCGCAGTGGATGTCGAAGGTCTCCCCCAGGTAGGTCTGCGCCATCGCGGAGCACTCGATGTGCCAGCCCGGGAAGCCCCGGCCCCAGGGGGAGTCCCACTCCATCTGGCGCTTCCGGCCGGCCGGGGAGAACTTCCAGAGGGCGAAATCCGAGAGGTTCCGCTTTTCCCGGTTCGCGGCCACCCGGGCGCCTTCCTGAAGACCCGCCAGGTGCGCGCCGCCGACCAGGACGCCGTAGCCCGCGAACTTGGCCGTGTCGAAATAGATGCCGTCCGCGGTGCGGTAGGTGAAGCCCCGCTCCTCGAGGCGGCGGACCATGGCGATCTGCTCGGGGATGTGGGCGGTGGCGCGGCACTCGATGTCGATGGGCTCCCCGTCGTCCGCGCGCCGCGGCGCCGGCCGGGGCTGGAAATCGAAATTCAGCGCGGCGCTGTCCGCGCGGAAAGTCTTGGTGTAGAAGTCCGCGATCTCCCAGGCCGTCTTCCCCTCGCGGGCCCCGCCCACCTCCAGCTTGTCCTCCCCCTCGTCGGCGTCGCTGGTGAGGTGGCCGACGTCGGTGATGTTCATCACGTGCCGGACCCGGTGGCCCAGCAGCTTGAGCGAGCGCTTGAGGATGTCCTCGAACACGTAGGTCCGGTAGTTGCCGATGTGCAGGTAGTTGTAGACCGTGGGTCCGCAGGTGTAGAGCCCCAGGGTCCCGTCCGGCCGGGAGGCCCCGAGCTCCTCGATGCGCCGGCTCAAGGTGTTGTATAGCCTCATCTTCATTGGGGCATTGTATAAATTTGGTATAGTCGCCCCATGACCGATCCTCGAATAATCGATTATATCCGCCAGAACATGGGGAAGTACCCCATCGAGTCGCTCAAACAGGCTTTGCTCAAGCAGGGCTACGCCGCGGAGGTCATCGACGGCGCCATCGCGGCCGTCAGCGCCGCCCCGGCCGAGGCTCCGCCGATGCCGGACGCCCCGGCCGCCGAGGGCTGCACCGCGGACGGCGACACCATCGTCTATTCCGCCGGCCAGCTCTTCGCCAACGCCAAGCGCCTCTTCCAGGGGCCCGAGAGCTTTTTCGCGCACCTGGATCCCCAGGGCCCGTTCGGCCCCGCGGTCCTGAACGTGCTCCTCTGGGCCGTCATCAGCGGCATCGTCTTCGGCGCCATCGCCTTCGTCGGCTCCGCGGACATGTTCGGCAAGATCGCGGCCGTGGCCCAGATCGTGGTGTTCCCCGTCGTTGCCGTGGTCTTCAGCTTCATCGGGGCCGGGGTCTACCACGTCATCTGCAAGATCCTCGGCGGGCAGGCTCCCTTCCGCGGCAGCTACCAGGTCGTGGCCGGCATCTCGGCCGTGTTCCCGATCAGCGCCGTGGCCAGCGCCCTGCCCCTCGCCAACATCGTGGTCCAGCTCTACGGGCTCTACCTGAGCGTCCAATCCGCGGCCGGGATGCACAAGGTCGGCAAGATGAAGGCCTGGATCGCCTTCGGCATCCTGACCGTGCTGGGCATCGTCGGCAGCATCAGCGCCACCATGGCCGCCAAGCGCCTCAAGGAGCTTGCCGCGCAGGGCCCCGCCGGAGTCATGTCCCTGCCCACCGGAGGGCCCGCGGAGATGCTCGGAGACCTCCAGAAGTTCCAGGAGATGCCCGAGGCGCCTGCCGACACCCTCGCCATCCTGTCCCCCGCCGGGCAGGAGAAGCTGAAGGCCGCCTGGCCCGGGATGAGCGCTCCCATCCGCAAGGCCCTGGTGGAGACCCTCCCCACGGTCGGGGACGGGGAACGCGACGAGGCCCTCGAGCGGATGGTCCAGGTCAATCAGAACATGGGCCAGGCCATGGGCGCCATCCAGAACCTCCTCCAGCAGCAGGGGACGAATCCGCCCGGGGATGCGGGCGGGAAGTAGCGGCTTCCGGCCGGGCGTCTGGGCCGTCCTGCTCGCCGCCGCCGGGCTCCAGTGGGCGTACGTCTGTACCGGCGCCCCGCCCGTCACCTGGGACGACGCCTGGTATCTCGAGACCAGCTACCGCCTCTTTGACGCGCTGAAAGCCGGCCCCCTGCGCTTCCTGTCGGAGTACGTCCACGCGTTCCAGATCAAGGCGCCGCTCATCGCGCTCCTGCCCCTGCCCCTCTATCTCCTGTCCGGAAAGAACCTCCTCGGCGCCCTCTTCGCCAACACCCTCTGCCTGCTCGCATTGGGCTGGTACGCGAGCCGGATCGCGCGCCGCTTCTACGGGGACGCGGCGGGGGTCCTGGCCGCGCTGACGCTCAACACCTTCCCCCTGGTCTACGGGCTCTCCCGCCGCTTCTACGTCGAGCTGCCGCTCGCGCTGCTGGTCGCGGCGTGGATGCACCACCTGCTGGCCTCGGAAGGGCTGCGTCGGAAGCGGCAGAACACGGCCCTGGGAGTCCTCCTGGGGCTGGGCCTGCTCATGAAGGTCCTCTTCCCGCTCTACGCATTCTGCCCCACGGCCGTCTACCTGTGGGACCGGCGCCGGGCGGGCGGCCTGCCCCCCGCCCGCGAGCTCGAATCCGCGGCGAAGCGCATCCTCGGGATCGGAGCCGCCATCGCCCTGACCTGGTACGCGTCCAACTGGCTCACCGCGGTGGGCTTCGCGTTCCGGGCCGGCCTCGGCGACGCCGGGGCCGTGTTCGCGGGGCCGGTGCGGGTGTTCTCCCTGGCGGACCGGCTGCGGTATCTGCACGCCGCAGCGGCCCAGGGCGTGTCCTGGTACTACGCGGCCGCGGGAGGACTGCTGCTGCTGTACTGGGCCGCCGCGCGCCGGGACCTCCTGGAGCGCCTCCGGGCGCTGGCGCGGGACGAGGCATTCCGGTTCCTGTCGGCCTGGATCGTCCCCCCCCTGCTCTTCTTCTCCTTCCAGACCGCCGGAGAGCTGCGCTACGCGGCGCCGCTCCTGCCCGCGGCGGCCGTGGCCCTCGCCGGCGGGCTCCTCGTCCCGCTGTCCCGCGTCCGCTGGAGCCCGCTTTGGACGGCGCTGTTCTTCCTCCTCCCGCTCGACCTCTACGCGCACCACGCCTTCGGCCGCTCCCTGCTCCCGCATCCGGGTTCCTACGCCTACAACGAGCCCCGCCGGGGGGAACCGGCCTGGGACCTGCCCGGGCTCCTGGACGGACTCGCGGGCCTGCAGGGCGGCCGCGGCGGGACGCCGACGGTGGCGGTGGGAATCGAGCACCCCGCCCTCAACGCGAACCGGCTCTCCTGCCTGGCCGCGCAGCGGGGGGTTCCCCTGCGCTTCATCCACCTGGGAGACGCGCAGGACTCCGTGGAGAAGGCCCTCATCCGCCTCCGTGAGAAGGACGCCGCCTACGCGCTCGTCTTCGACGGCGTCCCCGCCTCGGAACTGCCCATCCCCTTCAACCGGGTCAACGCCGGGTTCCGGAAGGCCTTGGACGCGGGCCGCCTGGGCTTCCGTCTGAAACGGGCCTTCCCCCTGGGAGACGGCGTCCAAGCCACCCTCTACGAACGCTGACGCCCCCCGGCTCCTCCGACCCCCCCTTTGCAACCGCGTCCCATTTATATATTTTAGGCAGGAGACCGCCCGCGCGGGCTCTCCCGGAGGCTTTCAACCATGAGATCCACCCTCAGCTTGGTCGCGCGTTCGCTGGCCGAGCCCCCGACACTGAAGCTCAACGAAAAAGCCGGCCTCCTGAAGGAAAAAGGCGAGCCGGTCATCCATCTCGGAGGCGGCGAGCCCAAATCCAAGACCCCGATGGACGCCATCCTGGCCGCGGCCGGGAAGCTCACCTCGGCGGAGGTCAAGTACACCCCCACCGACGGCATCCCGGCCCTGAAGAAGGCCGTCATCCGCTACACGGAGGACAACTACGGGCGGACCGTGGCCCCGGAGAACGTGCTGGTCTCCAGCGGAGCCAAGGCCGCGCTCTACGCCCTGTTCGCCGCCATCCTCGACCCGCAGGACGAGGTCATCATCTCAGCGCCCTACTGGGTGAGCTACCCGGAGATGGTCAAGCTCTGCTACGCCAAGCCCGTGATCGTCACCCCCGAGGACGGAGGGCACGAGCCGCGGCTGCAGGAGATCGAGGAAGCGATCACCTCCTACACCAAGGCCGTCATCGTCAACAGCCCCAACAACCCCTCGGGCGCCGTGTACTCCGAGGCCTTCATCGCCGGGGTCGTGGAGCTCTGCGAGCGCAAGGGGCTCTACCTCATCATGGACGACATCTACCACAAGCTGGTGTTCGACGGCGTGAAACCTCCGTCGGCCTACAAGTACGCCAAGGACCTGTCGGAGAACTCCAAGCTGGTGGTCATCAACGGCGTCTCCAAGCTCTACGCCATGACCGGGTTCCGGATCGGCTGGGCCGTGGCCAACACCAAGCTCATCGCGGTCATGAGCAACGTGCAGGCGCAGACCACCTCATGCCCCTCCGCCCTCCTGCAGATGGCCGCGGTGGGCGCCCTGACCGGAGTGCAGAGCTACATCGAGAGCCTGCGCTTCACTTTGGAGAACAACCGCAACGTGATGGTGCGGGAACTCGAATCCATCGAGTCCGTGCGCGTGGTCAAGCCCAAGGGCACGTTCTACTGCCTGCCCGATTTCCGCGCCTACTCCAAGGACTCGGTGGCCCTGTGCAACACGCTCCTGGAAAAGGCCCTGGTGGTCACGGTCCCGGGCAAGGAGTTCGGGATGGAGGGGCACCTGCGGCTGAGCTACTGCGGCAGCCTCAAGGAGATCATGGAAGGCGTGCAGCGCATCAAGTGGGTGCTCGACCCCGGCTCCCCCAAGGAGATCTACATCGGCGACCGCAAGCTTGTGAGGGACTGGAAATGACCATGAACTATCTGAATATCAAGACGCCGGCGGCCGCGCAGGCCAAGGCCCTCAAGAGCGACTACGGGCTGGTGAATCACGGCCTCAGCAACCTGGGCACGGTGTATTGGAACCTCTCCGTCCCGGCCCTGTACGAGGAGGCGCTGTTCCGGAGGGAGGGGCAGATCGCCCACATGGGCCCGTTCGTAGCGAGCACGGGCAAGCACACGGCCCGCTCGGCCAACGACAAGTTCGTGGTGCGCGAGGACAGCAGCACGGACAAGGTGAACTGGGGCGAGTACAACCGGCCCTTCAGCTCCGCCAAGTTCAACGCCCTGGCCAACCGCCTCCAGGGCTACCTGGAGGGCCGGGACCTCTTCGTGCAGGACGTGTACGCGGGGGCCGACCCCGAGCACCGCATCGCGGTGCGCGTCATCACCGAGCTGGCCTGGCACAGCCTGTTCGCCAAGACCATGTTCATCGAGCCGGCCACCAACGACGAACTGCGCAAGATGGCGCCGGACTTCACCATAATCTGCGCCCCGGGATTCAAGGCCGCGCCCGAGATCGACATGACGCAGTCCAACACCTTCATCGTCCTGAACTTCGCGTCCAACCTGGCCGTCATCGGGAACACGGCCTACGCCGGGGAGATCAAGAAGTCGGTCTTCACGGTGCTCAACTACCTGCTGCCGCTCAAGGGCGTGCTGCCCATGCACTGCTCGGCCAACATCGGCAAGGACGGGGACAGCGCGCTCTTCTTCGGCCTCTCGGGCACGGGCAAGACGACCCTGTCGGCGGACCCGACGCGGGGCCTCATCGGCGACGACGAGCACGGCTGGTCGGACCAGGGCATCTTCAACTTCGAGAACGGCTGCTACGCCAAGATCATCAACCTCTCCGCCGCTGCCGAGCCGCAGATCCACGCCACCACCCGGCGCTTCGGGACCGTGCTGGAGAACGTGGTCTACGATCCGGTCCTGCGGGTCCTGGACTTGGACGACTGCACCATCACCGAGAACACGCGCGGGGCTTATCCGCTGAGCTACATCGACAACGCGGTCCCCTCCAAGTCCGGAGGCCACCCCAAGAACGTGGTGATGCTCACCTGCGACGCCTCGGGCGTCCTGCCCCCCATCGCACGCCTCTCGCCGGACCAGGCCCTGTACCACTTCATCTCGGGCTACACGGCGAAGGTGAGCGGCACCGAGACGGACATGCGCCAGGAGCCCGAGGCGACCTTCAGCGCCTGCTTCGGCGCCCCGTTCATGGTGCATCACCCATCGACGTATGCGGCCCTGCTGAAGAAGAAGATCCTCCACCACGGGGCCCGCTGCTGGCTCGTGAACACCGGCTGGACCGGCGGGCCCTACGGCGTGGGCAAGCGCATCAGCATCCGCTATACGCGAGCCATCCTGAACGCCGCCCTGGAAGGCCGGCTCGACAAGGTGGAATACGGGGTGGACCCGGTGTTCGGCTTCCAGGTGCCCAAGACCTGCGAGGGAGTGCCGGACCGCGTGCTCGACCCGGCCAGCTCCTGGCCGGACCGGGACAACTACATGTCCAAGTACCGGCAGCTGGCCAGCCTGTTCATCGAGAACTTCAAGAAGTTCAAGAGCGGCTGCCCCCCCGAGGTCGCGGCCGCAGGCCCGAAGAAGGACTAAGGGGTTGGAAATCAATAATATGAACATTTCGGAGGCCCGATGTTGAGCCGATTTCTAGGCGCGAGGAGCGCGCATAGCGTGAGCTATGTACGCGACGAGCAACGACGAAATCGGCCAATAGCGGGCCGTGCGTCCGGAGAACATCTTCTTGCACGGTCCCTGCCGGTCAATAGCGGCAGGGGCCTCCCCGAAGGGCCGGGGCGCTTTTGGGCCTGCGGAAAGGAGTTACTCCCTGCCGCAGGTCCCTGCGGCGCTATCGCCGCAGGGGCTGCGCCTTCGCGCTGCTCGACTTACAGGCCTAAAGGCCTGCGCGCCTCGCATCGCTTCGGCTCGCTCCAAAATCGCCTCCGGCGAAATGTCCATATTATTGATTTCCAACCCCTAAGCGGCCTTGCGGGAGAGACGACCGCGGAGTTCGTAGAGCAGCACCGCGCCGAACAGCAGCCCGGCGTAGAACAGGTGGAACACGGTCCCGGTCCAGCCGCGCCGGTCGGCGGGCTTGAGCCGCACGTCCTCCGCCCGCGACCGCTGCAGACCCGCGATGACCTCGGGATAGGGCGAGAAGATGAGGTACGGCGCCCGGTGGATGCTGTCGATCAGTCCCCGGGACGGCGGCAGGGCGTACTGGAAGTCGCCGATCTCGTGCTGGGACTTCCCCGCCGCGTCCCAGCGCTCCTGTAGCAGCTCGTAGAACTCCGCGAGGTGCCGGGTGTGCCCGTCCTCGGTGACCACCTGCAGGTCCAGGTCGCTCTTGGTCCCCGCCGCCCCGATGGCGTAGCTCCCCATGAGCAGGGCCGCCAGGACCCGCTGCCCGGGCTGGGCATGACGGTTGACCTCGTGGATCACATCCTTCGCCAGCCGGTCGAAAAGGGCGAGGTCCGGGATCATCTGCGCGGCCTGGTACTCGACGAGATGCGCCGCGGCCTCCGGAGCGGCCAGGGCGTCGAAGAAAACGGGCACCTTGCCGATGTCCATGGTCGCGGCGGCCAGCATCCCCTCCTGGATGACCTTCCGGAACTGCGTCGCCGGGCGGTGCGGGTTGAAATCCTGGGCGCGCTCGAGCAGCCGCTCGAAAGCCGCGCGGGCCGCGGGGTCCTCGCGGAAATAGCGGCCGTAGATCTTCCGGGAGTCCGACAAGACCGTGGCGTTGTCGGTGACCCGCAGGCCGAAGATGCCGTAGCGGCCGATGGAGCCTATGAGGAGATGGTCCACGTAGAAGCGCATCAGGTGGTCGACGGCCCGGACCTCCCGGGGGGTCTTCTGGCCGTCGGCCTTGACGCTGCCCCACTTCGACGTGGTCCGGTAGCTCACCCGCCAATAGAATGAATTGGAATACTTGCGGAGGTAGTCGATCCGGTCCCGCATACGGCTCGCCCAGGTCGCCTGGGGGACGCCGGCCTCGCCGCGCAGTTCGTCCGGCTGAGGCTTCCAAGCGAAGTCCTGGGCCTCGGATACCGAGCCGGCCTCCGGGGCATCCCCCTCGACGGCCGGCCGCAGCGCGGCGGTCCGGGACGCCCGTCCCTGGACCTCCGGGCCGAAGACCGGGTCCGGAGCGACGCCGGTCCGCGTCCGCGACTGGTCCCAGACGAAGGAAGGGCTGCGATGCGCGGATAGCGTGGCCAGCGTTCCCATGACCCCGGGAGCCGCGGCGCCGTGCGCCGTCTCTCCGGAGGCAGTCCTGCCGGAGACGGCCGGCTGTGCCGCCTGGGCCGGGGCTACGGAAACGCCGGCCTCGGCCCGGAACGAGGCCGGCGGCAGGTTCACCGCCGCGGACGGAGCCGCCGCCGCGCCCTTCGCGGCGGGGACGGCGGCGGAGGGCGCTCTCGCGGAGGCGTCCGGGCGGAGCGCGGGAGACAGCGCCGACAGAGACGGCAAAGCGGAGTCCAGGGTCGGGGCGGCGCTGGAGCCGCCGGGCGCCAGGCCGGAGCCGATGCCCGGGTTCAAGGAACCGACGATCGGCTGGATCGCGGCGGAGGACGGGTTCTCGATCGGGACCGCGCGTCCCAAGACGGCCGCTTGACAGAGCTGTGACGAAAGCAACGCCGCGGCCGCGACGACGGCGGATAGGGCGCGTGCTGATCTCATGCTCCCAGTATAGCCCGTGCCCCGCGCCGGAGGATGGGCCGAGGGTCCCAGAGTGGCTCCGGTAATGGACCCATAATTCGGTATACTTCAGCCATGCCGGGAAACCCGCTCTCCGAAGAGATATACCTCCAGCGCACCCGCAAGCGCAAGGGCGACGTGCGCGGGCACTACTTCCGGGACCAGACCGCCATCATCCACTGCCGGCCGTTCCGGCGCCTCAAGCACAAGACCCAGGTATTCTTCGCCCCCGACAACGACCATGTCTGCACGCGCATGGAGCACGTCATGCACGTGGCCACCATCGCCGCCACCCTCTGCAAGGGCCTCAACCGCGAAGGCTGGAACCTGGACACCGAGCTCGCCTACGCCATCGGGCTCGGCCACGACCTGGGGCACCCCCCCTTCGGCCACAGCGGCGAGGAGGCGATCAACGAGAAGCTGGTCCGCAAAGGCTCGTTCTGCCACGAGATGCACAGCTACCGGGTCGCCGAGCACCTGGCCTACGGAGGCGACGGGCTGAATCTGACCTACGCGGTGAAGGACGGGATCATCTGCCACAACGGGGAGCATTTCGAGCGGAGCCTGGTCCCCGCGGTCCAGCCGAACCGCCTGGAGGAGATCACCGCCCGCGACTGTCTCCCGACTTCCTACGAAGGCTGCATCGTACGCTTCTCCGACAAGATCGCCTACCTGGGCCGGGACATCGAGGACGCCGTGATCGCCCGCCTCATCGCGAAGAAGGACATCCCCCCGGAGATCGCCCGCGGGCTCGGCTCGAGCAACTCGGAGATCATCGAGTTCTGCGTCAACGACGTCATCGAGCGCTCCAAAGGCGGGGACGCCATCCGGTTCTCCGATCCCGCGTTCGAACTGCTCCTCCAGCTCAAGAGATTCAACTACGAGCGGATCTATTATCACCCGAAGATGCGCCGGACCGCGGAGTTCTGCCGCCGGATCCTGCACAGCCTCTTCGACCATCTCATGGCCCTCCATGCCCGCTGCGGCCGGGACTTCGGAAAGTACCCGGAGAGCGGCATCCCCTTGGATCAGGCTTTCGGCCGGCGCCGGGAGGAGATGGACCCCTTCTACTCCCGGACCGGCGCGGACGCCGAGACCGCGGTCACGGATTTCGTGGCGGGAATGACGGACAACTACGCGCTAGAGGCCATGAAGCAGATCACCTTGCCCCCGCCGCTCACCTTCAAGGCCTGACCGACCGCCCCTTTCCGCTCCCCCGCGAGCTATAATAGGCTTCATGGCCTTCAGAAACCTCTTCTACATCCGTTGCGTGCTGTTCTTGACCCTCCTGCTCATCGTCCTGTACAGTCCCGAGTTGCGCGTGTCCCTGGGCGCCGCAGTGGGACTGCTCGCCGTCTACGCGTGCCTCCATGGGGCCCTGTTCTGGAGCCTCACCCGGGAGAAGGTCCCGTCCGACTGGGGCCTCTACGCCGTGCCGGCGGACATCTTCATGATCGCGGCCGGGATCTACGCGAGCTCCGGGGTCGAGGTGAACCTCTACATCGCCTACTTCGTGGTCATCATCGGCGCGCTCCTCATGGAGAGCCTGGTCTCCGGCTTCTTCATCGCCGGGATCGCCTGCGCCTTCTACGGGGTCACCGTGGCCATCACGCCCGAGGCGTTCAAAACCTCGGACAACCTGCTCCGCTTCGTCCTGCTGACCACCGCGTCCTTCTTCATCGCCTACGTGTCGAGCCTGGTCCACGCCAAGCGGAAAGCCCTCGCGGGGGAGGCGGAGAAGCGGGCGCTGTGGAAGGAGCGCCTGGCCGCGAGCCGCCGACTGCTCGGCGAGGTCCAGGGCCACGTGTCGGAGCCGCTGGAACGGATCGCGGTCGCGGTCAAGGAGCTCGGGGGGCAGGGGAAGTCCTCCGACATCCTCTGGGAACTCGACGGCATCCGCGGCCAGCTCAAGCGGATGGGCGGCGTCCTCGGGCTCCAGAAGGCCGAGCCTACGCCCCTGGAGCTCTCCGCCCCGCTGGAGCGGGCGCTTTTCAAGCTCCAGGAAGAGATCGCGGAGACCGGCTGCGAGATCGATTTCCCGCCCCCGCCCCCGGCGCTCGTCAACGGCATCAAGGAGCACCTGGCGGAGTTCTTCTGCGGGCTGATCAAGGACGTCCTCGCCGCGGCCCCGAAAAAGGGCCGCATCGTCATCGCGACGGGCATCAAGCCGGCCCCCTGGTGGGAACGCAGCGAGCGGCTGAGCCACTGGCTGACCGTCGAGGTATCGACTCAGGGCGGCTCGGGCGGGAGCTCCCGTCCCGGAG
>MGTY01000048.1:43471-60303 GCA_001799695.1 Elusimicrobia bacterium GWA2_69_24
TTTCCCGGAGAAGGCGAGAGCGGAAGTCTAGGTCAGTCCGGCTGGATCCAAAGGAACTCGACGCGGCGGTTCCGGCGGCGCCCCTCTTCGGTCTCGTTGGAGCCGCGCGGCCGGGTGACGCCGTACCCATGCGCGTCCACGGCGCTCTTCGACACCCCCAGGCGGACCAGGTACGACTTCACCGCCCCGGCGCGCCGCTCCGACAGCTCCTGGTTGTATTCCTCCGTGCCGAGGATGCAGGTGTGCCCCGCGACCTTGAGCCGCAGCTCGGGGTGCCGCACCAAGATGTCCGCCACGTACTTCAGCGTCACCTTCGAATAGGTCTTGAGTATGGCCTTGTCCAGCTCGAACTCGATGGGCGGGACCTGGTTGAGGCGGATCTTCTCCTCGAGCTCCACGACCGCCTCGCGCGCCTCGCCGCAGGGCAGGTTCACCAGGCGCTTCGCCTCGAGTTCGCCCACGCCCTGCGACTGCCAGACCACAAGGTCCCCCGGCTCCTCCAGACCGCCGCGCATGACGGACACGTTCTTCGCCCCGCGGGACAGGAAGGCGCTCGCCGCCCACGCCGCCTCGGGACAGCAGCAGGACATGCAATAGAGGACGAAATTGCGGCCCTTGGGCAGGGGGGCGTCCGCCAGGTCGTCGTAGGAGACGTTGCGGGCGCCTCCGAAATGGTTCCGGCCGAAATCCTCCCGGGTCCGCACGTCGATGAGCTCGATGGGTTCCCCGGCCTTCAGGGCCCGCGACACCTCGTAGGGGGAGATGGTCCCGATGGGGATCGCGGCCAGCGGGGACTCCATCTCGGCCATGCCGACGTCCGGACACTCCTTCCAGATGCGGACCTTGCGCCCCGGAGAACCGCCGTCCTCTGCGACTTCCTGCCCGCCGGGGGCCTTCCGCTTGCGGGCGGATACGGGAGGCACGAGTCCCAGGGAACACGCCAGCGCCAGCAGGAGTATCCGTCTCATCGATAGCGCGTCTCGATCGCGACCTGGACGTCCGGATGCAGGCTCTTATGGACCGGACAGGCCTGGATGCAGGCCTGGAGCTTCGGCCGCAGCGCCTCCGGGACGCTCGCCGGCAGGGTGAGCACCCCGGAGATGCGGGCGATGCGCCGGGGACTTGTCCCCATCTCCTTCTCGAACTCGAGCTCCGCCCCCTTCAGGTCCGCGCCTTCGCGCTCGGCCAGCTTGGCCATGATGGTCAGGATGCAGGAAGACAGGGCGGACACCAGGAGGTCGGTCGGCGAGAAGGTCCGGCCCTTCCCGCCGTTGTCCACGGGAAGGTCGGTGCCGATGCGCTCTCCGCTGAGCTCATGCTCCAGCGAAACCCGGGAGTCCCCCACGTAAGAAGCGATTATCCTCACGCGCCGTCCCCGACCGGAGCGTCCTCCCGGCGGCGCCCCGGCGTCTGGAAGAGGAACCATAGGTAGCACACGACCACTCCTCCAGAGCAGACCCGCGTGAGGTCCGCGTACCTGTCGGCGATGCGGGACGGCGTCCAACCCGATTCCCGGACCAGCTTCACCATGTCGTTGCCGGTGTCCCGGGACTTCGTGATGGACTCACCCCACAGTATCCCGGTCTCCGGGTCGGCGCTCGCCTGGCTCCAATGGTTCCCCGCGGCGATGAGCGAGCACATGGCCGCGACCATGACGGGATAACGGAAGAAGTCCCAACGCAGGAGGTCGGGCAGCCGCAGATAGTAGGTCACGATGAGGAGCACCGGCAGGACCAGCTCCCCGGCACAGCCTCCGAAATGCATCCACGCGGACCACTCAGGCTTCCCCGTCAGGAAGCTGAGGAAGACCTGGCCCGCGGCCAGGGCGGCACAAAGGATGAAGAGCGGCGCGCTCCGCCGGCGCACGGCCAGCCACAGGCCGGCGCCTTCGACCGCGAACATGAACGCGATCACCACATAGGACGGCTCCCCGCTCACGAGCGCGAAGCCGACGAAAAGGGGCAGCGACCAGTAGCCCCCCAGCCAGGCCACGAGGGAGTGCCCGAGTTCGTGGCAGGTGAAGTGGAAGACGAACCCCAGCGCCCACCAGACGTCCTTGAGCACCCAGGCGACCCCGAAGGCAAGGGGCACGGCCAGCGTGTTGGAGAAGAAACCCTCCTGCGGGACGCGGTCGCCCGGGGCCGCGCCGCCGGCCGGGGCGTTCATCCACGCGCTCCCCCCCATCTGGCGATGGATCATGATGCCCAGATACACGGCGATGGCCGCCGCGACGAGGCAGACCATGGCTACGAGGTTCATGCCATCAACTATAGCTTGTCCGGCTCCCCGGAGCCAAGAGCCCCTCCTCGCCCGCCCCCTGATCCTCGAACAGGGTTTGACCCGGCGTCGAAGGCTTCGCTCACTTGTTCAACTGTGCCCGGGCACAGTTGCTTAGCCGAGGATTGGGGCCGCCTCGCCCACTGGTAGGAGCGGCGAGAGCAGGTTATACTATCCTCTCCCGAGGATGAACATGGCGATCGCGAGAAGACCGGCCCCGCTGACGGCGCTGCTGCTGGAGGGGATACACCCGGACGCGGGCCGGACCCTCCGCGCCGCGGGGTTCCACGTGCGGACCGTAGAGGGGACTCCGACCGGCCCCCGGCTCAAGGAGCTGCTGCGCGGGGCGGCGCTGCTCGGGGTCCGCTCCCGGACGCTCATGACGCGCAGGCTGGCGGCGGACGCGGGCTCCCTCCTCGCGGTGGGCTCCTTCTGCGTCGGCACGGGCAACGTCGACCTGGACGCCTGCGCGGACTCGGGAATAGCCGTGTTCAACGCCCCCTACAGCAACACCCGCAGCGTCGCGGAGCTCGTCATCGGCGAACTCATCATGCTGCGCCGCGGCGCGTTCGAGAAGTGCCGGCGCATGCACGCGGGCTGGTGGGACAAGTCCTCCGCCGGAGCCCGGGAGATCCGCGGCAAACGCCTGGGCATCATCGGCTATGGGAACATAGGCAGCCAGGTGGGCATACTCGCCGAGGCCCTCGGGATGGAGGTCCACTACTACGACGTCCGGGAGAAGCTCTCCGTGGGCAACGCCCGGCGCTGCCGCTCCATGGGCGAGCTCCTGCGCAAGGCGGACGCGGTGACCCTGCACGTGGACGATGCCCCCCGGAACGCGGGGCTGATCGGCGACCGCGAATTCCGGATCATGAAGCCCGGAATCCTGCTGGTCAACGCCAGCCGGGGGCGGACCGTGGACCTGGAGGCGCTCGCCCGGCATCTGCGCGGCGGCCGGGTCGCGGGCGCGGGGATCGACGTCTTCCCCAAGGAGCCCGCGGCTTCCCGGGCCAGGTTCCGCAGCAGCCTCGCCGGGCTGCCCAACGTCATCATGACCCCGCACATCGGCGGGAGCACCTTGGAGGCGCAGCGGGACATCGCGGCCTGCGTGACCGAGAAGCTCCGCGCCTACGCGCGCTCGGGCGACACGACCACCAGCGTCAACTTCCCCCAGGTCCAGCTGCCGGTGATCAAGAACTTCCACCGCATCCTGCATGTGCACCGCGACGTCCCCGGCGTCCTCTCGCAGATCAATTCTTTGCTCGCCCAGGGCGGGATCAACATCGCCGGCCAGTACTTAAAGACCCGCGACCGCATCGGCTACGCCATCACCGACATCGCCCGGCAGTACGACCGGAAGACCCTCGAAGCCCTCCGCGCCATCCCGGAGACGGTGCGCCTGCGCGTCCTCTACTGAGATTCGCCCGCTCCGCCCTATGGTATGATAGCGGAGGTCGGTCAGGGGGCATGTTGGCCGGGAAGATACTCATCGTCGACAACAACACCGCGTTCGCCTCTCAGCTGAAGCTGATGCTGGAGAAGGCCGGTATCACGGTCCTGGTCCGCGCCGATCCCGTGGGCGGCAACACCGCCCTCAACTCCTTCAAGCCGGACATCATGGTGCTGGAGATGGACCTGGCGGCGGGCGGCGGACGGAACCTCTATCGCATGGCCCGCGCCAATGAGCAGTTGGCCGACCTGCCGATCATCATCCTCTCCAGCTCCAACACCAACCCCCAGATCTGGGAAGCCCTTGAGGCCCCGTCCCACCCCAAGACCCTGGTGCTGCGCCGGTCGCCCAACCTGCGCCTGCTCCTGCCCGTGGCCCAGAAGCTGCTGGCCGCGAAGTACGGCGCCGGAAAGTAGGGGTCAGAAGGTCTGGCCGCCCTGGTAGAGCTTGGCGATGGTAAGCACGATCTCCGCCTCCGTGCCCACCAGCGCCTCCACCGCGCAGCCGCTGCGCACGCGGACCGCCTCCCGGACCAGGTAGTTGGTGGGATGGACCATCGCGACCTGGAACTGGCGCTCCTCCACGAAGAGCGGGACGATGAGGTTGTCCCGGGCGAACTCGAAATCCACGAGCTTCTCGAGGCCCTGCCCCAGCTCCGGGTCCAGCAGGTTGTTCTTCAAGGAAGCGTAGGGGACCTTGTGGATCTTGGAGACCGCGACGGCCACGTCCTCATCGGTGACGTAGGAGAGGCGGATGAGGGCCTGCGCGATCCGGCATGAATTCTGGAGGGTGTACAGCCGGGCCTGCTCCACCTGCCCGGCGTCGAGCTTGCCGGCCTTGATGAGGATATCGGTGAGCTGCTTCTCTTCCCCGGTCACGGTGCCCCCTGAGACCCTAGAAGTATAACTCTAACGCCGGGTTCCTTCCAGAGGCGCGGCCGAGCGGCGGAATGCGGCGAGGGAGCCCGCGGCGAGGACCACGCCGGCGACGCACGCCCATACCCCGATCTCCAGGGAGAAACCAGAGGCCGCCGCGCCGAGGAGCCGGGCCTCGATCAGCCCCTCCCCGCAGAGGAGGAGCCCCACCGCGCCGATCCCCAGTGCGGCCGCCCCGAGGGTCCAGGAGGGGACCCGGCCGTGCCGGCGCAGGAGCGCGGCGATTCCCCATAGCGCCCCGAGCCAGAGCCACCAGGACATGACCCGCGGCAGGGACAGCTCCCGCGCGTAGCGGAAGGATTCCGCGAAAGGAGCGAACACGGCCCGGAGAGTGGAAGGGGTCCCCAGCCGTCCCGCGGTCACGGGGATGATATCCTCGGCCCTCCGGGTCCGCAGAGCCTCCACGACCGCGGCGGCGCGCTGCGCTCTGTTCAGGGACCGGGCTCCGGGGATCCGGATCGCGGTCCAGGTCCGCCAGGATCCGCCCCAGCCGTGCCAGTCCGACGATGCGGCGAGGATGCGCCCGCGCTCGCGCGCGACGCTCAGGAGCGCGTCCCGCACGGGCTCCGGGAGGGCCGGGTGGCCATAGTTGGCGATCTCGAACCCGTCCACGCCCGCGTCGGCCAGCCGGGCGGCGTCCTCGGGCTGCAGCTTCCAGGACAGGGCCACTACCGCCCCCGCGCGGTCCTTTTCATGGAGGAAGGCGCAGAACTTCTCCGCCGAGCGCAGGCCCTGGGGCGTGATCCATTCCCGCCGCAGATGCGCCCCCAGTCCGAGCAGATAGCCCCCGCCTTGTTCGCGGAGCTCCACCCCCGGCACTACCGCCGGAAGGTCCGGATCGAGGGCCGAGAACTCCTCCGCGATGTGCGCGCCGAAGCTGTCCTCGTGCTCGGTCACCGCGACCACATCGTAGCCGTGGTCCGCGTGCAGCCGGAGGTTCTCTCCCGGGGAGACTATCCCGTCGTGCGAAGCGTAGGTGTGCGACTGCAGGTCGGCCAGGAGATAGTCGCCCGAATCGGACACCAGGCGCCAGCTCGGGGGCCGGGCCAAAAGCAGGAGCAGCACGTAGCCGGCGAAGCAGACCGCCGCGCCCAGCGCGGCGCCCCCGGCCGCCGGGCCCGACCGCCCCCGCGACCGGCGGCCGCCCCGGGAGCGGAAGTAGCCGAAGGCGGCCGTCAGCAGGACGAGCCAGACCAAGGAGGACAGGATGGCCGCCCGATGGTCCGGCGCCCCGCCCAGCGCGTGGCCCACGGCCAGGAACGGCTCGAAGAGCGCGGCGGACCGGGAGAACTCCAGCCGGAAACCCTCCACCGGAGCGCCGCTGCGGGCGTCGAAGGGCCCGGCCGGACCCCCCGGCAGGGCGGCCAGGAGGGTCAGGAGCGCGAGCGCGGCCAGGATGGCTCGCATCAGGCCTGCCGCCGATAGACGCGGATCGGCCAGTCGAACCACACCAGGAGATCGTTCTTGTATATCCGGTCCGCCCAACCGAAATCCCTGCGGAACTCCTTCTCCAGACGATATTCGGAGGACCAGTCGGGAGGGATGGAACCTGGGCGGTCGTCCTCCCCCACGCCGATATAGTATTCCGGCTTCGCCTTCAGGGACGGATCCCAGCGCCGCATATCGTAGTCCAGCAGGCGGAACGGGGGGAAGCCTCCGGTGCCGTAGACGAGGCGCACCCCGGTCGCGATGCTCGAACCGCGCGGGATGGAGGCGTTGATCCAGGGCCCCGCCTCCATCTTCGGGTCGCCATAGGCCAGGATGGCGTCATAGAAGACGGCATTGCCCGCCGTGAAGAGGGCGGCCAAGAGCAGCGCCGCCCGGGTCCCGCCGGCCCAACGCCCGGAGTCCAGGCCCGCGTCCGCCGCCCGCATCCCCAGCAGGATGAGTATGGGATAGACCGCCATGGCATATCGATCCGAGCCCTGATCCAGGATGCAGACGAAGAGGTACAAGGGCGCCGCCGCGCTCAGAAGCACCGCCGTGATCCGGTCGCGGACGAGGGCCGCGTGGACCAGACCGGCGCTGCAGAGCAGCCAGAGCCCCCAGCCGAGGGATATGGGGAAAGCGACGAAGTAGTTCTGGAAGAGGTTCGGGAAAAATACCGCAAAACCCACGTCGCCGGAGGCCTGCTTCTGGGCATCGTGGAGCACGCGCGCGAAAGAGAGTACCTGGTAGGGACTGACCACGAAGAAGGCGGCGGCCAGGCCCAAGCCGGCCAGGACCAGGCGGCGGTCCCACAGGGCGCGGGCTCCGCGCCGCGGCCACTCCGCCAGCAGATGCGCCGCCAAAAGGGCGAATATCGCGAAGCCCCCGAAGAAGATGGCGCCCGCGGCCAGGCCGGCGCAGACCCCGCTCAGGACATAGTCCCTGGTCCGAGTCTCCTCCAGGACGCTCAGCGCGTAGTGGACGGAAAGCAGAAAGAAGGGCAAGAAGAAGGTGTGGGCCTTGAGGAAATGGTTGATCACCACGACGATCGGGGCGCAGAGCAGGAAGAGGGCGGCCAGGACGCCCGCGCGCGGAGAGCGGAACCAGCGCGCGGCCATGAAAAAGAGCAGCCACGCCGCCGCCGCCGTGGCCCCCGTCTGCACCAGCCGCGGCATCGCGTAGAGCATGCCGAGCTCGTCCGGATGCAGGAAATAGTAAGAAACGTCCCGCGTCACCCGATAGAGGCCGGCCGTCCCTCCCAGCTGCATGGCGGCGCCCACGGAGTATAGATACAGACCTCCGTACTGGTAAAGGTGCGGGTCGAACTGGAAGCGGGCGGGCCGGATGTTGTTCAGGGCGCTCAGTACCGTGGCGTCGTCGCAGAACTCGGGCTGGAGGAAGTAGGAGCGGATGGCGTCCAGCTTGGTCTTCGCGATGCGGACCTCCGCCCCCCCCAGGCGCAGCGTCACACTCGCGTCCGGGTCCCGGACGAAGACGTCGTCGGTGACGGAGGCGGAGGTGGCGGCGTCGTAGGCACGGTAGACCTCGTCCCGCGCGGCCTGGAGCGCCGCGCTGAGGTCCCGGACCTCCGCCTCGGTGACGACGTGGCGCGAGCGCTCGTGACGCGGGAGCCGGGACCGGGCGCCGAAGAGGTTGAGCGCAACCCCGCCGGCGAGCACCGCGGCCAGGGCCCATCGTGTCGAGGAGGAGCTCATGGGACGGGCGTCAGGCGCCGGTCTCGGGGCCTGTCAACCGATAATATGAGCATTTCGCCGGAGGCGATTTTGGAGCGAGCCGAAGCGATGCGAGGCGCGCATGCTCGTAGAGCATGTAAGCCGAGCAGCGCGAAGGCGCAGCCCCTGCGGCGATAGCGCCGCAGGGACCTGCGGCAGGGAGTAACTCCTTTCCGCAGGCCCAAAAGCGCCCCGGCCCTTCGGGGAGGCCCGCTATTGGCCGATTTCGTCGTTGCTCGTCGCTTGCATAGCTCACGCTATGCGCGCTCCTCGCGCCTAGAACTCGGCTCAATCGCGGGCCTCCGAAATGTTCATATTATCGGTTGGCAGGCCCTTACGGAACACGTACTGGTTGTTGTAGAGCGTGGGTCCCGCGGTCACGAGGTTCTTCAGGGCGAAGCCCCGGTCCCGGTAGAAGCGGAAGACTTCCTCGGGCTTGGAGACCTCGTAGGGATAGCCGCCGATCCAATCGAAGCAGTCGAAGACGATGGACATGCCCCGCCGGGTGCCGCCGTAGCGGAGCAGGGGGTTGCGCAGGCTCAGGATGTCCTCGAGGAGGCAGGACAGGCCGAAGTAAGGGATGGAGAAGGTGTAGACGACGGCGCGGCCGAACCAGCCGGAACAGTAGAACCTCTTGATCCGCTTCCAGCGGCGGGATGAGTCGCCGAGGTCGTTGTAGAGCGCCAGGAAGAGCTCCCCGCCTTTCGGCTCCACCGGGACCGCGGCGTTCTCCATGGCCCGCCGCATGTCCCCGGTATGATGGAGGACGCCCCAGGCGTGGACGACGTCGAACTTGCCGAGGGAGCCCATGTACCGCGCGTCCAGGACGTCCCCCTGCTCGATCGTCCAACCCTCGTCGTCCGGGCGCAGCAGCCTCTTGAGTTCCCGCGCGCAGGCGACGGAGTCGGGGTCATAGTCGAAGGCATGGACCTTGGCGCCGAGGCGCCGGGCGGCCAGGGAGTACAAACCGCTGCCGCAGCCGACGTCGAGGAAGGTCTTTCCGCGGAGGTCCTGGGCCTCCAGCATCTCCCGCAGATAGGACTCGGCGAGGCCCATGCGCCGTTCGTCGATGACGCGCAGGTAGCGCTGCCAGTTCTTGCCGAAGGCGAAACGGGGTCCCTCTGGGGTCTGATCCGCCATGGGCGCTAGGGTAGCAATTTTTTCGGCGTCCGTTGAGACCGAATTGAGCCGTGTCGTACTTGACGGGGAGCCGGAGCGGGTGTACACTATTGTTGAGTAAATAAGTCAACTTCAACCTCTCCGTTTTGGGCGCCCCCGCACGAATACAGCCCCCCTGATGCGGGGGCGCTTCTTTTCCAGAGGCCCCGCCTCCCAGTCCCTCGGGGCAATTTCCCTTAGGCCCAAAGACCGGCTGGTCCGGGCTTCTTGGACCCAGGATGCCGGGGCCCCGCATGGCGTATCATTATCCCTGTCGTCAGGGAGGGTACCGCAATGATGAAGCCGCTGACAGCCGCCGTGATCGCGCTCGCGCTAGCAGGGTCCGCCCGCGCCCAGGTTGCGGTCTCGGATGCCGACTTCGGCGCCGGGCTCAACGGGATATTCCTGCAGTCCTCGCTCGCCGGCAAGCAGTTCGGCGGAGTCGTGGCCCAGGCCAATGAGAAGGCCCGCCCCGCGCGCATCCTCGAGAACGTGATGGTCGCGATGTACGACGCCCCGGGCACCGGAGAGAAGATAGTGCAGTTCCTGCGCGACAACGGCGCCGCGGTCGAATTCAACACCCTGGCGCAGGGCCGCAGCATGGGTCTTACCCTCGTGGACCTCGACACCGGCAAGAAGCGGCCGGCCGTCTACATCAACCCCCGCTACGCCAAGGACCCTGTGTCCTACCGCTACCTCGGCGTCCTCATCGCCAAGGAAGCCTCGGAGTTCATGCTCGCCGACTTCCCCGACTGCGCGGAGCGGAGCTACATGGTCTCGGCCCACATGGCGGAGACTTTCTTCGAGCTCGGCGGCACGCTGCTGATGCTGCCCCGGTTCGACGCCATCGAGGACCAGGACGCCACGAAGACCATCGCGGTGTGGATCGAGAACGCCCCCGAACCCGGGGTCGAGATGCTCAAGTCCCGCGGGCTGCAGACCCTGGCCGAACTCCAGGCCGAGACGGGCCGCCGTCAGCAGGGGCTCACCGAGGAGCTGCGCCGCGCCGCGACGAAGCTCGATGCCGCGCGGACCCAGGACGAACAGCAGGCCCTCCACCAGGAGATCGCCTTCATCAGCCAGAAGCTGGCCCTGGCGGAACAGTCCGCGGCCTCCCTGAAGAAGGCGGCCGCTTCCTTCGATTCCTTCAAGAAGTACGAGACGGAGTGGCTGATGAGCCGGGGGCCCCTCCCGATAAAGTAGGCACTTCCTTCCGGGCACGCAGGGGCGGCGGCCGAAAGGCCGCCGCCTCCTTCTTATATATAATCAGGCGATGAGGAAAGGAGCCCTCCTCCTGGTCTTCGCCGCCGCGGCCCTGGGTGCGGCCCTGGCCGGGCATTCCTCATTCCGGCACCTCCAGCTTTCCCGCCACGGCGCGGCCGAGCAGAGCTACTGCTCCCTCAGCGAGAAGATCGACTGCGACGTGGTCAACGCGAGCTCGTACTCCGAGTTCCTGGGGGTGCCCATCGCCTGGTGGGGCCTGCTCTTCTATCTGCTGGTGGGAGCGGCGGCGGGATACGGGTGGGCGCGCGGCGAGGCCGCCCGTCCCGCCCTCGCCGCGGCCTGGCTGGCGTCTTTGGGGAGCCTCGGCTACTGCGCCTTCCTGGCCTGGGTAGCGGTCCATATCCTGGGCGTGCTCTGCCTCGAATGCCTGGGCATGTACGCGGTCAGCGTCACGTCCGCCCTGGCCCTCCCCTTCGGGATGGGACTCCGCCCTCGGGAACTGCCGGACTTCATCGCCGACTATGCCCGGGCCTCGCTCGGCCGACCCAGCCCGTTGGATTTCGACCCCCGCCCGCTGCGACAAGCCCTCATCGCCGGAGCCGTGTTCCTTGCCGGCTGGGGCGTCATGGAAGGGATACAGGGCTTCGCCGGCCCCCGCAAGCGGGGCGGTTCGGTCGCCCAGCGGGTCGCAGCCTTCTACGCTGGACCGGCCGCTGACATCGCGATAGACCCGGCTTGGCCGGTCTGGGGAAACCCCGAGGCCCGGATCGTCCTCGTCGAATTCAGCGATTTCCAGTGCGTCTTCTGCCGGCAGGCCGCCTTCCGGCTCAAGCCCTTCCTGCAGGAATTCAAGGGCGACATCCGCTACCACTTCGCCAACTACCCGATGGACCGGGCCTGCAACCCCGCCCTGCAGCGTTCTTTGCACCCCCAGGCCTGCTTCGCGGCCAAGGCGGGGATCTGCGCGGCCCGGAAAGGGGCTTTCTGGGACTTCCACGACGAACTCTTTCGGGAGCAGGGGCGGCTCAGCATGGGCTGGATCCTGAGCCGGTCGGAGGCGCGCGGCTGGGACCGCAAGGATTTCCTCGCCTGCATAGAAGCCCCCGAGACCGCAGCCAGGCTCCGCGCCGACATCAAGCTGGGCTACGGCCTGCGGATCCCGGGGACGCCCACGGTCTTCCTCAACGGACGGGAACTGCTGCAATGGAGCGACGCGGCCTTCGTCCGGCGCGTGGTGCGGATGGAGATCGGCAAGAATGCCGGCGGACACTCGGACAGGAGGGCCCCATGAAGGCCTTGGTAAAGAAGCTGCCCCAGAAGGGTCTTTGGCTGGAAGACGTGCCGGAACCCGGGATGTCCGAGAACGACGTCCTCATCAAGATCCGGCAGACCGCCATCTGCGGCACCGACGTCCACATCTACCAATGGGACGCCTGGGCGCAGAAGACCATCCCCCTGGGGATGCACGTAGGCCACGAGTTCGCCGGCGAGGTCGTGAAGGTGGGCAAGGCCGTGGCCGGGGTCCAGGCGGGTCAGCGGGTCTCGGGCGAGGGCCACATCGTCTGCGGCCACTGCCGGAACTGCCGCGCCGGCACCCGGCATCTCTGCCGGAACACCTTGGGCGTCGGCGTCAACCGCCCCGGCTGCTTCGCGGAATACCTCTGCATCCCGGCCGCCAACGTCTTTCCCCTCCCGGAGGGCATCTCGGACGACCAGGCCTGCATCCTCGACCCGCTCGGCAACGCCGTGCACACGGCCCTCTCCTTCGACCTCGTCGGGGAAGACGTGCTGGTCACCGGCGCGGGGCCCATCGGCATCATGGCCGCCGCCGTGGCCCGGCACGTGGGGGCGCGGCACGTGGCCATCACCGACGTCAACGAGTACCGCCTGGACCTGGCCCGGAAGATGGGGATCGCCAACGCGGTGGACGTGCGCTCCACCAAGCTCGCGGACGTGATGGATTCCCTCCACATGACCGAAGGTTTCGACGTGGGGCTGGAGATGTCCGGGAACCCCGCGGCGTTCAAGGAGATGATCGAGTCCCTGAAAAACGGGAGCCGCATCGCCCTGCTCGGCATCCTGCCCGACGAGACGAAGATCCCCTGGAACCAGGTCATCTTCAAAGGGCTGCTCATAAAGGGAATCTACGGGCGGGAAATGTACGAGACCTGGTACAAGATGTGCGCCATGCTCCAAAGCGGCCTGGACATCCAGCCCATCCTCACGCACCGCTTCCCGGTGTCGCGCTACGAGGAAGGCTTCGAGATCATGAGCGCCGGGAAGTCCGGAAAGATCATCCTCGATTGGCCGCAATAGCGCGCTAGAGCCCCAGCTCGGGCGCGATCTCGCGCATCGCGGCCACGGCGAGCTCGGCGAACTCCGGCAGGGGGATCCCGATGCCCTCGCACTCGCGGATGACGTCCCGGTTGACGGAAGCCGCGAACGCCTTCTCCTTCATCCGCTTCACCACGGAGTTCGGCTTCACGCTCGCCAGCTTCTTGTCGGGGTAGACCTTGGTGGTCGCGATGATGAGCCCGGTGATGGTCTCGCCCGCGGCCAGGGCCTTGTGGAAGGTTTCGGTCCGCTTCGCCCCACTGGACGCCTCGTTGTGCATCCGGACGGCCTGCGCGAGTTCCTCCGGCAGTCCCTGCCCGCGCAGAAGCTCCACCGCCTTCTGCCCGTGAACGGCCATGTCCGCGTTCGTGACTTCGACGTCCACGTCGTGCAGGAGCCCGGCCATGCCCCACAGCGCCTCGTCCGCGCCGAGCCGGCGCGCCAGGGCGCGCAGGACGACCTCGGAGGCGAGGCAATGCTTGATCATGTTCTCATTCTTCACGTGCTCCCGCAGGAAGGCCAGGGCCTCGTCGCGGGTCAGGCTGAGCGGGGTGGACATGGGATATCTCCTATAAGCCGAGGCAGAGGATCGCGGCCCCGCAGAGAGCCAGCGAGCCCCCGGCGGCCGCGTGCGCGTAGCGGTCCAGGGGCCCCAGGGGGATGCGGCCGACGCCGACCAGAAGCAGGCCCGTCACGGCCATGATCGTCGCTACGGTCGTCACGGAGAAGGCCGCGGTCGTGAGGACGATCCCCGCCCAGCCCGCCGCCGCCCAGGACGCCAGCATCAGCGGGATGAGGGATTCGCAGGGCCCGAACACGAAGACGATGAAGAGTACCCAGGGCGACCAGGTCTTCCCGCCCGCGCGGTGCGGATGCAGGTGCTCGGCGGCATGCCCGTGTTCGTGGACATGGGCCATGCCGTCCTCGTGCAGATGCGGATGCCTGTGGGGGAGGCCCCGGCGGGCGCGGACGAGTCCCCAGACGCCGTAGGCCGCCCCGAGGCCCATGAGGGCCCAGGCGGCGATGGCGCCGCGCAGGCCGTGGAGTTCCGCCCAGCGGCTCCCGGACCAGCCGCTCACGGCCATGCCCATGCCCGCGAGCGCGGCGCCGATGACCACCGAGCTCCCCACGTGGCCGAGGCCGCACAGGAAGGTCACGGCCGCGGTGCGGGGCCGGGACCACTTCTCGGCGCGCGCGAGCATGACGAAGGGCAGGTAATGGTCGGGCCCCAGCACGGTGTGCAGGCAGCCCAGCGCGGCCGCCGTCCAGACCATCGCCCGCAGGCTCCCGGAGGAGAGGGCCGCTGCGAGCATCAGGTGAAGTGCTCGATCCGTTCGCTCATCACGCCGTCGGGCTTTCCCGCGATCGCCCGCTCGTAGGGGATGAAGCCCTTGGGATAACCCCGCACGAACGAGCCCTTGGGCTTATGCAGGGAGGGGTCGGCGAAGATCTCCTGGAGGAGCTTCTCGCGGTGCTCTTCCTTGGCCAGGTACGCGATCCCCACGGCCTTCTCCCCGACGCTGAGCCCGTAGGGGATGAACGCCCCTTGCTCGGTGACCAGGATCACCTGGTCGGCCGCCGTGCCCGTGGTGGTCATGCCTTCCGGATGCCGGGCCACGATCTTGGAGATGTTCTTATGGGTCACGGACTTGAGCGCGATGACGGCCACGCCCCCCTCGGAGTAGGGCGCGCCGCGGATGAAGTCGCTCTGTCCCCCGACCCCGCTGTAGATGCGGTGGAACTGCAGGGAGTCCGCCCAGATGTTGCCGTGCAGGTCGGCGCCGATGGCGCTGTTGATGGAGACCATCTTGGGCTGCTGGGCGATGTTGAGGATGCTGTTGGTGTAGTTGCTGGCGCGGCTCTGCACGGAGCTGTTGTAGTGCAGCCAGTCGTAGCCCGCCGGGGAGTCCGACAGGAACAGGGTGGCCACCGAATACCGTTCCCCCTTGCGCTTGCCCTTGGCGTTGTTGACGATCCCCTTCTGCACGAGCTTGCGCATGGCGTCCGAGAAGAGCTCGGTGTGGATGCCCAGGTCCTTCACGCCCTTCTCGACGATGGCGTCCGCCACGGCCTCCGGGACCTCACCCAGGCCGAACTGCAGGGTGCAGCCGTCCTCGATGAAGAGGTTCGTGATGATCTTCCCGATCCGCATCGCAGCCAGGTCCGGGGGATGCACCGGGCTGGAGGGGAGGTCGTAGTCCGTCTCCACGATGTAATCGATCGCGGATTCCGGGATGGAACTCCCCAGCACGAAGGGCATCCTCTCGTTGCGCTCGGCGATGACGATCCCGCCGTGGTCCTTGGCGCTCTGGATGGCGCTGAGCAGGGCCTCCACGGTCGTGCCCAGGCTGTAGTTCCCGCCCGGATCGGGGCCGCTGACCTGCAAAAACACGACGTCGGGCTTTACGTAGCGCCGCACGTGCCGGGCCACCTCGGAGAGGTGCCAGAGCTGGTACTTGGCCCGCCCGGAGGAGACGGCGTTGCGGCTGTAAGCGCTGTTGAAGATCACGCGGTGGTTGATGCGGCTGCAGAGCTCCTCTCCATACATCCGCTCCAAGATCTCCTTCTTGCCCAGGGGCAGGACGCTGTACATGTCGACGTCGCGGATGGATTCGTCGTCGATGATCTGCTGGAAGAGGACCTGCGGCGTGGCGGCGTTGCCCGCGCAATAGATGTTGCTGCCGCGGGGAAGATTCGCCGAATTGATGGCCTGCTCGACAGGGACTATGGCTGCCATGAGCGCTCCCCTATGATGTGTGATGGCGACATATAATCGACCTAGCAACATTTCGGCCAAGCCGCGATCGCGCGGCGGCGGCGGGGCGGGGGAGCGTCAGTTCTTGCGGCTCTCGGCGTCGCCGAGCCAGAGCAGGTCCACGCTGTAGCCGCAATTCTTGCCGCACAGGACCCGGATGACGTTCTGCTCCGGGTCATGCGCCGCGGCGAGCTTGTCCTTGCAGGAAGGGCACTTGTGTACTTTCAAGGGCATGCGCTGAGGGAAATCGGGCATGCGCCCATTGTACTCCAAAACCGGCCTTCCCGTCAGGGCAGAAGGGCCCAGCCGCCCCGGGCTCGTTGGACCTACTGGCGCGGCGGGGGGATTCTTTGTTCAATGAAGGTGCGACGATGAAGATCCTTTTCGTCAGCGAGTCGGACCGCTTCAACGACGGCTGCGGGCAGATGCTCCTGACCGGGAGCGAGCTGCGCTCCCGGGGGCACGAGGTCCTCTTCGCCCTCCCCGGGACCGGGACAGCCGGGCGGAGGATCGCCGCCGCGGGCTTCCCGGTCCGGGACCTCCGCATCCGGCACGACTACGACCTGCTCCGGGCGCTGAAGCTCCGGGCGCTGTGCGCGCTGGAACGGCCGGACCTGATCCACGCCCATCACCCGCGGGCCCACGCGGTCTGCCTCTTGGCCAAGAGCCTGGGGGCCTCCGCCCCTCTCGTGGTCACCCGCCGCATCATCTTCCGCATCCGCCGCAACCCCTTCAGCCTGCTCAAATACCGCTCGCGGCGCATCGCGCGCTTCATCGCGGTCTGCGCGGCCGCCAAGAACGAACTGGTGAAGGCCGGGGTCCCCGAGCGCCGCGTCGAAATACTGCCCTCCGCCGTGGACATGGGGCTCTACGACGCCCCGCGCCAGGCGCGGGAAGCGCTCCGCTTCGCCCCGCCTTTCCGCATCGGGATCATCGGCCATCACGCCTGGCACAAGGGCCACGAGGTCCTGCTGGAGGCCGCCCGTCCCATCCTCGAACGCTTCCCGGGCACCGTCTTCGTCTTCGCCGGGCGGGACACGGAGAAGCTCCGGCGCAAAGCGGCGGTCCTGGGCCTGAACGCGAGCGTCGAGATCCTGGGCGAACGGGCCGACGTCCCCGAACTCCTCGCCGGCCTGCACCTCTTCGCGATGCCCTCGATCCAGCAGGGCCTCCCCTACGCCCTCATCGAGGCGCAGGCCGCGGGGGTCCCCGCGGTCGCCGCGGGCGTGGGCGGCATACTGGACGTCCTGCTTAACGAAGAGACCGGGCTCGTCGTCCCGCCCCAGGATTCCGGGAAGCTCGCCGAAGCCGTCATCCGCGTCCTCTCCGACGAGACGCTGGCGCGCCGTCTCGCGGCCAACGGCTTGGAGCGGATCCAGCGGGAATTCTCGGTCTCGGTGGTGACGGACCGGCTGGAAGCCCTCTACCAGGCCGTCCTGAGGCCCTGAACTAGTGCTCCGACCGGATAATTGTCGCGGAATTTGGCCGCGCGATTTTGAGCCGAGACCAGGAGCGACGCGCGCGCATAGCGTGAGCTA
>MGTY01000049.1 GCA_001799695.1 Elusimicrobia bacterium GWA2_69_24
GGTGACGTCCACCTTGCGCCAGGCTCGCGTCTTGCCGCCTTCCACCGTGAAATAGATGCTGCGCCCGGCGGGCCGGACGCCCGCGATCTCGCGGTCCTCGATGGAGAGCTTGAGGGTCCCATTCTCGCGCGTGAGGGAGCCGTAGTTCGTCTTGAGCCGCCAGCCCGGGAAGTGGATGAAGCAGTTGTTGCTGAACTTGGCCTCTTCGGACTGCAGCATGAAGCCGGCCTGGGAGGCGTCCACCTCGGGGCCGAGCAGGGCCACGGCCTGGTTCGCGTCCGGGGCGAGATCGAGCTTGAGGAGCTCCCGGCCGGCCACGGCGTAGACCTGGTTGGCGCCGCCGACGAGGAAGCGCTGGATGGGGCCCGAAGGCACGGCGTAGGCCTTGGTCTTCCCGGTCGCGGGGTCGTGCTTGACCAGGCGCCCGGCGCCGTCGAGCCAGAAGAACATGTGCTCGGCGGAGACCAGGCTGCCGGCCGCGGCGGAGCCTGCGAGCTCGAAGCCCTTGGCCACGAGACCGTTCTTGGCCGCGGCCGCCGCGTCCACGGGCTGTAGCCGCACGGCGAGTTCTTCCACCGTCAGCGCCTGGGCGGTCTTGCCCTCGCCTTCCTTGCCCAGGGTGACGGAGGAGCCCACTTCATAAGAGAGGCCGGCGCTCTTCGCGGCCGGCTCCATGCGCCGCCAGCTCGGGGGCAGGTCCAATACCGGGAGCGGCAGTTCCGGCGATTTCCCGAGATAGGGTTCCGGAGCCGCGGGCTGGACCTTGGCGCCGGAGAGCCGGCTGCGCAGGGAGGATATCCCGCCCAGGACTGCGTCCTTGAAGGAGACGGCCGAGACCTTGCTTCCGTCGAAGGCCCCGTCGAGCCTCGCCGCGTTGAGCGCCGGGTCCTGGCCGCGGTTCTGCTCCGGAGTGACGCCCTGGACCGTCTTCTGCAGGGTCTGGAGGGCCGGGGCGGCCGGCCGGGTCTGGGCCTCGGGGTCGACGGCCGCGGCGGAGACCGCCTTGACGGCCGGAGCGGTCTTCAGCGCTCCGATGACGGACGCGGACGGAGCGACGGAGGCGGCGCCGAGCGTCGCCTCCTGACGGATGGAAGACAACGGCACCGACGGCAGGCCGAGCGGCTGGGACGGGTTCCCCTGCAGCAGCGGCGCGGGTCCCAGCCCGTTCCACGACGTCCCGGGCGCCTCGTTGGACAAGACCACCGGGGCCGCGAAAGAGCCCCGGCCGGCGGAGGTCTGGGAGACGGTGTTGGCCAGCGCCCCCAACGGCGAGCCGGCTCCCAGGCTCATCGCCAGGGAGACCGCCAGGGAGCGCTTCGCCGCTTCGTTCATGGGTTCCTTAGAACGGGAAGTCTTCCTGAGTCGCGGCGGGCTTCGTCGGCTGCGGCGCCGGGGCGGTCTTCTGCCCGGTACCGGCCAGGTCATACGCCTCCAGCACGCGTTCGATGGCCTCGGCGATGGCCGGGTCCTCGACGATGGAGGAGGGGTTGTAGGTCTTGGTGAAGATGTCGACCACGCTGTCCTTGGGGAAATGCTGGACGTGCTCGACGATGTGGAGCAGGGTCCGGGGCGCGATGGGGAGCGGCAGGGTCTCGGGGTAGGCCTTGCGGAGTTCATTGGCGATGGCCACCAGCTTCTCCACGAGCTTTCCGTCCACCTTGCCGTAGAAGATCTTCAGCAGGGCCGCTTCCTCTTCGGGCGGCAGGTACTTCACGTCGAGCGTCATGCCGAAGCGGCTGGAGAGCTCGCCGGAGGGAGGCTCGCCCTTGTAGGGGGGCTTCACCGGGTTCATGGTGCCGATGACCCAGCTCTTGGACTTGTCGTACTTGATGACCCGGCCGTCCGGGAGGCGGTACTCGCCGTTCTGGAGGATGTTGTTGAGGATGGCCACGCCCTCCAGGGGCTTGTGCATCTCGTCGAGGAGCAGGATGCCGCCTTCCTGCATCCAGCGCAGGACGGTGGAGGCGGTGAGGCCGGTGCGGCCCTTGCCCTCCTCGCCGAAGGTCTCGCGCGCGATGAGGTCCTTGTTGCGCGTGTATTCGTTCATCGACACCATCCAGAGGTCGTTGCCGGTGAGCTTGGCGATCATCTCGGCGATGTAGGTCTTGCCGCCGCCGGTCTCGCCGATATAGAGGACGTGCTGGCGGAGGGTGAAGGCCTTGAGGGTGTCGTAGATGACCTTCTTGTTGGTCGGGAGGTTGACGGCGCGCCAGTCTTTTTCGCTGATGCCCATGGCCTCGGCCTGGGCCGGGACGCTGCGCAGGCCGACCGCGCGCAGGAAGGCGCCGGCCATGCGGGCGAACAGTCCCTGGGGCTTGGGGGTCTTCCGCGCGATGGGGAACTGGAACTCGCCGATGCGCAGGAAGCCGTCCGCGATCGTCATGGGGTTGGCCTGGGACCAGAGGCGCACCTGGGAGGCGGGCGTGTCGAGGAAGGAGCGGGCCTCGGCCACGTCCAACTGGTAGACGCGGTCGCCCGCGGTCACCACCGCCTTCTGCACCTGTAAGCCCTTGGAGTCCAGCGCGACCTGGAGGCGGATGGCGCCGGTTCCGGCCGCTTCCTTGAGGCCGGGGATGTCGAAGACGCGGTAGCGCCGCTGCATCGTGTCCCACTCGATGAGGCCTTCCTGGGACGCGACCAGGTAGATGCCGCGGTCGGGGGTCTCGGCCACGGCCTTGACCGTGAACGGGAGCTCGCCGATGTCCGCGACGTCGGTCTCCGTGCCCTGCCAGGCCTTGCGCCAGACGCGGGTGCCGTTTTCGGTCTTCTGCAGGTAGAACTTGTCGCCGGCCGGGGTGAGGGGGACGCCGAGGCCGAATTCATTGTAGACCGCTTCCTCGCTCACCGGGAAGCGCAGGAGCTGGGAGCCGATCCAGAACACGCGGGAGCCCTTGGAGCGGAGCAGTATCCCGTTGGTCGGCTTGCCGTCCTTGCCGGGGAGGGTGACGGGCTGGAGGTCCGCGACCTCCGAGACCGGGAGCTTGTCCTTGTTGACCTTGGTGGCCTTTTTGGTGGAGAGGTCCCAGCGCTGGAGCATGCCGTTGTTGACCACGTACAGGAACTCGCCGTCATCGGACGCGGCGAAAGCGTCGACCTTCCCTTCCGCGGGGGTGATGCGGAAGGTCTTGCCGGCCTTGGCGTCGTGATAGTAGAAATCGCCTTCCTGGTCGGTCCAGACGATGCCCTTCTCCACCTGGGCGGACTGCCGGACGCCCGATTTCATCTGCCATTGCGAGCGCCGCACCTTGTCCTGGCCGGTCTCGGCGGCTTGCAGGGTCCAGACCTGCCCGTCCGCCTCGGCGAAGGACAGCTCGCTCATGAAGGTGAACTCCGCGCCGTCGGCGGAGAGGATCTGGGGCTCGCCCATCTGATAGCGCGCGGCGACGTCCTTGGACTGGGCGCCGGCGGCCTTCTTCCACATGGGGGAGACTTGAGTGAGAGGAAGCTCGGGAGCCTGGGCCAGGTAGGTGCCCTTGGCCGGGTCGGAGTGGTCGAGCCCGCTGCGCGGGGCGGAGTAGGCGCCGGCCACCGGGGATTCCGCCGAGGGCGCGACGCCCTTGCCGCCGTCGAAGAGGCGCGAGAAGACGCTCCGGTTGGCGGCGGGGGACTTGCCCTCCTCGCGGATTATGGAGACGCCGGCGGCCTGGAGACTGCCGAGGGCGGCCCTCTCCGGCGAGAGGAAGACGGCTTTCGCCTTCGAGGACGGCGCCCCCATGGGCGCCGCGACCGCGGCGCGCGGGCCGGCGGAGATGGCCTTGGGCCCGAGCCGGGAGGCGGTGACAGAGGCCGCGGCCTGAGGGAGGGAGGAGGTCTGGGCCGCGGGCTGGAGGCCGGCGGGCGCCGAGAGGTTCACGGAGGGGAGGACCGTGCCGGCCGTGAGCGGCGCCAGCTGGAAAGCCCCGGACCGCGCGCCGATCCCGGAGTTCAGGGAGCCGGCGGCGGCGCCCATGAGGTTCCCGACCGAGACTCCCGGTTGTACGGCCTGGACGCCGGATACGGTGATCCCTTCCGCCGAGATGGGGGCCGGCAGGAGCAGGCCCAAAGACAATATGGAAGCGGCGAGCGGGGCGAGGGAGCGGGTGTCGTTCTTCATAAAGGGAATGGTAACAGGATTACCAAGAGAGGGGGATGCGTCCATGGGCCTAAAGACGCGATGTCATTGGACCCAAACCCGGGTGGTCCCAATAGTCGCCGCCGCACAATGTATAATTAGCTTCCTTACATGGGCGATTATCTCTGGCTGGCGGGTCTGGCGGTCATCATGGGGATGGTACTGCTCCTCCCCTTCTCCGTGCGCAAGGTGGAGGAGGAGCTGGAGATCTTCCTGTTGGTAATGGGCTCCCTGGCCGTGACGGTCAGCCGGCTCTGGGACCTCCATCTGATCCACGAGGCGCTCTACGAGCCCATCAAGATTTCGGTCGCGGTCCTCGTCTTCGGCCTGGTGTTCCGGCAGCTCGGCAACAGCATCCGGCACTCGGTCTCCCGCGTCGCCCACCGCATGGGCATGCGGACCTTCCTCTTCGTTTTCGTGGTCGGCCTGGGATTTTTGTCCAGCATCATCACGGCCATCATCGCGGCCCTGGTCCTGGTGGAGGTCATCAGCGGCTTGAAGCTCTCCAAGGACAGGGAGCGCGCCGTGGCGGTGCTGGCCTGCTATTCCATCGGATTGGGCGCCGTGCTCACCCCGGTCGGCGAGCCTCTTTCCACCATCGTCAACGCGAAGCTCGCGGGGCCGCCGCACAACGCGGACTTCTTCTTCCTGGCCCGGGAATTCTTCTTCTGGGTAACACCGGGCATCCTCGCCTCCGGCCTGCTCGCCACCCGCTACGCGGGGCGGGATGTCGCCGCCGGGAGCTCCCTCGTCGCCTCGGAGCGGGAGAGCTACCGCACCATCTTCCTGCGCACCGGCAAGGTCTACGCCTTCGTGGCCGCTCTGGTCCTGCTCGGCCGCGGCTTCATGCCCGTGGTGGACCGCTACATCATCGGGCTGCCCAACGCGGTGCTTTACTGGGTCAACATGGTCTCGGCGGTACTCGACAACGCGACCCTCGCGGCCGCGGAGGTCAGCCCGCGCATGAGCGAGGCCAGCCTGCGTTGTGTGCTCCTGGGCCTGCTCATCTCGGGAGGGATGCTCATCCCGGGCAACATCCCCAACATCATCAGCGCCAAGCAGCTGGGGATCGGCAGCCGGGACTGGGCCAAGGTCGGGGTGCCCGTGGGCTTGGGTCTGATGGCGGCGTACGCCGTCGTCCTCATGTTCGTTTCGCCGTGAGCCCCGAGGCGCGCGGGTCCCTGCTCCGGTTCCTGCGCGCCGCCGCGGTCGCCGCCGCCGTCGTCCTGCTCGCCAAATCCCTGGTCCTGGACCTGCCGTCCGCCCCATTGCCGGGACATGCCGGCGACCGGTACCAGGTGTACGCGGATCCCGGCGAGGCGGTGCTGCACGGGCTCGGCAACGAGGTGAGCGGGACCGACGTCTCGGCCCGGATGCCCCTTTCCAGCGTGGGCGCCGCGCTCTTGGCCGAGCATCTCCCTGGCCCGGGCGCTTTGTGGCGGATGCTGACCACCCTCTTGGCCGCGGCCGGCGTGCTCGCCCTGGCGACGCTCGCGCTTTCCCCGGGGCACGCCCTCCTGGCGCTGATACTGTTCCTGCTGGCCGGCAGCGGGGCCTGGGATTACCCGCAGGCTCCCTACGCCTTGCTGCTCCTCACCGTCGCCGGCGCTCTGGCCTGGCGGGCCCGGGAGCCGACGCTTGCGCGGAGTCTGATGCTCGGAGCCTGCATCGGCGGCACTTTGCTCTTCCGCTCCCCGTTGGCCCTCTTCCCGCCGGTGCTGGTTTTGGTGGAACTCGTCGCGCGGCGGGGGGGGACCCGGGAGGACAGGCTCTCCTGGACTGCTCTGCTCTGCGTACCCTATCTCTGCCTCGTCCCGGTCTGGGTGATGAACTGGTCCGCGCACGGGCAATGGATCCCGTTCGAGTTCGGCCCCATGGACGTCAACGTGGTCACCGGTGCGGCGGGGCTCGTGCCCACGGTGACCGGGGATTGGGGCGCGGTGATCCCCGGAGCCCCCGACATCTCCCGCAGCGGGGCGGCGCTGGCCTGGGCTTTCGGCGAGGTCCTGCGCCATCCCCTGCGGTACGCAGCATCCGTGGCCGCTCGAGTCGTCTATGCCGCCTCCCTGCATCCGCTCCTGGTCATGCTCGCGTTCACGGGAGCGTGGCTGCACCGCCGCAGACCTGAGATCCGGCAGGTCGGACTGCTCGCCGTCTATTTCATCGCCATCCATTGCCTTATGTCCGTGCGCCGGGACTATTTCATCCCGCTATGGCCGCTGCTCGCGGTGCTGGCCGTCCCGGTCCCCTGCGGCGAGCGGGATGGGAGGGCGGACCGGGTCGCGGCGCGTTGGACCCGAGCAGCGAGCCTGGCGACCGCCGCGGCGGCCTTGTGCTGCATGGCTCTGGTGAGCGCATTCCCGGTCCGCGCCGCGCGCTCCGCGAAGGATCCCTTGGGAGCCCTTTCCTCTTCGGGAGACGCCTGGCTGCTGCAGCGGCGCGCCCGTCTTCTCGCGCGGCAGGGACGCGCTCGGGAGGCCTTGCGCGACTATGCCGCGGCCCTGCGCCTGCGTCCCACGGACCCGGATATCCGCCTGGAGCACGGGTGGATACTCCTTACCCTCGGCAAGGCGGGCGCCTGGCGGAACTACCGTCCGGTATGGGACGAAGGGGATCTGAGCGTGGACAGCCATGCCCTGTTGTCCGCCCGTATCCACCTGGTCCGGTCGCTGGGCTGGAGCCGGCTCGGGCTGGGGGAGAGAGCGGCGGAAGAGCTCGGGCTGGCCCTGGAGGCCTGGCGGGACCAGGCCGCCGTGGACCGGGTGCGGACACCCAGGGAAGCTGCGATGCTGGATGGGATGCGTTCTGCCGCGGCCGAGTCGTTCGTCCGTGCCGCGGTGGAGGGACTGGGAGTGCCGCTGGCGGCCCCAGACCGGCGGGCCCTCGTCGCTGGACTCCTGTCTTTCACGCCGGAGGGCGGGACCAACCGCATCCTGCTGGCCTCGGCCGCGCTCAAGGCGCAGGATGCCGGGCTGGCATTGAAGGCGTTGGGGACTTCCGATGTCCGGGACCTGGGTCCGCGGGCCGCCGGGGAGTTGGCCGCGCTATGTGCGCGCGCCGGGGACCGCGCCGGAGCGCTGCGCATACTGCGCCGCTTGGAGGAAGGGACTCCCGCGGATCCGGACGGATTGCTCGGTCTGGCCGCGACCGCCCAGGCGGCGGGCGATTGCCTCCTGGCCGGACGCTTCCTGGCCCGGGCGGAGGCGGGAGGGGACATGTCGCGGATCGCCGCCATCTTCGAAGCTTGCGGGGCTCCGGACCGGGCCCAGGAGGTCTTCGCCCGGCAGTTGGACCGTTCGCCCGAACCGGGGCTGTGGATCGCGCGGGCCGCGCTGTCGCGCCGCTCCGGGCGTAGGGACGAAGCCCGAAGCTTTCTGGAACAGGCGAGGGCTCTGGATCCCGGGGAGAAGACCGCGCGCGCCGCGGCCGCCGCCTATCTTTCTTGGGGGGACTATGAGCGGGCGCTGGGGGTCTTGGAGCCTCTGGCGCGGGGAGAGGCCCCGTCGGCGGAGCTCCTGAGGGATATCGGGGTCTGCGAGAGTCTCGCGGGCCGGAAAGATGCGGCGCGCCGCGACCTTGAGGCGGCGCTCCTCAAGGCGCCGGGGCTGCTCTCCGCGGCGCTCAGCCTGGCCGCGCTCCATGTCTCGGCCGGTCGTCCCCGCGAGGCTTTGGAGGTCTACGAGCGCGTCCTGCGCTCGGAGCCCCGGCCGGACGAGGCGGTGCTCAGGGACACGGTGCTGGAGAGTCGGGCGGAACTGTTGGGTAAGACGCGGCGGATTCAGGGGCCGTAGAGCAAGCCGCCGGCGACGAGACCCGCGAGCGTGACGAAGGCGATCGCCGCGGCGATGCCCGACAGGGCGAGCGCTCCCAAGCGCAGCCCGGAGATCTGCACCGGAGGCTCTGCGGTGGCCATGCGCCAGGTGGAGACCGTCCCCCGTCCGGCGCACCAGCCCAGGAACGCTCCGGCCGAGCAGAAGAGCGCTGCCATCCCGACGGACGCGGCCGGGGAGTGCCCGAGCAGCGCCTGATGGGCCATCCCCAGACCGATGAAGAGCAGGAGCATGGCCGCGACCGCGAGCGGGATGAGCAGGAGCCCCTGCAGCCCGATGACGCACCAGCGCAAGACGGCCAGGGCCTTAGGGTCGGCCACCGATGAGTTCTCTGAAGAAGAAGGAGACCCTCTCCCAGAAGGGCCGGTTCGCGGACTTGGAAGCGTCCGGGGATTTGGCCCGGGGTCGCTCCTTGCGGACCCGGTAGGTCTCGCCCTGGAGCTTGAACTTGTCCGTGTCCGCGATGAAGACCTTCTCCGCCAGCAGGCCCTTCTCCCGGGCCTTCTCCAGGATGATGGCGTTCATCTCGCCGAACCGGTCGGGGCCGAGGCGCTCCTTGAACGCGGCGAGGGTGTTCGCGTCCGGCGCCTTGGCGTTGGCCTCCAGGCCGATGAACCACTTGAACGCCAGGTGGAGGTTCGCCTGCTCCTCCACCTCGCGCGCGGGGAGCTCGAGCAGGGTCTGCAGGAGGAGCATCCGGAACAGGATGGCCGGCTCCCAGCCGGGCCGTCCGGTCTCCGAGTAAAGGCCTCTGCAGGCCTCATTGATGCGGTCGGCGTCGATCAGCTCCCGCATGCGACGCAGGAAATGCCCCTGGGGGACGACCTGGTCGTACAAGAAGTCTCCGAAGAACCCGGTCTGGTTGTCGGTTTTCCCTAGCACGGGAGCATTATAGCACTCGGACCGCTCAGGAGGGCGGCTCGACGTGCACCAGGACGCGGGTGATCAGGGGGATCTTGGAGCGCAGATGCTTCTCCAGGCGTTCGGTGAAGCCATGGGCGTCCTTGATCGCGGTGGCGGGGTCCAGGGTGCAGTGCAGGGAGACGGCCAGCTCGCCGTCGGTGTCCCGCACGCGTATGTCGTGCAGGTGGGTCCCCACGCTCTCGGCGGCCAGGAAGCGCAGGAGCTCGGCCTGGACCTGGGCTTGGCCGGCGCTCTGGGCGTGGAAGGTGGCCGCGGACTCACCGGCGGGCTCGATGTGGGTGATGATCCCTGCGATGGCGGGGAGTTCCTTGCGGAGGGCCTCCTCGAAAGCCGTGGCCTGCGCGTGCGCTTCCTCCAGCCGGAGCCGGTCGTCCACCTCGAGGTGGAGCTCCACCGAGCGCTTGCCGTCCTCATCGTAGATGCGGATGCTGTGCGCGCCCAGACCGTTGCGCGCGGCCAGAGCCCGGATCGCGGTGTGCAGGTCCGAATCCGCCGCGGACATGGGTTCCACGTGGACCACGACGTCCGCCTTGGGCAGGATGGCCTTGATCGCGGCCTCGGCGCGGTCGGCGGCGCCATGGGCGCCTTCGAGGCCCGCCTCATGCCCGACCGCGAGGGTCACGTCCGCGAAGACCTCGGGGCCGCTGCGCCGGACCCGGACCAGCCGGACCTCCCGGACTCCGGGGACCTGGGCCGCCTTCGCGATGCGGTCGTGGAGCCCCGGGGGCACCGTGTCGAGCAGCTCGTCCACGGCTTTCCTGCCGAGGCGGTAGCAGACCTTCACGACGATGACGGCGACCCCCAGGGCGGCCACGGAGTCCGCCTGCGCCAGCCAGGGGATCCCCAGCCGATGGGCGGCCAGCACCCCGAAGAGTCCGACCAGGACGACGCCGGAGGACCAGATGTCGGTCGAGAAATGCAGTGCGTCCGCCTCGAGGGCCCGGCTCTCGTACTTGTCCGCGACGCGCTTGAGCGCCCGGGAGCGGGAGTAGTCCACGGCGATGGAGAGGAGGACCACCAAAAAGGACCAGACGTTGACCGCGACGGGCTGCTCGTGGAAGAAGAGGCGGGACACCGCCTCCTTGATGATCCAGAAGCAGGTGACGACCAGGAGCAGGGTCTCGAAGAGCGCCGAGAGGTTCTCGACTTTCCCGTGTCCATAGGGGTGTTCCGGGTCCGCCGGCTTGGCGGAGACCTTGACCGCGTATACGGTCACGGCCGCGGCCACGAGGTCGAGGCCCGAATGCGCCGCTTCGGACAGGATGCCCAGGCTGTTGGTCCAGAGGCCGACCCCGAGCTTGGTCCCGGTCAGGACGACGGCGGCCAAGAGCGAGGAGAGCGCGACGTCCCTCTTCTCGTGGTCCGCGTCGTGGGCGTTGGACTCCGTCCCAGGCAGATGCAGGTGCATGATGCTATGGACGGAGCATACCGAAATGCGAGCCGTGCTACAATCTCGGGAACGCCGGGAATCGAGGTGGGGCCATGAAGAGAGGGATGATCGCCGTTCTCATGTTCGCGTGCGTCCTGTGGACCGGGGTGTGCCAAGGGGCGGAGCCGGCTGCCGCCAAGAAGGCGGATGCCCGTCCCGGGAAGCGCCCGGCCGTCGCGGCCGCGGCTGCGTCGGACGCGGTGAACCTGCGCGTGGACGTTTCGGCGAAGTATCTCTCGCTGGAAGGGACGGCGCGGTTCCTGGTGGGCAACGGGACGCAGTCCAACTTCATCACCGGCGGGGACCAGGCCCATCTCATCAAGAACAGCCAGGGCGAGGGCGTCGAATTCAAGAAGACCGGCTTCATCGTCAACGTCCTGCCGGTGCTCAACCCGGACAACGACCGCGCAGTCTCGGTGCAGATCCAGGTGGAGCTTTCCGGGCCGACCCCGGGCATCAAGGTGGGAGAGAACGAGGTGCCCCACGTCTCCACCTGGCAGTGGCAGTCCTCCGTCTCCTTGGTCCGGGGGAAGAAGACCGTCCTGGTGGAAGCCCCCGCCCGCTTCGAGATGACCGTGGACTACGCGCCGACGGAGTAGCCTGCTCCGTCTTCCCGGCGCAAGCCGGGACCCAATTCGTCTTCCCGGCGCAAGCCGGGAACCAGTCCGTCTTCCCGGCGAAGGCCGGGAACCAGTCGGGCCGTTGTCGTACCCCCGCGCCGAGCCGCATCCCGAAACCCCACCCGCCCCTCTCCGCCGTCCTGCAAACGTCCGGGAATTACTCCCGGTGTTGAAATATCATAGACCAAAGGGCGCCGCACACTATGTTACGCCCGCGGCGGGATCTGCGCCCTTGTTTGGGCTACGAGTAAGCGACCTTTCTCGAGCGCGGCCTCCGCGTCTGAGCCGAACGGCCGGGAAAGCAGGGCGATCAGCTCCTCGGCCGCGAAGAGCTGCGTCCGGCCGGCTCGCCCCCGATTGCGCGCCACGCCGCGCTCGACAAGCTGTTCGAGCGCCACGCGCGCCGCCTGCTTCGTGACGCCGAGTTCTTCCGCCAGTACGGCGATGGTCACGATCGGCATGCGTTGCAGGAGCTCGAGCGCGCGCAGCGCCGCCGACGCCCCGCGGAATCGCGCGCGCGCGCGCCAGCGGGCGGGCAGGCCTTCGATCGCCGCGCGCGAAGCCGAAGCCTCGGTGTCGCTGCGGCGGAGCGCCTCGCAGACGAACTCGATGAGCTCACCGTAGGAGAGGCGCTTCTGCGCGGACTGGAGCGCGCGGCTGTAGTCGTCGCGATACGCCTCGACGAAGCCGGAGAGATAGAGCGGCATGCGGCCGGCGCACGCCATCTGCAACGGCCACAGCGCGCGGCCCACTCGGCCGTTGCCGTCGGAGAACGGGTGCACCGCCTCGAAGTGCGCGTGGACCACCGCCAGCCGCACCGGCAGCGTGAAGCCGCTCACGCCCGCGTCGCCGCGCTGGGCGAGTTCCTGATCGGACAGCCAGTCGAGCACGGGCTTCAGGGCCGAGGCCACGAAGCGCGGAGGGGCGGGATTATAGGTGGAGTCCTCCTTGCGGAAGGACCCGCCGATCTGGACGACGCTCCCGGCTCGTCCCGGGGCGCGCAGCACTCCCGCCTCCCCGCGGAAGTTCGGATCCTTCGCCACGATCTCCCGATGGATGTCCAGGATGGTCTTGCGGGTGAAGATGCGCTCCTTTTCGCGCGCGGCGCGGGCGAGATGGGTTTCCAGCGCATGCGCGTATCCGCGCACCGATTGCCGCGCGTCCCTGCCCGCGCCGGTGTCGTGGATATCGCCGGGAGTCAGGACGTGATCGATCGTGGACCAGGTCCCCTCGATGCGCGAGGACTCTACCGCCTCGCGCCGGACGAAGTAGTAGCCGATGAGCTTTTCCACGCCGCCGACCGCCGAGAACTCCGTCTGCCGCGCGAGGACCTCGGAGGCCTTGGCCAGCGCTTGCAGCGGCAGCTGCGCAGGAGGCGTCCGGGGAGGCGGCGGGGGAACGACGAACCAGATGTTCTCGTAGTCCCGCTCGGGAGTCTTGGCGACGCCGCAGCCCCGCTTCGGATCGTACGGTGCGCGCAGCCTGCCGGCCAGTTCCGCGCGTTTCATAACATTGTCCGAGTGCTCATAAAGACAATGTTAGTATAACAACATTGCCTTTAGCGTGCCAGAGGCAAGGTTGCCGGCAAGGTTGCCGAGCCGCGATGGCTCGGCGGGGGCTACTTGCCGAGGAGCCATTGTTCCCTTTCCGGCCAATTAAGCCAGGAACCGAACCCCCGCGCCAAGCTGCCCCACAAGACCCCACCCGACCCCCTTTGCCGACCCGCAAACGCCCGGGAATTACTCCCGGTGATGAAATATCATAGCCCAGAGGGGGGGCGAACTGACGATAACGCACACTATGTTACGCTCGCGGCGGGATCTGCGCCCTTATTTGGACTACGAGTGTCTTCGACGGCGCGCATGCTCATATCCCTTCTTGAACGCGATGAGGAGCTCCCGCCCCTCCTTGCGCCGCTTTTCGGCGGCTTCTTCAAACTGACCGGCAGCCAACGCGTCCATGAACGGCGAGTACAAGTCCTCCGACTCCTTATAAACATCGATCGACGTAAACCGCCGCCTCCAGCGAGGCAAGATTGCCGACCTCGATACCCATCAGCACCGCCCCAGCGGTGGCATAGTCTTGATGCTCCATGCCTACCTGCCCGACCAAGCTGTACCGCCGCTCATCCTGCGTCCCAGAGGCGAAATTCTGCAGCCAATATTCGATGTCCTTGGCATCGCTGCGGTACTTCACGTCATAGAGCTTCTTGTATGCATCCCAGTCGCGCACGGGAACTCCAAAATCGGCGTCGTTGGTTCCGTGGAACTTCGGATAATCGGCGCCGATCTCCGGGCTGAATTGAGCCACGAGCGCTCCGACCAAGACGACCCGGATCTCGAGCTTCTCCGCGGCGGCGCAGACATCTAGAACCGTCTTCTTGAGTTCATCTTCCATGGGGCACCTGTGGCTCGATGAAGCGTTCGTAGATCATCTGGGCTGTCTCAAGTTCGCGTTGACCGCCATCCTGGAGGAGCTCCGCGTAAATCAAGAACGGCGTGGCCAGCGGCCAGGGGCCCTGCGTTTTCTCCGCCACGAACGTCGGATCGGGAAGGCGAAGCAAGGTGACGTTGCCGCCGGTGTCGTTGCGCAGCATCGGCTCCTCAGCGAGCTTCAACCGCGCTGGCTCATCGACAAAAAGCGTGACGGTGTCCGGCTCCAGATACCGAGTCATCTCCCGCGCTGCCATGCCCCCGGTCACGGCCCACTGGCCCGCCGTTCCCGTAAGGCGCTGCGCGATTCCCTGAAGAATTTCTTGGGGAGCTTTGGTTTTATGTTGATACCGCCCGATCATGCATGTGGGCCGCAGCTTGAGGGCATACCCGCGCACAAAGAGCTCGATGAGGCCCTTAAGATCTCCGAAGCGCGCCTTTTCATCGGCCGCGGGAAGAAGCCATTGAGCGCGCCGCAGCTCCGCCCGAACGGCATGCGCCGTTCCCAGGGCCACGCCGGCGCCTTGGGCGATGGCGCGCAGAGGCGCGCCGGCAGCCTGAGGGTGGGTCAGCAGATAATGAACGACCTTAAGCCCTCCGGCCTCGATCAGACGGCCGGGCTCGGCTTTAAGAGGGCGCTCCGGCTTCCGCCCCTGGATATCCAGCATGATCTGCGGCGGCCTGCGCAGGAACATGTTCCCCTGGGCATCGACATAAAATATCCCGGCCTTCCGAAACTCGTCCGCGGCCGGCTCCGGAATCCAATCGGCGAACACAGCCGCCGCCGTTTTTTCTCCGGCATAGCGCTGAAGTTGAAAGATGATTTGAAGAGCTTGATTGCGCGTGGCGATACGGGTCTTCGCCTCGACAACGAGGTGAAGCGGCGGTTTGGTCTCGAGATGGAGGTCGAAATCGTAACCGCGGTCGTGCGCACCGGCAGCCGGCTCAAGCCTCACGCCCACCCCCAGAGCTTGTTCAAGCTTCTGGCGGCAGACCTCGGCCAGGGCGGCCTCGTTGTTCGCTAATAGTCTTATGTTCATTTGCAATGAACAGTATAAAGTATAGAACAATATTTGTCAAGGGCCGGCATCGTTCCATAATCCTCGGACAAGGATTGGCCCGGCGGGCGGATATCCCGATGGCGGCCCAGGTGGGGGGGGAAACCGACGATAACGCACACTATATTACGCCCGCGGCGGGATCTGCGCCCTTATTGGGGCTGCGAGTTGACGGAGTAGAGCGTCATCGGCCGGGATTTCCCTTTGAGGCTGACCGGACCGACCGGCTCGAACCGGGCTTTGCCGGAGAAGGTCTCCCGGACCCGCTGGAAGACGTCCTCGCTGACCAGGATGTCTGTCCCCAGTTCCTTGTTGGCGTTTTCCAGGCGGGACGCCACGTTCACGACGTCGCCGATCACAGTGTATTCGAGGCGGGCCAGGGTTCCGACGTTCCCGGCGATCATGGACCCGGTCTGGATCCCGACGCCGAAGCGCACGGGTTCCGGCGGATGGTGCGCGGCGTTGAACCTGGCGAGGGCCTCGCGCATCTCGAGGGCCGAGCGGATGGCGTCCGTTACGTGGTCTTCGGAGCCCAGGATGGGGGTGTAGATGGCCATGACCGCGTCGCCCATGAACTTGTTGATGACCCCGTTGTGGCGCATGATGGGTTCGGTGATGAAGGAGAAATAGGCGTTGAGGAACTCGACCACCTGGGTCGGGGTCATGGCTTCGCTCATGGGCGTGAAGTTGCGGATGTCGCAGAAGAGCACGGTCGCCTCGATCTCTTCCCCGCCCAGGTTCAGCTTGCCGGAGCCCAGGAGCTTCTTGGCGACCTCGACGGAGACGTACCTGCCGAAGGTCTCGCGCATGGTCTCGCGCTCCTTGAGCTGGTCCACCATCACGTTGAAGTGCGACTTGAGCTGGGCGATCTCGTCGGTGAAATAGACCCGGGTCTTCACGCCGAAATCACCCTGCGCCAGGCGCCGCATCTTGTCGATGAGGCCCTCGATGGGCCCCTGGATGGAGCCGAACACGAAGGCTCCGCCCAAAAACATCACGATGAAGGAATTGTAGACCAGCCATTGGGCGGCCTGCCCCTGGTCGGGATGCGGATCCAATCCGGCGCGGGCGTGGGCCCACAGCATGATCATGGGGACGACGGCGGTGGAGAGCAGGAGCAGGAGGATTTTGGCGAACAAGGACAGGTGGAACCCTTCCCGGATGCGGTGGAGGTCCGGGCCTTCGTAGAGCTCGCCGAACAGGAGGTCGGCGGCCTTCTTGCCCAGGAGCGCGTTGTCGATGTTGACCAGCGCGTAGCAGGCTATCACCGCGGTCGACAGGAGCATGGCCGGGAAGTTCCAGAGCCAGAAATGCGTCCAGACCACGGCGCCGCGGAAGACCCATAGGTGCAGGACCGTGCGGACCGCGAGGATGATGCCGAAATACCAGAACAGGGCGGGGTAGACGTAGGCGATGCGGCGCCGGACCACGGGCTTGAGCGCCGGGTCCCGCGTGGCGGCGAAGCGGCGCAAAGGCCTGAACCAGGCCAAAAGCAGCGCGTAGAGCAGGAGCAGATGGACCGGCTTCCAGGCGAAGCGGATGCCGGACCCGTAGGAGGAGAGCGCCGCGGCCTCAGCGTAGTCCCGGGCCCGGGCGAAGGCCATGTAGAAGAAATCCGTGAGCGTGGAGTCCATGCTCATGAAGAACAGGGGCAGGAAGAGCAGGTACTGCATGTCCTTGAGCTTGGGTTCCCATTCTTTCATGGCGCCGGCATCATACCAATACTGGCGCGCCGCGCGGGGAAACGGGTATCATCCATCCCATGGAACCGCGCATCGCCGTCGTCGGGGGAGGGGCCGCGGGCCTGGTCGCGGCCCTGGAGGCCGCGCGGGCCGGGGCCCCGGTCGCGCTCCTGGAGCGCGGCAAGGCCCTCGGGCGCAAGATCCTGGCCAGCGGCGGCGGGCGCTGCAACCTCACCCACCGCGACATCCGTCCCGAGCGCTATCACGGCGGCGGAGGAGTCCGGGATCTCGTCGGGGAAGCGCTGTCCGGCTTCGACGCGGCCTGGGCGCGCGCGTATTTCGAAGGCTTGGGCCTCATGCTCATGTCGGAGCCGGATGGGCGGGTGTTCCCGCGCTGCGGACGCTCCCGGGCGGTCGTGGACGTGCTCCAGGCGGCGCTCAACGAGCTGGGCGCGGACATCCGCTTGAACGCGGGCGTCGCCGCAGTGGAGAAGGACGGGGAGGGTTTCCTGCTGCGCCTGGAGTCCGGGGGCGACCTGCGGGCGCGGAGCGTGGTCCTCTGCTGCGGGGGGCCGTCGTATCCCCAGCTCGGGGGCTCCGGCTCCGGGCCTGCGCTGGCGGAGAGCCTCGGACATTCCTGCGTCGCCGCTGCTCCCGCCCTCGTGCCGCTCCGGGTCAAGGAATCCTGGGTGAAGATGCTGGACGGCATCCGGGTGGAGGCCGCCTTGCGGGCGGAAGCGGAAGGACGCACCGTGGCGGAGTCCCGCGGCGAGCTCCTGTTCACCGCTTACGGCATCTCGGGCCCCGCAGCCCTGGACCTCAGCCGGGAAGCCCTGCGGGCGCTGGCCGGGGGCCGGGTGTCCTGCGCGGTGGATCTGTTCCCCGAATGGGGCGATGGGGAGTTCCGAAAGCTGTTGGAAGAACGGGCGCTCCGATTCGGCCGCCGCTCCCTCGCGGGGTTCCTGACCGGGATGCTTCCCGGCCGCCTCCCCGAGGTCTTCCTGGAGCAGCAGGGGCTCGGCCCGCACGACCGGGTGGAAGCCCTGGGTGCGGCGGGGTTGGAGGCGCTGCAGCGCGGTCTGAAAGGATGGCGGTTCGAGCTCCTGGGGCCGCGCCCCTGGGAGGAGGCCATGGTCAGCTCCGGCGGTGTGAGCCTACCCGAGGTGGACCCCGGCTCCCTCGAGTCCCGTAAGGCCCCCGGGCTCTTCCTGGCCGGCGAGCTGCTGGACGTGGACGGCGACAGCGGCGGTTTCAACCTGCATTTCGCCTGGGCCAGCGGGGCGCGGGCGGGGCGTGCCGCCTCTACCCGGTAATTGATACAATCCCCTCTGATGACTCCTGATGGGGCTAAGGAGAAGCCCGGCTGGGACGTTTTCGCCCGCATGCTGAAGGGGCAGGTCGCGCTCCGCCAGGGCGAGCCCCGGTTCCAGCGCTCCGAGACCCTGTTCAACCGGGACCTCAGCTGGCTGGAGTTCAACGACCGGGTGCTCAGCGAGGCGGCGGATCCTTCGGTGCCCCCCCTCGAACGGCTCCGTTTCGTGACCATCGTCAGCTCGAACCTCGACGAATTCTTCATGATCCGGGTGGCCGAGCTGGACCGCACCGCCCGCCGCAGGCCCTGGGTCCGCTCTCCGGACGGGCTCACCGCCGTGCAGGCCCTGGCGCAGGTGCGCGAGCACGTGGTCCGGCAGAAGGCCCGCCAGGCCACCATCTTCCAGGAGGTGCTCGGGGCCCTGCGCGAGCACGGCATCCGCATCGACACGGAGTTCGACGAGGCGAGCCGCCTCGATTCCACCATCCTCGAGAACCTGCCGGAGCTGAAGGTGGTGATGCGCCGCAGCTCCGAGGGCCTCCCGCACCTGCCCAGCGAGAGGATCCACGTCTACGTGGCCTTCCCCGGGGAATACGCCATCATCACCATCGAGAGCCGGCAGGCCCGGCTCATCACCTTGCAGTCCCGCGGCGCGGGGCCGCATTTCGTCCTGCTCGAGCGCTGGCTCAGCGACCGGGCCAGCCGCTTCTTCCCGGACCGGCACGTGCTGGAGGCGTTCCCGTTCAAGATCATCCGCGACGCCGACCTGCGCTACCGTCCCGACGCCGAGGAATCCCTGGAAGAGCAGATCTTCGAGGCCGTGAACCGGCGCTCCCGGGCCCGGGTGGTGCGCCTCGAGGTGGACGCCCCGTCCTATTCCGAGGGGGCGCTGTCCTTGGCCACGGCCCTGGGCCTGGGCTCGGGGTCGCTCTACCGCTTCGACCTGCCCCTCGACCTGCGCACGCTGGCCACCCTTTATCAGTCCACCCAGAAGACCGGGCTCCGTTACCCGGAGGTCGTGCCCCATACCCCCTTCCGCCGCCGCGAGGCTATCTTCGAGACCATCCGCAAGCACGACGTCCTCCTGCACCATCCCTACGATTCCTTCGACATCGTCCTCGACTTCATCCGCCAGGCGGCCGCGGACCCGGCGGTGACCCGCATCTACCACACCCTCTACCGGACCAACCAGCAGTCGCCGGTCATGGAGGCGCTCAAGGACGCGGTGCGCCGGGGCAAGCGGGTGACCGTCTACGTCGAGATCAAGGCCCGGTTCGACGAGCTCAACAACCTGCGCTGGGCGGCTGAACTGCGGCGCAACGGCGCCCGCGTCATCCGGCCCATGGGTCAGTTCAAGGTGCACAGCAAGGCCACGCAGGTCTTCCGGCTGGAGAACGGGATCGAGTCCTCCTACCTGCACCTGGGGACCGGGAACTACCACCCGACCACGGCCCGCCAATACACGGACCTGGGACTGCTCACCTGCGACGCGGGGATGGGCCGCGAGGTCGCGGCGTTCTTCGAAGGGCTCCTGCGGCACCGCTGGCCGGCCGAATTCGCCGAGCTGCTGGCCTCCCCGGTCAACCTCCACAGGCAGATATTGCGCCTGATCGACCAGGAGATCGGCGTGCAGCGGGCGGGGGGGAAGGGGCACATCATCGCGAAGATGAACGCCCTGGTGGATCCGGGCATCATCGCCAAGCTCTACGAGGCCTCCCAGGCCGGCGTAAAGATCGACCTCATGATCCGCGGCATCTGCTGCCTGCGGCCCGGGGTGCACGGCCTGAGCGAGAACATCCGGGTGCTCAGCGTCATCGACCGGTTCCTGGAGCACAGCCGCGTCTACTATTTCCGGGACGGCGGCAAGGAGAAGCTGTACCTCTCCAGCGCGGACTGGATGCCGCGCAACTTCCTCACGCGCTTCGAGCTCGCGTTCCCGATCAAGGACGCCTCGCTCAAACGCTACATCCGCGACGTCATCCTGGCCAACGGGCTGGCCGACAACGTGAAGTCCTGGCACCAGCGGCCGGATGGAGGCTACGCCCGCTGCGCGCCCCCGGCCCCCGGCAAAGAGGTCCGCTCCCAGTTCGTCCTGGAATGCCTGTCCAAGAACGCATACCGGGAGACCATCCTGTCGCAGCGAGGTTAGATGGCTAGGACGATCATCATCGGCGACGTCCACGGCTGCTGGCGGGAGCTCCAGATACTCCTGCGCAAGGTCCGCCCGGCCCCGGAGGACCTCCTCATCAGCGTGGGGGATCTGATCTGCAAGGGACCCGATACCCGCGGGGTCCTGGATTGGGCCATGCGCTGCCGCAACCTGCAATGCGTGCTCGGCAACCATGAGTATCGGTTCCTCAAGCACTGGAAGAAGGGCCTGACCCCCGACGAGAAGCTCTACGATCTCGAGGCCGCGCATCAGATGGGGCGCAAGTATGAGACCTATATGCGCTTCATCGACACCTGGCCCACCTTGCTGATGTACCGGGACCTGGTGGTCGTGCACGCCGGGTTCGACCCGCGCACGCCGCTCCTGGAGCAGCCCACCTCGGAGCTCGTCAACATCCGCCGCATCGGCAAGGGCGAGACGCCCTGGTACGAGCGGTACCGGGGTTCCCGCCTGGCGGTGTTCGGGCACTGGGTCCTGCGCAAGCCCGTGCTCCGCGGCAACGCCATAGGCCTGGACACCGGCTGCGTCTACGGGGGCAGCCTGACGGCGCTCATCCTCCCGGAGCGGCGCCTGGTCAGCGTGCGCGCCCGGCGCGCCTACCGCCGCAAAGAATCCTGGGTCTAAAGGTGACCATGCCCCCGTACAAGATCCGCGCGGACTTGAAGGTCAACGGGGGGGACCGGATGCTCTGTCTCATGGCGACCGACAACGAGAAGCCCGAGCACCTGGGGCTGAAGCTGGCCGCCTATCTGTCGTTCTGGGAGGAGGAGATGACGGTGGATGCGGGGGCCAAGCATCCCGCGCTGGCCGGGGGCGAGTACCTGCCGGACCTCCTGGGCGTGGACGCCACCGGGCAGGTCGCCATCTGGGTGGAGTGCGGCAACACCACGCTCAACAAGCTCGCCAAGGTCCAGCGGCGCTGGCCCGACGCCCGGCTTGTCGTCTTCAAGGAAGACCTGCCCAGGGCGCGCCGGCTGCGCATGGACCTGGACGGGGAACTGCCGCGGCCGGAGCGCGTGGAGATCTACTGCTGGCCCGAACGGACCTTCGCGGAGTGGATGCGCTGTCTTTCCGAGAAGACCCATGTCTGCGGGGAGGCCGGGGGGGGCCTCTTCAACCTCGTGGTCAACGAGCGGGTGTACGCCACGGACCTGGTGAAGGCATGAGCTTCCTCTTCCTCCTGCTGGCTTCCTCCGCCTTCGCGGCCGGCGACGCGGACTACCAGAAGTACCTGCAGTCCCGGGAGCGGGTGGAGTACCTGCAGCAGGCCGTGCAGCGCTACGAGGAGATCCTGCTGAAGACCAAGGACCCGTCGGAGCGCCTCCGGGTGCAGCGCGCTCTGGAGCAGTCGATGCAGGCCATGGACGGGGCGGACCGGTCCCTGGACGCGGCGCGCCGGAACATGAAGCCGGGGGACAAGATCTGGGAGGAAGAGACCCGGGTGAACGGCACCCAGCAGCCCGATGGGCTGGATCCGCGCGTCCACCAGCACAGCTGGGTCGGCTCGGTGGGGAAGTCCCCCAAGGACACTCCGGGGCTCAAGGCGCCGTCGGGGGCCGGGGGCGGGAATCCTTCCGACGCTTTCGTCTCGGAAGACGGCTCCCAGAAGAACGTCTTCTATAATCCGCCGGCCGGCCGCTCCGGCCCGTCCGATTCGGGCTTCACGGGGAGCGGCGCGGTCCGCTACTCCCAGCCGGCGAGGATGGGCGACCCCGCCGGTCCCGTGAAGCTCCGTTCCTCCGCCACCGGGCAGTACGCGCCGGAGTGGGAGGCGGTCCCCGATGAGGGACGTCCGATGGTCAGCGAACGGGAGGCGGCGCGCGGGGGGAAGGACGCCGAGGCGTGGAGCGGCGGCGTGGATTTCATCAAGGAGACCGAGCCCTTCGAGCTGGCCGACCTCCGATCGCAGGCCCTCCTCAATGAGGTCCGCCGCCGGGCCTGGCTCCGGGAAGCGGATGATTCCCTGGCCGGGACCGCGGAGCGGCTGGCGGCCATGGAGCCGGGGAGCGCCCAGGCGCATCTGCTCAAAGCCCTGCTGTACAACCGCATGGCCCGGTTCGCGGAAGCCGAGGATTCCGCCCGCACCGCCATGGAGTTGGAACCCAATTGGAGCGCCCCTTACCGCACCCTGGCCTGGGCCCAGCTCAACCAGGGCGAGTACGCGGAGGCCGTCGCGACCGCCGAACGAGCGCTCGCTCTCGACCCGACGGACGCCGCCGCCTACGCCCTGCGCGCCTATGCCCGCGAGCGCATGGGCGATGCCCGCGGAGCCCTGCAGGACATGCAGCGCGCCGCCGCCCTGCAGGCCCGCTATAAGGCCGCGGTCCGGAGAGGACTGCAGGGCCAGCCGCTGCTCAATCTTCCGTTCACGACCGCGCGCATGCAAAGCGCCGCGACCGAGACCTCTCTGCCGAAGACTCTGAAAGTGGGCCTGGTATTCCTGGCGGGTGCGGCGGTGCTCCTGGGGGCGGCTTGGCTGAACCGCCTGCGCCGGGCGAGATCCGCCCGTTGAACTCCAGCACGGACGTCCCGCTGGGCGGTCGTCCCACGGCCCTCATCTTGTCGGGCGGCGCGTCGTTGGCCGCCTGGCAGGGCGGCGCGCTCTACGCCCTGGAGCGGCGCGGCATCCCCTTCCAAGCGGTCCTGGGCACGAGCGCGGGAAGCCTCAACGGCGCCGCCTACCTGCAGGGGGACACCGAACTGCTGAAGAAGCTGTGGACGGACATCCCGCGCGAGAAGCTGATGCGCTTCTCCCCGCGGCTCTCCCCGCCGAGCCTCTTCTCCATGGACGCCGTGCGGCGGGCCTTGGGGGAGCTCCTGTCGGAGGAGCGCTGCCGCGCCCGGCGGCGCTGCTGGTTCTACGCGGTCTCGGTGGACATCCGCAACGGGGGGACGGTGCAGGCGCAGTACTCCCCGGAGCCGGACGGCCCCTGGGATTCTCCGTTCCTCGACCACGTGCTCGGCTCCATCGCGGTGCCTTTCGTGTTTCCGCCGGTGGAGGTCCAGGGCGCCCGCCCCGACGCCCCTCGGCGCCTGCTGGTGGACGGGCACCTGACCTCCTTCGCCTTCCTCGATACCCTCGTGGAGCGGGGCGCCCGGGATTTCCTGTTCCTCAACGTGGTGGGGGGACGGGGCCCAAGGCGGACCCCCATGGGTCTCAAGCGCTACGCGAACGCGCTCATCACCGAGGCGATGCAGTCCCAGCTCGTCAATTCCGTGGAGGTCCTGCGGCGGCACCGCCGTTCAGAAGAGTTTCGGGCCTACGAGTTCCACCCCTCCGAGCCGCTCAACATGAGCGTCTTCGGCTTCAAGAAAGCCGAGTGCCGCTGGGCCTTCGACCTCGGCCTCCAAGACGCCGAAGCCTGCCTGAAAGACCTCCCCACCCGCCGCATCCTCTAATGTAGTGATTCCAACACTTCTTTACATTTGAAAAGCCGTCATACCGGCGCCAGCCGGTATCCAGCGTGTGGAACGGATTCAAAAAACCTGTTCTGATGCCTGGACCCCGGCTTTCACCGGGGTGACGAATGTAAATGGACTTATGGGACACTACACTGGCCGGTGCCTGTCACTCAACCAAATAATGGAACCGATTCCGCTCTGTGCCGGCGCGTGAGGCTGATGCGGCGCGCACGAATGTGCGGGCCGATCGTGCTGTGCCCGGGCACAGTTGCAGATGCGGCGCGACTAGCCGAGGCGGAAGCCTTTCAGGAAGCGGCGCCAGAGGTCGGCGCCTTCGGGCTCGCTCTGATGGACGGGGGAGGGACTCTCGAACTTGAGCACCCAGAACGAGCCCTTCTGGGGCAGGACTACGTACTCCTCGAAGATCCATTCGGTGCGGCCCACGGGACCGTCGCCGCCGCCGATCTTGTATTGGCGGCGATAGGACATGCCGTCCTGGCCCGAGACCAGCACGGCCCCCGCCTTGTCCAGCTTGACCCCGCCGGTGCGCAGGGATTCCAGGAAGCGCTCGGGGGTCGGGTATTTGGAATCCTTGAGTCCGTAGCGGATGACCTCGATGGCCATGGACTCGTCGGTGTAGCGGATCCCCCGGTCCGGGGCGGGCTTGGCTTCGGAGCGCCAATCCTCCGGGACCACGCAGCGGAACAGCTCGGAAACGCTTTCGCTTCGGGTTGGCATCGGGAATTCCTTGGGCGCCGCCCAGCCGGCCGTCGCGGCGGTCCAGAGGAGGGCGGCGGCGAGCAGGCTATTTCGCATCGCTCGTCCCCCAGTGGTCCGGATTCTCCTTCTTGTCCTTGGCCACGAGCTCGTCGAACTCCTTCCAGTCGAGCTGCCCCGGGGTCGGCACGGCCGTGGGGAGCGATTTCTTCTTGGCGAGAGCGGCGAGCTTGTCCTTGTCCCTCTGGAAAGCGGCTTCCAGCTTCCCGTACTCCGGGTCCTTGGCGGCGGCCTGGAAGCTCTGGAGCAGGGCACCTCCCTTGGGCGACTGCAGCAGGGCGATGCGCTCGGTGACCCTCCGGATCGACTGGTTCGACTGCTCGATGTCGTGGGGCAGTTTCCCGGCCTTGGATTCCACCTCCTCGTGGAGTTCCGTGAGCTTGGGTGTCAGCCCGTGGGTCCCCTCCATGTGCGAGAGCTCGATGCGCCGGCGGGGGACCCACTCGGCGAGCGTCTTCTGTTCGGAGGCGAGCGAGGCCTTCAGGGCCTTCAGGGTGCGCTGGTACGCGGCGAGGGGGTCGGCCATGTCGGCGCGGTTGAGCTGCAGGGAATAGTAGGGGTGCCAGGTCTTCATGCGCTCGAAGTACTGGTCGCCCCCGGTCAGCACCCCGCGGGTCTCGTCGGTGTAGTCGTTGGCCTTCCCGCTGTTGAGCTCCAGGGCGATGAGATAGCCCTTCATGCGGGCGGATTTCTCGTTGGAGAGGTCGTAGTCGAGGGCCTTGGCGTACTTGGGCAAGTTCCTCTCGTTGCGATGGTCCCAGACCATATGCCAGAACTCGTGGCCCATGTTCCCGGCCATGGTCTGCAGGGCGGTCTCCGAGTCCTTGAAGTCCGTGAAGCCCCGGTTGAAGGAGTAGGCGAACGACTGGGTGTGGGCTTCGCCGCGGGTGCCGTGGAGGCTCTCGACGCCCCTGCTCACGAGCACGGAAGTGCCGTCGTAGTCCTCGGCCTTGACCGTCACCGTCTTCCCGGCCCGCCGGGCCTCCTCGATCACGGCCCGCAGGACGCGCCTCCCTTCCTCGGATTCCTGGAGCTTCTTGAGGACGTTCCGGGCCAACAGCTCTTCCTGGGTGATGGAAGGGAGCAAGCCTCCGACCCCGATGAGGCCGAGGGAATTCCTGATCGCCTCCCAGCCCACGACGGGCTTCTTGCCGGGCTCGATGCGGATGTAGCGGGCGATCTCGGTCGGGTCCAGGGGGGCGGAATCCGAGGCCGCCGCCATGGGGATATTGGAGTTGATCCGCAGTCCCGGAGTCCGTAGGGAAGCGTCCACGCCCAGGAGCGCGGTGTCCTGCGCCGAGGCGACCGGCGTTCCCGGGTAGGGTTCCCCGACCTGCAGCTGCGAGCGTTGTACCGCCCCCGTGAACATCCGGTGCACGAGACCCTCGGAAGGGACGCCGCCCTCAAAGACGCCGTTCAGCTCGACGACCCCCTGCGTCGGCTTTCCGGACATGACCTTCCCCGTGTTCTGCGGGAGAGGGCCCTGGAGCGGGGCTCCGAAATCCTCCATCAGCCGGCGTTCCCCCGGACGCCCTTCGGCGCAGCGCTCGCGCACCGTCCGGTCGTCCGGGATGGAGACCTTGGCGGCCTTGGCGAAGCGCTCCTGGCAGGCCGCCATGAAGGCCGTTTTCGCCCGGCTGAGGATCTCCTCAGGCAGGTGCCCTTTGCCGCATTCCGCGTCCCAACTCTCCCGGCTCAGATCCCAGGAGTCGGCGAGCGAGGGCTGATAGGCCTCGGCACAGCCTGGAACGGGGGCGGAAACGGCATGGATAGGCAGGACCGCGCCGATGCAGGCGCAGAGGAACGCCGGAAGAGCCATGCGTGCAGAGGGGTTCATGGCGCAGGCCTTGTTTGCTACAAATGTAAAGAAGAATCTTGTCTCCGGCAAGGGCCCATTTAGGGATATAATTGGGATGTGAAGAAGCCCGCCGTCAAGAAAGTCTCCGCCGCCAGGAAGGCTGCCCCCGCGGGGGCGGCGGATGCCGCGAAACCGCTCCTGGACCTCGGGACGCAGACGCTTCTGGATGCCATACCTGATTTCATCTACGTCAAGGACGCCCAACTCCGCAACCGCATCATCAATAAGGCCTTCTTGGCCTTCCTTCGGCGCTCCCCGGAGGATATCCTGGGCAAGACCGACGACGAGATCCTTCCCGCCGCCCTTGCCGAGGCGTGCCGCAAGAGCGACCTGGAGGCCCTACAGAGCCGCAAAGCCGTGCGGTTCGAAGAGGTCTCCCGGGACAGCGAGGGCCGGATGACGGTGTATGAGACCATCAAGGCTCCTTTCTACCGGGGGGGACGCGAACCGGTGGGAGTGGTCGGAATCAGCCGGGACGTCACGGCCGAGCGGCGCATGGTCCAGTCCCTGCGGGAGACGGAGGACCGGCTCCGCCGGGTCATGAGCGATGCCCCGGTCGTCGTCTTCGCCATCGACCGGGAGGGGACTTTCACGCTTTCCGAGGGGAAGTCGCTGGAGCGGCTGGGGCTGAAGCCTGGGGAGGTCGTCGGCCGCTCCATCTTCGAGGTCTACGGGCACAATCCGGTCATCATCGACGCCATCCGCCGGACGCTGGGGGGGGAGGCATTCACGGAGGTCGTCAACGAGGGCAGCTTCTTCTTCGAGACCCATTTCGCGCCGCTGCATGGGGCCGCGGGAGAGGTCTGCGGGGTCATCGGGGTCTCCATCGACGTCACCGACCGCGTCCGCGCGGACCGCGAGCGGGAGGAGCACCTGATCCGGGAGCGGTCCCTGCGGCAGGAGGCGGAGGAGGCGAACCGCGCCAAGGACGACTTCCTGGCCCTGCTGTCGCACGAACTGCGCACCCCCATGACCGCGATGCTGGGCTGGATGTGGCTGCTGCGCTCCAAGGGGATGAACGCCGCGGAAGCCGAGGACGCGCTCAGAGTGATCGAACGGAACATGAAGAGCCAGTCCCAGATCATCGAGGACCTCCTGGACATCTCCCGCATCGTCACGGGGAAGCTGCGCGTGGAGGCCGTTCCGGTCCAGGTGCTCCCGCTGATCCTGGCCTCCATGGAGGTGGTCCGTCCCGCCGCCGACGCCAAGTCGATCAAGATCCTGCTCCCGAAGGAGCGTCCGGAACTCATGGTGCTCGCGGATGGGAACCGGCTCCAGCAGGCGCTTTGGAACCTCCTCTCCAACGCAGTCAAGTTCACGCCGGAGGGGGGCACGGTGCAGGTGGGCCTGCGGCGCGAGGGCAGGAACGTCGAAATCAGCATCAAGGATTCGGGGGTCGGCATCCCGGCCGAGCACCTGGAGCGCATATTCAACCCGTTCAGCCAGGTGGAGAAGGCCATGACCCGCGAGCACGGCGGGCTTGGGCTCGGCCTGTGCATCGTGCGCCACATCGCCGAGCTGCATGGGGGCACCGTATGCGCCCGCAGCGAGGGGGGCGGGCGCGGCTCGGAATTCATCCTCGCGCTCCCGATGCTGGTGCCGACGCCGGGGCGCCCCGTCCCGGCGGAACCGCGCTCTGGGGCCGGGAAGGGGGGCGCCCCGGTCGCGGCGGACCTGCGCGGGATACAGGTCCTCGTGGTGGACGACGATGCGGACACCCGCGCGATGCTGTCCGCGGCGCTCGAGCATTGCGGCGCGAAGGTCCGCAGCGCGGGTTCCGCGGCCGAGGGCTACGCGTCCCTGCTGCGCAAGAAGCCCCATGTCCTCATCCTGGATATCGCGATGCCCGGAGAGGACGGGATATCCCTGCTCCGCCGCATACGGGCCCTGGGCCCCAAAAAGGGCGGGGACATCCCGGCGGCGGCCCTGACGGCCAGAATCCGGACCGAGGACCGCATGCAGGTCCTCATGTCCGGGTTCCAGATGTACCTTCCCAAACCGATCGATCCCGCCGAACTGGCCGCCGTGGTGCATAACCTCGCGGCGGCCAAGCCGCGGCGGGTGAAGCGTCCCCGCTAGCCTAGCGGAGCGACGGGTCCGCCTGCAGGCTGGTCACGGCTCCCATCATCACGATGTCCTCGGCGCTGCAGCCGCGGGACAGGTCGTTGACCGGCTTCTTGAAGCCTTGGAGCACCGGGCCGATGGCCGTGGCCTTGGCGAGCCGCTCGACGAGTTTGTAGCCGATGTTGGCGCTCTGCAGGTCGGGGAAGATCAGCACGTTCGCCTGACCGGCCACCTTGCTCTCCGGGGCCTTGCGCTTGCCGATCTCCGGAACCAGGGCGGCGTCGGCCTGCATCTCGCCGTCGATCAGGAGGGCCGGGTCCTTCTCCTTGGCGAGGCGGGTCGCCTCGCGGACCCGGTCCACGAGTTCGTGCTCCGCGCTTCCTTTCGTCGAGAAGGAGAGCATCGCCACCCGGGGCTCGATCCCGAGCAGGGCCCGCGCCGTCTTGGCCGTCGCAACGGCGATGTTGGCGAGCTTGAGGGGAGAGGGGTCCGGGACGATGGCGCAGTCGGCCATGAACATGACCCCTTCCTCGCCGTAGGCGCAGTTCGGGACCAGCATGATGAAGAAGCTGGAGATGGAGCCGCCTCCGGGGGCGGGCTTGATGATCTGCAGCGCCGGCCGGATGGTGTCTCCGGTCGCGTGCGTCGCACCGGAAAGGAAGCCGTCGACCATGTCCGCGTCGAGCATCATGGTGCCGAAGTACAGGGGGTCGGAGATGAGTTTCTCCGCGTCCTCCTGGGTGATCCCCTTGTGTTTGCGCAGTTCGAAGTAGCGTTCGGCGAACTGCTTCCGGCGCGGGTCCTTGACGGGATCGACGAGCTCGACTCCCGACAAGTCCACCTTCTCTTTGAGGGCGTTCGCCTTGATGCGTCCTTCGTCGCCCAATAGGATGGCCGACTTGACCAGGGCATCCTTCGTCATTTTGGCGGCGGCCTTGATGGTCCGGCTCTCCTCGCCTTCGGGCAGGACGATGCGGCGGGGGCACTTGCGCGCCATTGCGCAGATCTTCTCGACGACGTCGATGGGCATGGGGATATTCTCCTGGATGAGTGGATGGGCTGGGCCTGAGCTCCCACACATCTTATATTAATCCGAGAATATCCACAAAAATAGGGAGGGCGCCAGAACTCTCCTCTTCAGTTCTGGCGCCCCCATACGACTGGGTACTACCGCCCTTCCCTTCCCGCCAGGCCAATGGCGGGCACGACCACGACCGACGACCACGACCGACCGCGTCACCGACGACTGCCAAGACAACTCCAGCAGCTTACACGGCACGTCTCGAAGGTCACGCACCGACGACAAACAGCTTACGGCTACGGCGCGGGGAGGCGAAACATCGACACCGACCCTCCCACTACAAGTATAATCCGAAACCTTGCTTTGTCAAGACCTATTTCTCGATCGCGGCGCTCTTGATGTAATCGAGCTTCGGGAATTCCTTTTTGAGATAGGCGTTCCCTTCCATCTGGACCCGCCCCTGGTCCGGTCCGGTGCCCCGCGGGGCGCCTTCGCCGTAATCTCCGTAGAGCGCCTCCACCGTCTTCATTCCGTCGACGACCTGGCCGAAGGGCGTGAAGCCCATGGAGTCCAGGTTGGCGTTGTCCCCGTAGTTGACGAAGAACTGCGTCGTGCGGGTGTGGGGCCCGGCCGTCGCGTAGGAGACGAAGCCGCGGGTGTTGGACTGCCCGGCGGGCGGGTCGTCCTGGATGCGGGCGCCGCGCCAGAGCGCGCTGATGTCGGGGGTGCCGTGGATCCCGGTCTGGGCCATGAAGCCCTTGAGCACGCGGAAGTAGGCCAGGTCCGTGAAGTAGCCGAGGCGCACCAGGTTGTAGAACCGGTCCGCGCCGTTGGGAGACCATTTTCGGCGGACTTCGACGACGTAGTCGCCCTTGGTCGTCTTGAAGCGGGCTTTGAAGACCTCGGGAGCCTTCGCGGTGGCCTGGTCCGGAGTCGGCTTCGCGTCGGAGGAAGGCCGGGCGTCGCCGACCGCGGCCGAGACCCGGGCTTTCTCCGTCTTGGAGGGCCCCGTCGCAGGCTTGGTCTCCGGGCTCTTGGCGAAGGAGGTAGACCCGATGGCGAGGGTCGCCAGCACCACCAAGGTGGCGATGACGGCCGGGAACGTGCCGAAAGTAAGCGTATGATTGTCCATGACCGGAGTGTATTCAGAATCAGGCACCGCGGTCAACCGGGATTGATATAATCCTGGGATGGACATCATGATCTTCGATGACGACGCGCACTATGCCGAGATGGTGTATGAGATCTGCGCGACCGAAGGTTATACGGTGGAGAAGCACCCGGACGGCGGCCGGGCTCTTGAGCTCATCCGGGCCGCGCGGCCCCGCCTGGTGCTCCTGGACGTCATGATGCCGGGGATGGACGGGATGTCGATCTGCCGGGCGTTGAAGGGCGACCCGCGCCTGGCCGCCCTGCACGTGGTCGTGGCCTCCGCGAAGGCTTTTCCCGAGGACGCCGAAGCGGCCCGCGCCTCCGGAGCCACCGAATTCATGGACAAGACGCACGCGGGCTCCCGGCTTCGGCCGCTGCTGCAGCGTCTATTGGGCGCCGCCGCTCCAGCCGCCGCCCCGGCTCCGGCTGCGGACCGCCCGCCCGCATTCCAGGTCCGGGTCTGGGGCGCTCACGGCGGCCCGGGGGTCTCCCCGGAGAACCCGACCAGCTGCGTTTCGCTCCATTTCGGAGACCGGCTGGTCATCCTGGACGCGGGCACGGGCCTGGAAGGCCTTTGCGCCCTGCCGGCGCCCGCCCACAAGGAGATATGGCTCCTGCTCACGCATTATCACCCGAGCCACATCGCGGGGCTGGGGCGGCTGGGGACCGCGTTCGGCCCGGACTACACGCTGAATATCGCCGGCCCGGCGGACGGGCGCCGGCCGCTCGACAAGGTCCTGGCGGGAGCGCTGTCGGCGACCCAGGGCAGGACGGCGGCCAAGCTCAAGCTCTTCACGATCACGGAGTCCACGTTCGGGGTGCTGCCAGACGTGCAGGCGCGGATGCTGTTCTGCTTCCATCCCGGCGCCGCCCTGGGGTTCCGGCTCACCCATCAGGGGCGGAGCCTCGTGTACTGCCCCGACAACGAGATCGAAACGGTGTCGGAGGAGCGGATCGCCACCGATTTCGCGGAGAAGCTCTCCCTGTTCGTCCGGTCGGCCGACGTCCTGATACACGACGCGGCCTACACGCAATCCCAGACGCCTCCGGATGCCGGCCGCCGGGGGCACAGCAGCTGCGAGGCCGCGGTCGATCTGGCCCGGCGCGAGGGGGTGCGCCGTCTGCTCCTTTTCCACTCGTCTCCGGGGTTCCCGGCCCCGGCGCAGGCTGGGGTCTTGGACGGGATCCGCCGCAAGCTCAAGGAGGACGGGTCCTCCCTGGTCGTGGAGTGCGCCGCGCCAGGGATGCGGATCGCGGTATAGCTCGAATGGGGCGCTATTTCATCCGGACCGGCGGGAGGGTCAAGGGTCCGCTGGATGCCGGGGATATCGTCCTCCTCCATCAGTTCGGCCCGGATTTTCTCTTGTGTCCGGAGGGATCCTCCCCGAAATCCCGGGACCATTGGCGCCGCGCCGCGACCTTCCCCGAAGTCATGGCGTGCCGGATCCAGAGCGCGGCTGCGCCCCGGCGCCGCCCGATCGCGGACGCCGTCCTCGATCCGGCTCCGGCTCCGGTGGCTGAGTCGATGGCTCCGTCGGCGCCCGTCCCGTCCCGTCGGCCGCTGGCGCTGGGCGCCGTCTGCGCCGTCGCCGCGCTCATCGCGTTGTCCTTCGCCTTGGTCCGGCATTTCCAGCCGGAGGCGGGGAGGGACGCCCGGCTTCCGGTTGCGCCGCGCGTTTTGGGGGATTCTGTCGACGAGGGAGCGGCCGCCCTGGCGGCATCCGAGACGCTTTCCCGGCTGCTCCAGGGCCGGGGACTGAAGATCGGGGAGGCCAGGGTATTCCGCGAGGGGCGCCGGCCCTTCGAGATCCATTGGGACACCCACTGCGGGGCCGCGGTCCTCAAACGCGCCGGCAAGGCTGGGGAATTCTCGCCCGCCAACGATGCCGCCCGGCGCCTGCTGGACGGGAGGGACCCGTGCCGGTGAGGGATATCGCGGAGTCTTCCGGCGAACGGGGCGCCGCTCTGGCGGAATTGCTCGTCTCCATCCTGATCCTCGCCTTCGCCATCTCCGCCGTCGCCGGCGTGATGTTCACGACGAAACTGCGCGCCTCGGCTTCCGAGGACCAGGAGGCCGCGGTCCGCCATGTCGACATGCTGCTCCAGGATCTGCGCAACTATGTGACGGCCGACACGTCCCCCATCCCCGAAGCCCCGGGTGCTCCGGCCTGGCACCTGCCGTCCGACCAGAGTTGCGTGGCTTGCTGGGCCCTGTCTTCGGGAGTCCATGACGTGACGCCCCGGCTTCCGGCCGCTCTGCGCGATCCTCCGCGCAGCGGACGTTTGACCTACACGGTGACCGATGTCGTCATGAACGGGGAGACCCTGCCGCAGGTGACCGCGGAGCTGCGCTGGGACCGGGTCAGGCAATGAGCGCCCCCGCGGACTGCGGAGAGTTCGGCTTCACCCTGGCGGAATTGCTGATCGCCGTGACTTTGTTCGTCCTGGTCTTCGCCGCGATCCTCGCCTTCTGCTCCTCGTCGTTCCGGTCGAGCGCCGACCTGGTGGCGGAAGGACTCGTCCAGAGCGACCTCCGGATGCTGGAACACGCGCTGTCGAAGGCTTCCGGGAACGCGACCTTCGTGGAGTCTCCGTCCACCGGGACCCTCTCCGTATCCGAACTGTGCCTATGGGAGAATGTGAGTTCGGACGACGGGACCAGCGCCTTGACGGCCGGCGCGCGGAGGTTCTCCCGTTTCTGTCGGACGGGCGGGGGGCAGGTGTTCCTGCATCAGGGGGGATTCCCGCGACCGTCTTTCGCCTGCGGCAGCCCGGCCCCGGGGGTCGACGTCACGGCTCTGGTGGGGGGGGATTCCGCGCAGGTCTCGGCGGCCCTGGTGTTCCAGCGTCCCGCCGGGGAGAGCAATGTGGTCCTGGTCGATTACCAGCTCTATCTCCCCGCGCGGGCTGCTCGGCGCGGCGTCGCGGTGCAGGGCAGTCTGCAGCTGAACATCCAAGGGGCGATTGACCTGCCATGAGACATCCGAGCTGGCCGGCGCGCGTCCTCCGCGGCGAGGACGGGATGTTCCTGGTCCAGACCATGGTCCTGCTCCTGCTCATCGCCATCATCTCCAGCATGATGATCCGCCTGAGCTTCTCGCGCCGTCTGGGCGCCGTGCAGCGGCAGCGCAGCCGGGTGGGCAATCAGGCGAGCTTGGGCGCCCAGGGAGTACTCCAGGCCTGCGTAGGGAACTCCGATTTCGGGCGCACGACCTGCGCTCTGACCTCGGGCCAGAGCGCTTGTCTGCCGTCCAGCATCGGAGGCCGCCCCGTCGTCGTCCAGACTTCCGGGACCCCGCCGGACTGCGTGGTGACGATCAAGGTCGGGGATTGAAGTCGGCAACCAGCGCAGCTTCCGGCTGGAGCGCATATCGAGCTCGGACTTGTGGGCGTGGACTGCAGCGGGGCGGAACGGGCGTACTGAGAAGTTCGGAACAACGAGTCACAATGTTAAAGTGAAATGCACGAGTCGGGCAGTCCAGTCCATCGGCAGAGCGTTGTCTATGAGCCCGCTTGCCATGGGCATCGCCCGACAAGCGCCAAGAGGCAAACCTATGCGCAATACCCGACATATCCGAATCAGGATCGATCTCAACCGAAGGCAGTTCGCCGCGGCCTTGGCGTGCGCACTGGTCGTGTCGGCGATAGGGATCCTCTGTGCGGAAACCCTTACGATGACGACCTACTACCCATCTCCCGTCGGGATATACCGGAAGCTGGTCAGCACGGCGCAGGCGGTGTTCGCCCGAGATGCGGGCGACGCGATACTGGTCCCGCCGAGCAATGCCGCCGGCAAGGTGGGCATCGGGACCACGGCTCCCGTCGCGAAATTGGATATCCAGGGGTCGATCGCCATTCGCGACGGTACGCAGGGGGCCAATAAGTTCTTGACCTCTGATGCCGACGGCGGGGCCAGTTGGACGGAAGGGGGAGGTTGGCCGGGAGGCAGCTACTGCGTCATGATGAACGGAGGTTCATGTCCGGCGGGATTCGCGGCTTCCCAGTTGAACTTGGTCGTCGGGATGAATGCCCACGATCATTGCGAGGGGATCCATTGGTCCGGCACCCAACCGGGGAGCAGCGAGTGCAACTTGGCATGGCCTTCAGCGTGGGTCAATCGAGTAATCCTCAGATTCTGCTGTAAATAGAGGCCGACGCGAGGGGGCGGATCCGCGAGTCCTCTCGAAGAGGGATCAGCGGTTGGCGTCTTCCGGACGGGCCAGGGCGAAGTCCCGCCGTTCCTTCGCGCCCTCGGCGGCCATCACGTGCGCTCCCGAGGCGTCGCTGAGCGCGGATTGGGCCATGGACATCCGCTGGTCCTGCCCGAGCTTGCGCAAGGACGGGATGAAGTCCTCCATCAGGGTCCCGGTCCCGGTCGGCAGGACGATGGAGACGAAGTAGCCTCCCGTGTTGACGGGGAGCCAGGCCCGGTAGCGTCCCTTGGCGTCCAGTTCCGCGCCGAAGTCCTCGCCCGCGTTGGGGTCCTTGAACAGGACCTGCCCCTCGCCTACCGGGCCGGTGGTGCGGAGCTCGAAGACCTGGCCTTCCAGGAACCATTTCGGGACGGAGTCCGAGGGGCCGAGTATCCGGAACTGCACCTTCTTGTTCTGCGGCGGGGCCGGCGGGACCGGGGGGGCCGTGACCTCGGGGGCCGCAGGCTGCTGGAAGCGCGCCTCCTTCTCGCCGAAGGCCATGAGCCCTTTCGCCTTGTCCGTGAGCTTCGGGAGGACCAATCCCAGGAGCAGGAGGACGGCCGCGATCAGGAAGTAGTTCACGATCTTCCGCCAATCCTTGGGAGGCGGCTTCACGTTCTCCATCTCGGCGACCGGGGCGTCCTCCTTCAGGTCCCGGTAGCAGTAGGGACAGCGCTCCGCGCTCGGCTCGATCTCCAGGTCGCATCCGGGGCACTTTCTAGGGGGCATGATCGTTGTTCCTCAGACGGCCAGAAGTTTGGACAGGGCGTGCTGCAACTGGTCCACCGTGAAAGGCTTCGCGATGAAGGTCATGGGGCCGTGGGACATCGCCTCGAAGAAGATGTCCGAGTTGGTGTGGCTGGTCATCACGGCGACCTGAGCCTGGGGCTGGCTTTCCTTCACGGATTCGATCACCTGCACCCCGTTGGCGCCGGGGAGGTTGAGGTCCGTGAACACGATGTCGAAACGCTTGGTCTTGGCCGCGATGTGCTCGATGGCATGCAGGCCGTTGTCGAAGGCGGTGACCTGATGCCCGCCGGCCGAAAGAGCCTCCTCCAGGAAGCTCCGCACGTTCGGATCGTCCTCGACGATGAGGATGTCCCGGGCGGCTCCCCTCTTGGCCCGGGCCTCGAGCGGGAGCTGGAATACGAACAGGCTGCCGCCGGCTTCTTCGGCCTCCACCCATATGCGGCCGCGGTGCTGGGAGACGATCTCCTTGCAGATGGCGAGCCCGAGGCCGATGTTGGGGGCTCCGTCGGGCCGGTCCTTGTCCCCGATGCGGGAGAAGCGGTCGAAGATCATCTCGCGCTTCCCCGCGGGGATGCCGGGGCCGGAGTCGCCGACCTCGAAGCGCATCATGTCCCCGTCCTGCTTGACGCGGACGCGGATCCAGCCGCCTTCCGGGGTGTACTTGTGGGCGTTGGTGATGAGGTTGGAGACGACGCGCTCGATCCGCTGCATGTCCAAAGACATCTGCGGCAGGAGCAGGGGGATATCGATGCGGATCTCCTGCTTCTTCTTGGCGGCGACCACCTTCAGGCTTTCCGCGACGGATTTCACGAGGGCGCCGGCATCCGCCTGCTGGTATTGCAGATTGACCTTCCCCGACTCCAACTGGGAGAGGGTGAGGATCTCCGAGATGAGTTTGAGCAGGCGGTCGGCGCTCTCCTGGATCTTGTCCACCTTGTCCTTCTGTGCCGCGGTGAGCGGCTCCGCGGTGCGGGTGGAGGTGAGCAGGCCGATGTAGCCGTTGATCACCGCGAGCGGCGATTTCAGGTCGTGCGAGACCATGGAGAGGAACTGGGATTTGAGCTGGTCCAGCTTCTGGAGCTCCGTGTTCTTCTGCTGGAGGTCGGCGTTGGCCTTTTCGAGCGACTTCGACTGGGCCCGGATGCGCTCCTGGGAGGTGGACAGGGCCTTCTCCGCCATCTCGAGCTGGGCCCCGTGGCTCTCCGCGGTCTTCTTCAGGGTCGTGATCTCGTTGCGCAGGCGCTGCCGGTCCACCGCGTTCTTGATGATCCGCGGCAGGAGGATGGCGTCGAAAGTCCCCTGCACCAGGTAGTCCTGGGCGCCCCCCTTCTTGAGGGTGTCCAGGGCGAATTTCACGTCCCGGGGCTTGCAGAGGAGGAGGATGGCCACCTGCGGCGCCTTGGCCCGGATCCCGTCCACCACGGACGCGGGCATGGCGGGATCGGTCATCTCCGGGTCGATCAGGAGCGCCTCGGGGTTGAACGCCCCGATGTAATGCAGGGCGGACTCCACGGAAGGACACCAGCCCACCGGGAAGGTCGGGTCCTGCTGTCCCGCCAGGAGACGCTTGATGACGTCCGCCTGGGATTCGTCCTGCTGCAGGACAAGGATGCGGATCTGTTCGCTCATGTTTCCATTCGGCCGGCGCCTCTTAACATAGCATTATTTCATATCCTATCCGCATGGGCCGGTATTTCATCCAAGTCGGCGGGAAGGTGAAAGGTCCCATGGAGGTGGAGGTCATCGTCGGCCTGCGCTGGTTCGGCCCAGACAGTCTCCTCTGCCCCGAAGCCGCCTCCACCAAGAGCCGGCACAACTGGCTCCGGGCGCAGACCTTCCCCGAGATCCGGGCCTTTCTGCGGGGGCCCGGGACCCCGGGGACGGATGCCCCGGGGCAGGTATCCGGGTGAGGGTGGATTAGCATGGACATGGAGCGGGAGAAGCGGATCGCGGATGCCTGGAAGAACTTCGGCTTCCATCTGACCATCACCGTGGCGCTATGGTTCCTGGCGCCGCGCTGGCTGCATCTGCGCGACCTGGTCCTGCCTCTCATCCTGCTGTCCCAGGGGGCGCAGCTGGTCGTCCATTACCTCACCCACGAATGGGTCTTCGCCCACGAGGAGCCGGGGCGCGACTATTTCGCCAATTACAGCCCGAAGAGCTGGATCCCGGCCCAGCGTACCGACGATTCCGGCCGGACCGAGTCCTCCGAGCGGCTGTTCCGCGCCGCGGGCCGGACGACCGCGGCGGCGGAAGGGGCGCTCTTCATCCTGGTGCTGCTGCGGCTGGTGCCCGGGATCATGGACGCGATGGAGAAGACCTTCGTCCACCCGCCCGTCTGAGCGGTCGGAGCCGCCGCCTCAGCGGCGCCGGCCGTGCCGGCCGTGTCTGCCGTTGCCGCGGTTGCGGGTGGGCACCTGGGCGGAGCGTCCCGACACCGTGTTCGACGAGGAGTGCTCCCCGGACGACCGCATGCGGAAAGCCTCGGCCCCGATGCGGTCCGCCAGCCCCGGGTCGTCCACGAAGGGGTTGCGGTTGCCCTGGAACTTCTCGACCCGGTCGTTGCGCTCGCGTTCGAGGTTGGTCGGGGGGTGCTCCCGGTTCCAGCGCAGGAACATCTCGATGCGGCTGTTCCAGAAGAACTGGGCCACGTTCCGGGGCAGGATCTCCCCGCTGTTCATGTACCGCGTGTAGAAATACAGCATGCCGCGCGCCACGCGGCCCTTGTCCGCGTCCGGGGGCTCGAACAGGCCCTGGCCGAGCTTGGCCCCCGCCTTGGTCTTGTATTCCGCGGCGTTGTCCGGGACCTCGCCGAAAGGATAGCGGCTGCGCATCCCGTTGGGATGCTGGAGGGTGGGCATCAGGTGGTGGAGGTCCGAACGCATCGGCGTGCGCTTGCTGAAATAGGACTGGGGCCAGAGGTGCTCGACGTTCATCCCCTTCGATTCGACGTAGCCGTCGCCGTCCTGGTCGCCCCGCTCGCCGTACCGGGTGCCGTCGCTGCCGGACCCCGGGATGAAGAGGCCGGAGTAGACCGCGTAGATGCCGCGCACGCCGTTCACCACGACGTTGTCGATCTGGGAGAACAGCGCGGACTTGGCGTCATCGTAGGAGCGGGACTGGGCGCGGTTGGTCTGGTGGCTCAGCTGCCGGAGGAGCTCGGCGCCGCTTCCGGGGGTGGTCCGGACCGCTCCGCCCACCTGGGCGCCGGGCTGGGCCGTGGGGACCGCGTCCGCGTCCAGGGTGCGGAGCTGGCTGCCGCCATCGAAGAAGTTGGAGAGCCGGCTGTAGGCACCGGAGATGGGCGCGTTCTGCTCCTGCTTCTCCTGGAGCGACTCCTGGAGCGTCGCCGCGCTATCCGAAGTCGAGCGGGCCCGCTGGGAGACCGCGGCCTGCTTGCCGTGGCCCCGGCTTTCGCGGCGGATGCCGGAATCCAGCCGTCCGGAGGACCCTTCGGCGGACACGGCCGGGGCTCCCAGGCGCGACTCGGAGCGCTGGGCGACGGCGGCGGCGCCCACGGACTGGATGCCGCCGGCCGCGAGGCGCTGGGAGACGATCGGTTCCAGAGTGGTGTGGAGGCTCGGGGCGGCCAGGGACGGGAGCCCGGGGAGCATGGAGACGGGCGAGGGGGTGAGCGACTGCTGCTGGAAGGCGATCGCCGCGGCGCCGAGGGCCGGGGCGGCGATGACGACGGGAACGGCGGTCACCTGGGTGTGGAGCTGCTGCGCCCGCGCTTCCGGGAGCGCCAGGGCCAGGAGGGCCGCCGCCAGCCGCATCGTGGTGTTCATCATTAAGAGTATGGACCTCCTCCGAACCCCGTGCCTGGGCTAGGAGTCCTTCATTTTAGGGGCCAAAGGGCCTACGCGTCACCCTGGCAGTAGCGTTGCACGATTGTCATGATGAATAACTGTTATGATTTCTCTTCGCCGGACCTCGAGGGCTAACCGAATGACAGAAAGCGCCGCAGCCGCCCAGGAATCCACCTCGCCGTTCCGCTTCAACCTGCGCCCGCGGCGGGGGAAGTTCCTGCGCGTGAAGCCCGAGACGGTGTCCGACCAGGGCTTCTTCGAGGACCTCGACCTCGTCTACCGGACCCTCTGCGGCGTGCTGTACAATTTCGTCCCGACCTCGGGCCATCCCGGGGGCAGCGTCTCCTCCGGCCGGATCGTGTCCACCCTCTTGTTCGAGTCCATGGGCTACGACTTCTCGGACCCCGACTGCAAAGAGGCGGACCAGCTCGTCTACGCCGCGGGGCACAAGGCCCTGGGACTCTACGCGATGTGGGCTCTGCGCAACGAGCTCGTGCGCATCGCCAAGCCGGAAGCGCTGCCGGCGGCGCAGCGGCAGCTGCGCTTGGAGGACCTCCTGGGGTTCCGGCGCAACCCGACCTCGGCCCTGCCTCTGTTCAAGAAACTCGGCGTCAAGGCCCTGGACGGACACCCGACCCCGGCCATCCCGTTCGTCCCCATCGCCACGGGGGCCAGCGGCGTCGGATTGACCGCCGGTCTCGGGGTGGCCCTGGGCGCCGCGGACGCCTACGGCCGCAACGGGCCCCGGGTCCATCTCCTGGAAGGCGAGGGCGGGATGACCCCCGGACGCGTCCAGGAAGGGCTGGCCGCGGCCGCGACGATGGGACTGGAGAACGCGATCCTGCACGTCGACTGGAACCAGTCCTCGATCGATTCGGACCGGGTCTGTCCCGAGGCGGACTACCGGGGGCAGTACGTGCAGTGGAACCCCCTGGAGCTGCTCCGCCTCCACGATTGGAACGTGGTCTACGCCGGCGACGGCCACGACCTGCGCCGGGTGTTCGCGGCCCAGCACGCCGCCGCCGAGCTGCGCAACGGCCAGCCCACGGCCGTCGTCTACCGGACGGTGAAGGGCTGGCACTACGGCATCGAGGGGCGCAAGTCCCACGGCTCGGGCCACGCCTTCTGTTCTGACGGCTACTATGCCTCGGTGAGCCCCTTCGAGGAACGCTTCCGGACGCGGCTGCCGAAGGTCAAGGGTCCCGTGAACGGCCTGGGCGACGAGAAGGTGGAGCGGGCGTACTTCGACACCTTGATGGTGCTGCGCAAGGCCTTGGAGGGCAAGCCCGCCCTCGCCCGGCGCGCGGTCGAACGGCTGCGGGCGTCGGCGGAGCGGCTCAAGGCGTCCGGCCGCGCTCCGCGCACCGGCGGGCCGAGGCTCGACCTGCTCTATTCGGCCGGCTTCACGCCGGACAAGCCCCCGCCCAAGCTCGTCCAGACCCCGGGCGCCAGCGTGACCATCCGGGGCGCGCTCGGCGACATGCTCGATCATCTCAACCAGTGGACGAACGGGGCTTTCCTCGGCTGCGCCGCGGACCTGGCGGGCTCGACCAGCCTGTCCCAGTTGAACGCCGGGTTTCCCGGCGAGTTCTTCCACATTCACGACAACCCCGGCTCCCGGCTGATCTCAGTCGGGGGGATCTGCGAGGACGCCATGGGCGGGTTCATGGCGGGGGTGTCCAGCTACGGACGGCATATCGGGGTCTCGAGCTCCTATGCCGCCTTCATCGCGGCGCTGGAGCACGTCCCCGCCCGGCTGCACGCCATCGGCCAGGCCGCCCGCCGCGGCGTCACCGGGGAACCTTACCAGACCTGGATCATGCTGAACGCGCACGCGGGTTCCATGACCGGGGAGGACGGGCCGACGCACGCCGATCCCCAGGCGCTGCAGCTGCTGCAGGACAACTTCCCCAAGGGCTCGGCCATCACCCTCACCCCCTGGGAGCCGCAGGAGGTGTGGCCGCTCATGATCGCGGGGCTGCTGGCCCGGCCGGCCGTCCTGTGTCCGTTCATCCCCCGCCCCGCGGTCGCCGTCCCCGACCGGCAGGCCCTCGGGCTGCCGGCGGCTTACGCCGCGGTCAAGGGGATGTACGCCCTGCGGCGGGCCCCCGGCAAGGCGACGGTCGTGCTCCAGGGCACGGCGGTGGTCACCCTGTTCGTGCGCGAGGTCCTGCCCAAGCTCGACGAGCGGGGGGTCAAGCTCAACGTGATGGTGGTCTCCAGCGCGGAGCTCTTCGACCTTTTGCCCGCCCAGGAGCGCGCGGCGATCTACTCCGAGGAGCTCGCGCGTCACGCGATGGGCATCACGGATTTCACCCTCGCCACCATGACCCGCTGGGTGCGCAGCGGCGCCGGGCTCGATCACTCCCTGCATCCCTTCCGCGGCGGGCACTTCCTAGGCAGCGGGAACTGGGATGCCGTCCTCAAGGAGGGTGGGCTGGACGGCGAGTCCCAGCTGAACGCCGTCCTCGAGTGGCACCGCCTCGTCGAGGGCGCGCCGCACCGCTAGCCGAGATCGCGTCCGGTCGCGACCCCGGACGAGCGTCCCCCAGCGGGCGCGGGTCTTGACAAATCTATGTTTCCATGGTAAAGTACTTTGTGAGACAAAGTATAGGAGGATCCATGGAGTCAGAGCAGGCCCACCTTCTTTCCGACATCCGCTATATGAAGGAAGTGATGGAGCTTTCTTCCCAGCACAAGCTGCTCCCGGACTGGGCCGCCATCGCGGGCGGAGCGCTGGTCCTGGCCGCGACCGGCCTCACCTGGCGGCTGACCGGGTCGGGGGACGTCCGGGAGGTGCTCTTCCTCCCGCCCATGCAGAAGCTCCAGGTCGCGGGCCTCTGGATCGCCGCGGCCGTCGTCTCCATCCTCGTCTATTGGGTGCTCGCGGCCGCGGAATCGCGGCGGCTGGGAGTCTCCCTGCAGTCCAAGCCGACCCAGCTCGCGAGGCAGGCCATGGGTCCCTGCATACTCGCAGCCACGGTGCTGACCCTGCGCCTCATCGGCGACCGCCACTACGGCTTCATCCCGGGGATATGGATCCTGCTCTACGGGATCGGGCTCTACAACGCCGGGCTCTTCTCGACCGAAGAGCCGCGTCTGCTCGGCCTCCTTTTCATCGTGACCGGCATCGTGGCGATCCTCGTCCTGCCGGGGTTGGACCTCTGGCTGGCTGCCCTCTCCTTCGGAGGGTATCACATCGCCTTTGGAACCTATGTGCTCTACCGCAAACAGCGTTGATGAGCGGCTTCATCCCCCCGGAGAGCATCGACGCTCTCATCCACGAAAGGGTGAGGCTGGGCATCATGTCGGCGTTGGCCGCGACCCCGGAACTCGCCTTCACGCAGCTCCGGGACATGCTCAAGGTGACGGACGGCAACCTCAGCGTCCACGCGCGGCAGCTGGAGGAGGCCCGCTACGTCCGGATCGAGAAGAGCTTCGTGGAGAAGCGGCCCCGGACTACGCTCTCGCTGACCGCGAAGGGCAGGGCGGCTTTCGCGCATTATCTATCCCAGTTGGAGGAATTGGTCAGGAAGAAGTGAAGCCTGACCTGAGGGTCCGCAAGGAGTCGGCATGAGTTTCGGTTGGAATGCCTGGAGTCCCGTAAACCTCGGCATCGACCTAGCAGTCCTCGTATTCTCCGCCATCGTCCAATGGAGGACGGTCGCCGCGCGCCACCCAGGGGGCTTTCCCCCGGCGCCTTCTTGGGGGGCGGTGGCGACGCTCTCGCGCGTCGCCATCCTCGCGTTGGCCCCATGGGTGTTGGGAGCCGTCTTCCTTGGCGGTATCCTGGGGTTGTGCCTTCTCTCACGGGTGATGTGGATAACGGCGACGGTGGGAGTTCCGTTGGCGGGCCTCTACCTGATGGCGAAATGGCGCAAGCCGTGGCTCTCGGCGCTGCTCATACTCCCCCTGGGTCTGAAATACTATGGGGAGGTTTGGGAGCCCAACAACCTTGAGATCGAGCGGGTCCGGATCGCTCTTCCCAGGCTCAGAGACCCGGTGCGGCTCGTGCACCTGTCGGACCTGCAGACTGACGACATCCGCCCGATGCATCTGGCGGTCCGAGCTGCCGCCAACGAGTTCGATCCGGATTTCATCGCCTTTACCGGCGACGTGTTGAATCACAGGTCCCTTATCCCCGAGGTTGCCGAGTACCTGAGGGGCTTCAGGCACCGTAGAGGCGCCTTCTTCGTGACCGGCAACGTCGACGGGATCCTGCCCTTGGCATCCTTTTGCGCCCAGGCCGGATTCGAGCCTCTGGATGGGACCGTCCGGGTGCGGCCCGTAGGCCGCAGTCGGGTCGCTTTCCTGGGATTGGGGATCGCGGACGCGTTGGACAAGGCTCTCTTGGGACGCCTCGTGGAGAAGGCCCAGGACGCCGACGTGCGCATCCTGCTCGACCATCTCCCCGACGCTCTCTATATCGCCCGATCGACCACGGTCGACCTTCTCTTGGCCGGCCACACCCATGGCGGGCAGGTCGTCACGCCGTTCGGGCCGCTGTTGACTTTGAGCCGGGTCCCGCGCCGTATCGCGGCCGGCGGTCTGCACCGGGTCGACGGTCTTCGCGTCATCGTCAGCCGGGGACTGGGGTTGGAGGGGCACATCGCCCCGCGTCTGCGCACATTCGCCCGGCCGCACTTGCTCTTGGTGGAACTGGTGCCGGAGCCGACATCCGACTAGGAGGCATATCATGGAAGGGATACGAGCGATGTTCAAAGAACTGGACGAACTGCTCCGCGGGCGCAGGACCGGTCAGAATCCCGTGGATGCCGGCGCGGGGCAGATGGACGCCGAAGCTCTACTCAAGGCGTCCCTGATCCTGGGCCTGTGCTACGGGGCCTTCATGGGCCTCTATGGCTCCCTGAACGGGAACGTGCTGCAGGTGCTCGCCTCCGCGTGCAAGGTCCCGCTGCTTTTCGCGCTCACGGTCCTGGTCACCTTCCCGTCGCTATACGTCTTTGCCGCCATGACCGGCGCGCGCCAGGGCCCCCGGCCGATGCTGCAAGTCGTCCTGTCCGCGGCGGCGGTAAACCTCGCGGTCCTGGCCTCGCTGGGACCCATCACGGGCTTCTTCACACTCACCACGACGAGCTATCCGTTCATGAAGATCCTCAACGTGTTCTTCTTCATCGTCTCGGGCTGCATCGCCTTGACCTTCCTGCGCAACAGCCTCAATCAGATGGAGGACGGTCCCCAGTCACCTCCCCGCCCGCCCCGGGCGGACGAGGCGGAGCCCATCATCGGGCGGGGCGGCGTGCGGCAGGTCTTCACGGTCTGGCTCGCCCTCTATGCCGTCGTGAGCCTCCAGATGGGCTGGGTGCTCAGGCCCCTGGTCGGCGATCCGCAGGCGCCCTTCGCCTGGTTCAGCCCCAGAGGCGGCAACCCCTTCGGGGATTTCTGGGGGGCGCTGGTGAAGCTGCTCGGGGGGTAGCCGTGACCGTTGCCGGGCGGATCGACGATTTCCTGCGCGGCCGCGGCGAGTTCTCCGCGGAGGGGTCGCGCGCCCTCGGGCTGGGCCGGCTCTGGGGCATCGCCGCTGCCGCGGGCCTGTTTTACGGCGTTGTGATGGGATCCTATTGCGGACTTTCCGCCGGCCGTTGGCAGCAGCTGGCCTATTCCGCGGCCAAGGTCCCCCTGTTCCTTTTCGTCACCTATGCGCTGTGCGTGCCGGCCTTCTTCGTCTTCAACTCGCTGCGGGGCCTGCGGACGGACTTCCGCATCGCCCTGTCCGCCATGACGGCCATGCAGGCCTGCCTGGCCGTCATCCTGGCATCGCTGGCGCCGGTCACGGCCCTGGCCTATCTCTCGACCCCGGACTACGGCACAGCGGTCTTCTTCAACGGCATAGTGTTCGCCGCGGCGAGCGTGTCCTCCCAGATCGTCGTCCTGCGCTGCTATCGTCCGCTCATCGCGCTGGACCGGCGGCACCGTTCCATGATCGCGGTCTGGCTCACGCTCTACGTCTTCGTCGGCATCCAGGCCGCGTGGGTGATGCGTCCGTTCGTGGGCAACCCGGATCTGCCCGTGGCGCTGTTCCGTCCCGGGGCCTGGGGGAACGCCTACGTGGCGGTTATCAAACTGACCCGGCAGGTGCTCCAGTGAGGGAATCCAACTCGGCACTGGGCGCAGCCGCTCCGCTGCCTGAGAGCGGCTCGCCGAGCCGCGGCGCGTCGATGCGTACCCTGCTCGCTGAACAATGCCGTCTGGGGCATTTCAGGGTGGGGGAACTTCTGTCGGTGGCGGCCTTCACCTCGATCACCCTTGCGACCATCGGGGCCTCCCTCGCCGCGATCCTGGATGCGCACGCCTTGCTTCGGCTGCCGGGCTGGCTGTGGCTGCTGATCCATCCGGCCGCCCTGCTCGGCGCCGGCTGTATGGCCTACGGCATCTTCATCGAGCCCTATCGCATCCAGGTGAGCTCGGTGCGACTGCGGAGTCGGAAGCTCCGCAGCCCCATTCGCATCGTGCATCTCAGCGACATCCACGTCCGTGGCTGGAGTCGCGTCGAGGAAGCTCTCGGGCCGCGGATCCGGAAGCTGGCTCCCGACATCATCCTCATGACCGGGGACTACACGACGCTCCCATGCTCCTTTCCGGCCGTTGAACGGCTCTTCCGCGAAATTTCCTCTATCGCCCCGACCTATGCCTCTCTAGGGAATTGTGAGATTCTGCGTCCGGTGCATGAGAGCACCTGGGCGTCCGGTGTGACCTGGCTGCTTGACGAGGCGGCAACGGTGCGGGTGGGCGCGAATCGGCTGTCGATCTTCGGGGTAAATGCGGGAGATGAGGAATCCTTCCGGATGTTGTCTGAACGGGTCGATGACGCTTCTTATGCCGTCTGCCTTTATCACTACCCTGACTTCGTGCCAAACCTGGCACGGTTTCGCTACGATCTGATGCTATGCGGCCATTCCCACGGCGGGCAGATCCGCCTCCCGTGGCTCGGAGCTCTCGTCAGCCTCTCCCGCGCAGGCACTGGTTATGCCTGGGGATTGTTCTCGGCGGCGGGAAAGGCAGCTTATGTCGGCCGGGGGATCGGCAGTGAGGGGTATGGTCTACCCCGGATGAGGTTCGGCTGCCCACCGGAGATCGTGTCGCTGGACCTGCGTCCGTGAACCTGCTTGACCGGCCGCTGGCCGGCTACTGCGCTTCGCCCGCGGGGGTGACTTCCACGCCGTCCTGGGTCTGGGCGGGCTTCTTCTTTACCTCGCGCTCGGCGGTCCGGGACAGCGGCGAGTCGGAGAACCAGTTCCAGGCCACGAACAGTCCCCAGACCAGCAGGGCTGCGCCCATGAGGCAGCGGGTGACGAAGTTCTTCGAGCGGAGGAGGATGATCCCCAGGAGGGCGGGGATGATGTTGACGTAGCCCCCGCCGCCCAGCGCGAACGACTTGGCCGGCGGCGGCGGGGCCTGCACCCCCTCCGCGGTCTGTCCTTCCTCCACCCCC
>MGTY01000050.1 GCA_001799695.1 Elusimicrobia bacterium GWA2_69_24
CCCTGCTCCACGGGCTCATCGGCTTCAAGCCCCGCACCGTCGCGGAAGGCCTGCGGGCCATGAAGAAAGACCGCCCGTCGGCCTAGTGTAGCGAGTCATAAGTCCGATTACATCCGTCACCCCGGCGAAAGCCGGGGTCCAGTCGCCAGAACAGGATTTTGACTCCGTTCCACACGCCGGCTGCCGGCTTTCGCCGGTATGACGGCTTTTCAAACTTAAAGAGGCGTTGAACTCACTACACTAGAGCTCACGGGCCAGGCGGGTCAGGCCTTCGAGATAGCTCCGGAATCCCTTCCCGGCCGTCATCGCCCGGCAGGACTCCGCCGTCACCGAGACGCGCCGCCAGGACTCGCGCTTGCGGATGTCGGAGAGGTGCACTTCCACGGCGGGAAGGTCCACCGCCGCCAGTCCGTCGCGCAAGGCGTAGGAATAGTGGGCGTAGGCGCCGGGATTGATGAGGACGCCGTCCGCCCAGCGCCGGTGCCGGTGCAGGAGGTCCAGGAGTTCCCCCTCCCCGTTGCGCTGGAAGATGCGCAAAGACAGTCCGAGGCGCGCCGCGTGCGCGACCAGGGACCGGTTGAGCTCGGCCAGGGTCTTGCGGCCGTAGACCGCGGGCTCCCTCTCCCCCAGCAGGTTGAGGTTCGGGCCGTGCAGCACGAGGATGTTGCGGCGCTTCTTCATGGCCGGGCCTCCGTGGAGAGTCTTGCGACCACGCGCCGGATGTCGCCGAGAGCGACCCCGGGCACTCGGACCGCCTTCCCGGCGCGGCGGAGCAGGATCATCACGCTCCTGCCGTCCCGGACCTTCTTGTCCAGGGCGAGATGCCGGTTCAGGTGGGACCAGGAGAGTCGCGCCGGCCAGGCCGGGGTCCGCAGGCGCCCCAGCAGGGCGGACGCGAGCGCCCGGTCTCCGGGGTCGGCGAGCCACCCGCGCTCCGCCGAGAGCCGGAACGCGGCGCGCAGCCCCCAGGCCACGGCCTCGCCGTGGCGGAAGCGCCCGAAACCGGCCGCGGCTTCCAGGGCGTGGCCGACCGTGTGGCCGAGGTTGAGCAGTTCCCGCCGGCCGGAGAGGTCGCGCTCGTCCTCGGCCACGGCCGCGGCCTTGAGGCGGACGCAGCGGGACACCGCCCACGCGAGTTCCGCCCCGCTCCGGGACTGCAGGGAGCCCCAGCGTTCCAGGAGGCCCTCCGCGAAGTCCCGGTCCAGGGCCAGGGCCGTCTTCACGACCTCGGCGAGGCCGGATTGGAACTCCCGGTCCGGGAGGGAGGCGAGCAGGTCGGTGTCCGCCGCGACGAGCACGGGCTGGTGGAAGGCGCCGACCGCGTTCTTGGCCAGGGGATGGTTCACCCCCGTCTTCCCCCCGATCGCGCTGTCGGTCTGGGCGAGGAGCGTGGTCGGCACGTGGACCAGGGGGATGCCGCGATAGTAGGTAGCCGCGGCGAAGCCGGCGGCGTCCCCTACCGTCCCGCCGCCCAGGGCGACGAGCGGGGTGGTCCGCTCCGTCCGGCTGCGCAGAAGGAATCCGTAGAGGCGGGCGATCGCGGATAGGGATTTCGCGCCCTCCGCTCCGGGCAGGAAGGCGGCGGAGAGCTTCCAGCCGCTTCGGCGGAAGGCGGCGGCCAGGCGGCGCCCCGGTCCGCCCGCGAGCCGGGCGTCCGAGACCAGCACCGCGCGCCGTGCGGAGGTGAGGCGGCCGAGCCGGGCGGGGACGGCGTCCAAGACGCCGCTCCCGACCAAGACCGGGTACGAGTGAGACCCCGTGCGGACCATGAGCTCGCCTGGAGCGGAGGGAGCGGGCGAACGCCGCTCCAGGCCCAGGCGGCAGGCGATGATCCGGGCCGCGGCCTCCGGGGTTCCCGAGGCGTCGACCGCGACATGCGCCGCCTTTCGATAGAGGGGTTCCCGGCGCCGGAAGAGGACTCCTGAGGCATCCCACAAGGGGCGGCCGGCGCCCTTCCCGATGCGGCGGCGGATGACGGAGAACGGAGCGCGCAGGCGGACGACGGTCCCGCTCCGCCGCATCGCCCGGAGGTTCGCCGCGCGGGTCACGGCCCCGCCGCCCACGGCGACCACCCGGATGGGTCCCGCGGCCGCCGCGGCGATGACGCGTTGCTCCAGCCGCCGGAAGCCCGCCTTCCCCCCCTCGCGGAATAGCCGGGCGACGCTCCGGCCGGATATGCGCTCTGCCTCCGCGTCGGTGTCCAGAAAGGGCAGGCCCAGGCGCCGCGCGAGGGCCGTCCCCACGCGCGTCTTCCCGCTCCCCATGAAACCGATCAGGTAGATGTTCCCCTTAGAGGGCGTTGGAGGCTTCATAGTGGGACCGGAGCTCCGCGATGGAATCTCCCCCGTACTTGAGGAGGAAGGCGTCCGCCGTCTCCAGCGCGGCCAGGGATTCGGCGATGACCGACGCCGCGGGGACGGCGCAGACGTCGGAGCGGTGCGCGGACGCCGGGGCGTCTCGCCGGGCGCCGAGGTCCACCGACGGCAGCGGCGCGGCCAGCCCGGGGATCGGCTTCATGGCGGCGCGCAGCACGAGCGGCTCTCCGGTGGTCATCCCTCCGTCGAGGCCTCCCGAGCGGTTGCTCCGGCGCGCGGGGCGAGCGTGCCGCTCGTCCCAATGCAGGGCGTCGTGCACCTCGGAGCCTTTGCGGCAAGCGGCTGCGAAGCCCATCCCGATCTCCACGCCCTTGACCGCGTTCAGGCTCATGAAGGCCTGGGCGAGTATGCCGTCCAGGCGCCGGTCCCACTGGACGTGGCTGCCCAGTCCCGCGGGGAGCCCCCAGACCACCGTCTCGAATACCCCTCCGAGGGTGTCTCCCTTCCGTTTGGCCGCGTCGATGGCCGCGGTCATGCGCCCGGCGGCCTGCGCGCCCAGGCAGCGCACCGGGCTGGCGTCGGCCAGCTCGTTCCAGCGCTCCAGGGGCACGGAGCCGGGGTCGGTGTCGTCCGTCTCCGCGCCGATGGCGACCACCCGGCTGGCGACGCGGATGCCGAATTCCTCCAGGAGCCGACGGGCCGCGCCGGCCAGCGCCACGCGGATGGCGGTCTCCCGGGCGCTGGCCCGCTCCAGGATGTCGCGCAGGTCCGTGCGGCCGTATTTGACGGAACCGGGAAGGTCGGCATGGCCGGGAGTGGGCACGCTCACCGGTGCGAGGGGTTCGCGCGGGTCCTCATTGTCGCGGTTGCGGATGAGCAGAGCCAAAGGCGAGCCCAAGGTGACGCCATGGCGCAGACCCCCCAGGATCTCCACGGCGTCCTTTTCGATGCCCATGCGGCCCCCGCGGCCGTGACCTTGCTGCCGGCGGTCGAGGTCGCGGTCGAGGTCGGCCGCGGCGAGCGGCAGCCCGGCCGGGAGGCCTTCCAGTATCCCGCAGAGCGCGGGTCCGTGGGATTCCCCGGCGGTGAGCAGACGCAGGATTCTCATGATAGTGTCTCCCTCAGGTCGGCGCGGACATCAGCCAGGACGTTTTCCGGGACCGGTTCCCCGAACCACAGGCGCCAGGTACCGGCGGCCTGCGCGACCAGCATCTCCATGCCCCCGAGGGCCGAGGCTCCGGCATGGCGGGCCGCGGCCATGAACAGGGTATCCGCCGGCCTGTACGCCAGGTCGCAGGCCCAGGAGCCGGCTTTCAGGCGCAAGCCCGGGGGCAGCAGCGGAGTCTCCGCTCCGGCGGAGGTCGCGTTCACGATGAGATCGGCCTCGGCCAGGGCGGAAGCCGCAGCGTCCGTTCCAGTCGCCGCCGCCCCGGCCCCGAAGCGCTCCGCGAGCGGTTCCGCATGGGCCAGGGTCCGGTTGATGATCGTTATCCCGGCGACCGAGGAGCGGCGCAGGGCTTCGCAGACGGCGCGGGCCGCCCCCCCGGCCCCGAGCACGACGGCTGGGCGGCCGCGCAGGGCGATCTCCCGCCGCTGCAGGGGTTCGAGGAAGCCTGCCACGTCCGTATTGTAGCCCATGGCCCTGCCCGCCTGGAAGCGGACGACGTTGACGGCCCCGGCCGCTTCCGCGACCGGATCGAGTCCGTCCGCGAGGAGCGCGGCGGTCTCTTTATGCGGCGCGGTCACGTTCCAGCCGAGCCAGCGCCCGCGGCGCGCCCGCCCCAGCAGCTCCACGAACTCGTCCGGCCGGACCGGGATGGCCGCATAGCGGAGCGGGCGGCGCAGGGCCGCGGCGAAGGCCGCGAAGATGCGGGGCGAGAACGAATGCTCCACGGTCATTCCGATGAGCGCGGCCCGGGGCGTCATCGCGTCAACGCCTCCCACGCTTCCTGCTCGAGCCAGCCGCCTTCGGCCAGGCATGCCCTCAAGACTTCTTCGCCCAGTCGGCCCGGTCCTTCCTTCAATTCCCGCGCGATGTCTTTGCGTGCTGCCGGTGAGAACGGCGTCAGGTTCCGTCTCAACCTGCGCACCTCGGCCGCATCGCATCGGAAGAAAACCGGTGCGCGGCCGGCCGTGTCGGCGAGGAGGCGGGCGATCCGGATTCCGGCCAAGTCCGTATCGCCCCAATGCAGCCAACGGGGTGAATCCACCAGCACGCGCTCCAACAACGCATTGACGGCGCGGCCCGCGAAACCGCCGGTGTAAACCAGCAGGAAGCGGTGATGCATCCCCTCGGCCAGCAGGGAAAGAAACGGCGCCTCGTTCTCAACCGTTACGACGCCCTGCACTCCCGCCTTGAGCCGCGCGCCGCCGAGGTTCTGCAGCGTCAGCATGCACGCCTCGTCGCGGGCGGCCAGTTCAGCCGGGAAGTCCAGAGGCGGGGAGCCGATGGCCAACGGACCGGCGACCAGCACCGTATAGGCCGTAGGAGAAAGCAGAAGGCCGGCGGCGTCAAGCGCCGCTTCCCGCGCGTCGTCGGATGACTGCGTGTTTCCTGAAAGATAAAGCAACGCGTCCGCCAGCAAGCGCCGGCCCGGCGCTCCGCGCCGGAAAAACTTGCTGGAGACGCCGACCAGCGCCCCCAATCTGGAGCAGTGGATGGCCCCTTCCTGACGACGGCCGAGCCGGTTGAGCGCAAGCACCACCGCATCCAATCGCGACAAGTCTCCTGCATCCATCCTAAGCGTTCCCGACCTCTCGCGGGCCCGGCACTCATCCAGCCAGCGCAAGGATTCTTCCGAGGAGACGAGCTTCGCGGCTCTCTCGATCGCGGCCAGCGTCCGTTCTTGGTCCCGAGAGGGACCCGGTTCGACGAAAGCCATAAGGTCTTTCTGGATGGCGCGCACCTCCAGCTTGCCGGCCAATAGGCGCAGGTCGATGACGAGGCCGCCCTGGGCCCCGGGACGGACGACGTCCAATCCCGCCGCCTCACGCAGGATGGCTGCGGCCGAATCATGCCAGCGCACGGTCCAGGAGCCCGGCATCCGCCCCTGCTTGAGCCATTTTCTGAGAAGCCTCGCGCAATCACGCTGGACCGAGTCGTCGAAATCGGCGGCGCGCGATAGGAGGTCGAAAAAGGTGATCTGCGCGGTCATCGCATGGGAAGGTCTAGTGGAGCGTCGGTCCAGAAACGGGCGACTGTGGCGTGCACGTCGCTGTTGGCATCCTTTGCCAGGAACACGGTCGTCGCTTTCCGATAGGCCTCGCGATCTCCCGCCTGGTCCGGAGTCGAGACGATAAGCTGCAGACCCAGGTCGCCGGCCAGCTTGATGAGTTCTTCGCATCGGCCGCGATCGATCCCGTAGAAGGCCTCGTCGAACAGGAGGGCCGGAACCTTGCATCTGCTGGTATCCACCAGGAGCTTGGC
>MGTY01000051.1 GCA_001799695.1 Elusimicrobia bacterium GWA2_69_24
CATGGACAATTACGTCCACTGGGCGGCCCTGACCTCTTCGTTGACGGTGGTGGGCCACCCCGTGGTGGCCCTGCCCTGCGGCCTCGACCCGCAGGGGACGCCCTTCGGCATCCAGGTCGTGGGCCCGATGTACGGCGACCGCTTCACGCTCGGCGCCGCCCACGCCCTCGAGCAGCTCTTCGCCACCGACCCCGCCCTCGCCCGCCCCGTGCCGCGCCTCGAGCAGACGCTGGCGCGCGGGGCCGGGCGGGCCTCATGATAGAGTGATCGCCCCATGGTTGAGCCGTGTGATCGAAGGCGAGCGCGTCCGGCTCGGGCCGCCACGGCCCGGCGCGCGCCATTGCCGGGCTGACCGACACGGAGGCCGCCAAGAAGGATCAATCATGCGCAAGCTGGGGTTCATCACGCTCCGGCCCCTGGCCCGGCTGCTGGCGGTCGCCGCGATGGGGCCGCCCTCCCACGACGCCAGCGCTGGCCGAGTGGCGCCATGAGCGACGACGAGAGGGGCCAGCGCGCCGCGGCGCTGATCGCGCGGATGACGGCGGCGCGCGGCTACACCTATCCGGAGTGGGAGTTCGCGGCGCGGCAGGACCCCCGACTTCGTCGAGGCCTACAACCGGCTCTACGAGCTCGGGCTGGGCGAGGGGCGGCATGTGCCCGCCAAGGTGCGGGAGTTCGTGACCATCGCCCTGCTGGCGTTCCGCGGGGCGGAGCAGTCCGGCCTGGTGACGCACAGGCGGCGGGCCATGCGGCTCGGCGCGACGCGCGAGGAGCTGGTCGAGGTCATCGAGGCGTGCCTGGTGCCGGGCGGGGCGCCGACATTCCACCGCGGCCTGAGCGCCCTCATGCAGGTGGACGGCAGTGACCGCCGGTAATCGGAGGCTGTCGGGCCGCGTCGCCATCGTCGCCGGCGCCGGGGCCGGCATCGGCGCGGGGATCGCCGCGGCGCTGGCCGAGGCCGGCGCGGTGGTGGCGGTGGCCGACATCGATGAGGCCGGCGCCGCCGCGACGGCCCGCGCCATCGAGGAACAGGGGGCCGGGCGGTGGCGGTGTGGGTGGACGTGAGCGAGGCCGGCCCGGTGGAGGCCATGGTCCGCCACACGGTGGCGGCCCTGGGCCGGGTGGACATCCTCGTGAACAATGCCGGCATCGCGACGACCGAGCTCGTCGAGGACCTCGACGAGGCACGGTGGCGCCGGGTCCTCGACGTGAACCTGACGGGCGCCTTCCTCTGCTGCAAATCCGTGGTGCCGCTCATGCGGGAGAAACGGTGGGGGCGCATCGTCAACATCGCGTCGGTGGCAGCCAAGCGCATCAGCTTCACCGGGGCCGCGAGCTACACGGCCTCCAAGGCCGGGCTCCTCGGCTTCACCCGCCACCTGGCCTACGAGGTCGCCCCGTACGGCATCAACGTCAATGCCATCTGCCCCGGTCCGACACTCACTCCCATGTACGAGCGGAACGCGGACGAGCAGACCCGGCGCGAGCGCATCGCGATGGTCCCCAAGGGCCGCTGGATGACCCCCGGCGACCACGGACGGATCGCCGTGTTCCTCTGCTCGGAGGCCGCCGATCCCCTGTGTGGCCTCGCCATCGACGTGGATGGAGGAGCCTGCTGGGCTGGATGCCGTGGGAGCAGTACATGGCCAAGCGGCAGCGGAAGTAACGAGACGGGGAGCGATCATGGCAAGAGCGGTGCGCGCGGCGGTGCTCGTCAAGCCGAAGACGATCGAGCTGCGGGAGTTCCCGCGGCCGGCGATAGGGCCGGACGACGCGCTCCTCCGGATCGAGGCCTGCGGCATCTGTGGCAGCGACTACGAGCAGTACAACCACCCGTTCGACAAGATGCACACGCACTCCTTCCCCATCGAGCAGGCCGAAGACACGATCCACGCGCTCGCCGGCGCCGTCCCCGGCCCCAACCCGCTGCACATCGCCATCGTGCCGGGAGCGCCCCGCGTGTCGCTGCGCGCGACGGAGCAGTTCGCATGATCACGCGCCGAACGCTGCCAATCGCTGTCAGCGTTGGCACCCTCCCGCAGGATGCGGAAGAACTCCGCAGGGCGCTCAAAAAGGTCCAGATGCGAGGCGGCGAGGGAGGCGACGAGTGAGGCGTACTCGCTGTACGTCGAGCGAGGAGCGACCAGCGCCGCACCTCCGCAGATGGGCCTTTTTCAGCGGCCTGCTAGGCGGCGGGCCCGTCTCTGGCTCAGCAGCAGGCCAGGAGCTGGCGCAGGCGAATGGCCATTCGCACCTTGCTCTACAGGCGCGCCATCACCTTCCCGGCGAAGTCCTCGATCACCCGATACTGCCGGTTCAGCGGGGGATAGAGCATGATCTGGCTGAGCCCGTGCCGCTCCAGGGCCTGCACCTGCTCGACGAGCTCTTCCGGCGTGCCGGTCAGGCAGGTGGCCTTGATGAGGTCCGCGGTGATGAACCGCGCCTCTTCGGGGTCGACGAAGCTGAAGTGGCTTCCGTGCAGCCGCTGATGTCGTAGCTCGGGCGGCGCCTGGTTGAGCCAGTCCATGTAGCCGGTCCATACCGGCCTGGCGTAGTCCGGCGGGTCTTCGCCTGTTTCCAGATGCCGGGCCACCAGATAGTGCAGACCGGAGACGACGGCGGCGCCACATTCGGCGATGAGGCGCTCCGAGCTCGCCGCCTCGCCCGGTTCGCGCATCGCCAGGGTCACCATGGCGGCGGTGTAGAAGTCCGCGGGAAGCGCCCGCCCCGCCCGGGCGGCGCCACGACGGGCATTGGCCAGCAGGTCCGGCACCGCTCCCCCGCGGGGCAGACCGGAGACGAGGCCGTCCGCCAGCTCTCCCGCCAGCGCCTGGGCCTTGGGACCGTAGCCGGTGATGTACAGCGGGATGCGGTGATCAAGATCGATGAACCGGTGCTCGCGCATCTGGAAGCGGATTCGGTGGGTCTCGCCGTTCAGGCTGTAGTCCACCTCCTTGCCGTCGAGCAGGGCCCGCACGACCTGGACGTACTCGCGAAAGGGCCCGAGCCTCATGGGCTTCTGCCCCAGCATGCGCATTGCGGTGTGGCCGGTGCCCAGGCTGATGAAGCACCGCCCGGGCGCCAGGCGATTGATGGTGGCAATGCCATTGGCGGCGGCCGGGGCCAGCCGCAGCCCGGGCACGTTCACGCCGGTGCCGAGGCGCATGGTGCGGGTCTGCTGCGCGGCCAGCGCCAAGACGGCCCAGCAGCTCGAGCGGATCATCAGGCTGTCGGTGACCCAGCAGTGGCTGTAGCCGAGGTTCTCGGCGTGCGTGATGTAGCCGATCTCGTCCACCTTGGCGGTGACGATCCCGAAGTCCATTTCCCGAGATGCTATCATGTCGCCCATGACCGACAAGACGATCCGCGTGGGATTCGTGGGCGCAGGCAACAACACCCGCCGCCGGCACATCCCGGGATTCCGGGCTCTGCCCGGCATCGAGCTGGTGGCGGTCGCCAACCGGACGAAGGAGTCGGGCGAGCGCGTCGCGCGCGAGTTCGGCATCGCCCGGGTCTCCGAGGACTGGCGGGAGCTGGTGCGGGCCGCCGACGTCGACGCGGTGTGCATCGGGACCTGGCCCTACATGCACTGCGAGATCACGCTGGCCGCGCTCGAGCACGGCAAGCACGTGCTCTGCGAGGCGCGCATGGCCATGGACGCCGCCGAGGGGCGGCGCATGCTGGACGCCGCGCGCGGGGCGCCGCACCTCGTCGCCCAGCTCGTCCCGGCGCCCCACACGCTCGAGGTCGACGCGACCATTCACGCGCTCCTGACCGAGCGCTACGTGGGCGAGGTGCTGGCGGTCGAGCTCCAGGCGACCCAGGGCGGCTTCGTCGAGCCCGAGGCGCCGCTGCACTGGCGCCAGGACGCCGCGCTCAGCGGGCTCAACATCCTCAACATGGGCATCTGGTATGAAGCCATGATGCGCTGGCTGGGCCCCGCCCGCCGCGTGATGGCGATGACCAAGGTCGCCGTGCCGCGACGCCGCGACGCGGGCGGCACCTGGCACGAGGTGCGGGTGCCCGATCACGCCGACATCCTGGCCATGCTCGGGGGCGGCGCCGTCGCCCACCTCCGCTTCAGCGCGGTCACGGCGCTGGCGCCGCCGAGCGAGGTGTGGATCTTCGGGACCGACGGCACGCTGAGGCTCGAGGCCGATCCCCGGCGCCTCTGGGGCGGGCGGCGGGGCGAGCGCGAGCTCCGCGAGATCCCGATCCCCGCCGAGCGGCGCATCGGCTGGCGGGTCGAGGAGGAGTTCGTCAACGCGATCCGCGGCCGGGAGAAGGTCTCGCGCACAACCTTCGAGGACGGGTTGCGCTACATGGAGTTCACCGAGGCCGTGGCCCGGAGCGCCGCCCTGGGTCAGGCCGTCGACGTCGCCGACCTCTGAACGCTCCCCGAGATCCCGCGACGATCGCCGAGAACCGGGCGGAACTCTGGCCGCTCGAGCGTGGCGTGATCTTCTATCAGAAAGGCGAGCGCGACGACATGCGCGAAGCGGGCATGACGGTGGGGCTGCTACATCCTGGCGAGATGGGCTCGGCCGTGGGCGCCACCCTCGTGGCGGGCGGGGCGCGGGTCCTGTGGGCGTCGGCGGGACGTGGCGCCCAGACCCGCGCGCGCGCAACCGAGATCGGGCTCGAGGACGCTGGAAGCCTCGAGGCCCTGGTCCATGCGAGCCGCGTCATCGTCTCGGTGGCGCCGCCGCATGCCGCGCTCGACGTGGCGCGCGGCGTGGCGGCGGCGGGCTTCTCGGGCCTCTACGTGGACGCCAACGCCGTGTCACCGGACGCGGCCCGGGAGATCGGGCGCATCGTCGAGCGCGGCGGCGCGCGGTTCGTGGACGGCGGCATCATCGGCCCCGCCAACCGCAAGCCGGGCGCCGCGCGGGTCTATCTGTCCGGCGGCGACGCGGCCGCCGCGGCCCGCCTGTTCGAGGCAGGGCCCGTGGCTCCGGTCGTGCTCGCCGCGCCCGTGGGCGCGGCCTCAGCGCTGAAGATGGCCTATGGCGGATGGAACAAGGGCATGCAGGCCCTGCTCGCGAGCATCCGCGCGCTGGCGATCGCCGAGGGAGTGGACGAGGCGCTGCTCGCGGAGTGGAAGATCTCCATGCCCGACATGCCCGCCCGCTCCGAGCGCGCCGTCCACGACAACGCGCGCAAGGCCTGGCGCTTCGTGGGCGAGATGGAGGAGAACGCCCGGTCCTTCGCCCAGGCGGGGCTCCCCACCGGCTTCCACGAGGCCGCGGCCGAGGTGTACCGTCGCCTGTCGACCTACAAGGACACGCCGGCGCCGCCCAGCGTGGCGGAAGCGGCGGCGGCACTGCTCAAGCGCCCGGGCCGGTAAGGACGGACTCGCAGCGCCCCGACATGTAGTTCACCGCCATGCACACGATGTTGCAGGGCTTCGGCAGGGGCGGCCGGATCCTGACCTGGCCGACGGGTATTCCCCTTCCACGGTCGGCCGCCTCCGCCAGGGGCCGGTTGTAGTCGGCGAACCGCTCGATCAGCCCGCTGATGAGGTCGTGGGGTCCGATACGGGGAATGTCCCGCACCGCGTGCGACACGTCCACCACGGCGTCGCCCTTGAGCACGCCCAGCCTGAAGTCGTCGAAGAAGAGGAGCTTCATGGCTCGTCGAGGGGCACGAAGATGCAGTGGCGGAGCGTGCCGGCGACGGCCCTGGACAGGTGCCCCTTGCCGGTCGTGTCCTCGACCAGGAGCACCTCGCCGGCGCCGATGACGCGGCTCTCCCCGTCGCTGGCCGTGATCTGCACTCCGGCGTCGAGGTTGATGATGTACTGGCGGCGGGGCGCCGGATGCCAGTCGAGGTCGTAGGTGGGCGGCACGTGCCGGAAGATGATCCCGGTGGCGGGAAGGCGCGTGGAGAGCTTCCCGGCGGGCGTCTCCTCGACCCACTCGACCTGGATGTCCCGGAAGTGCGACTCGCCGCTCGCGTCGGTGAACAGGTTGTGGATGCGCATGAACGCTCCTTGAGGAAAATGAGAGCTTCGATGGTCCGGCCCGGCCGGCTTCCAAGTATAGCGCCGGATGGGATCCGTGACAGGCGTGACGAGGATCGTGACAGGGCCACGTCGTAGTCGTCGCGAACCCATTGAAGTCTGCGGAGGAATAACAGGAAAACTGGACTCCGCCGCCCGTGTGTGCCACCGTGAGGGCCGATGGCAGCCACGGAGACCTCGCAGAGCGGCGGCGACACGGGCCCCCGCACCGTGTTCTATCGCGGGCAGCGCCTGGGGTCGAGGGAGTTCGCCCGGATTCAGCGGGCCATCGCGGGCCGACCGGGGCTGACGCGCGAAGCGCTGGCACGGGAGGTGGCCGAACGGTTTCGGTGGACACGCCCCACAGGGGATCTCGCCGTCACCTCCTGCCGCCTGTTGCTGCAGCGGCTGGGCCAGCGGGGCTTCATCCGGCTGCCCGCGACCCTGCCGCGACGGCGCCCCGTCGCGACGCCGCCCGGGGCCGAGCCCGCCGCGGGGCCGCGCGCCTGGGGGCCGGGGGCGGACCCTGGCGTGCCGGGGGCGCTGGTCGTGCGGCCGATCGTGCCGGCGGAGGCCGCGGCCTGGCGCTCCGCCATGGCGCGCTACCACTATCTGGGGTGCCCCCACCTCGTCGGCGAGTCCATCCGCTACGCCGCGTTCGTCGGCAACACGCTCGTCGCGCTGCTGCTGTGGGGCGCGGCGGCACTGCATAATCCCCCACGCGATCGCTGGCTCGGTTGGGACGCGGCCACGCGGCAACGCCGGCTGCCGTGGGTGGTCAACAACGTCCGCTTTCTGATCCTGCCGGGGAGTCAGCCCCCCCACCTCGCCTCCCGCGTCCTGGCCGCCACCCTGTGCCGGCTCGGCCGCGACTGGAGCGCCCGCTTTGGCCACCCAGTGCTGCTGGCCGAAACCTTCGTCGATCGGGCCCGCTTTCGCGGCACCTGCTATCGCGCCAGCAACTGGCTCTACCTCGGCGACACGCACGGCTTCGCGCGCCGGGGCGCCCGCTACGAGCACCATGGGCATCCGAAGCGGGTGTTCGTCTACCCACTCGCGCGCCGCGCGGGTGAGCGCTTGCGCGCCCCCGACCAGCCCCTGCCGCACCCGACCCCGGAGGGTCATAAGCGCTAACTTAACACATGGGCGGCCAGCCGGTGCAGTTGGCCGTGACGCTCTCGGGGACGTTCCTGCAGGAGACGCCCCAGACGTTGCCCTACTTGGATCAGGTGGGTGGGAAGGATGGGAAGCGAGAGGACCGCGAGGACGGAATCCCGCCCCTCGATGAATTCACGCCACCGGCTGCGCCGTGGTGACGTGGAAGCCCCAGGGGGAAAAAAAGCGGGCCTCGGTGATGAGCTGTTCGATCAGGAGAACGGTGAGCAGCTTTGCCTGGATCCAGGCGCGTGCCGAATGCGGGTCGTACTTCGGCACGTGGCCGACGCCCAACAGCGACTTCATCCGCTTGAAGGCGAGTTCGACCTGCCAGCGCACCCGGTAGAGTTCGAGGACTTGCCAGGCGGTGAGCAGAGCGGCTGGCATGGTGGCCAACACGAAGACGTACTCCGCGGCTTCGAGGGTCTCCGGGCGGATCTGCTTGTTCTTCTTCCCGCTCTCGCGGAGCGCTCTCTTCTTGGCGCGCTCGGCGGCGGCTCGGCTCTTGCGAATCGCACACAGGCGCGCCGGGAAGCGTGTTCCTGCCGCGTCGAACTGCACGGGCCACTCCTTGGGGGTGTGTCCGCGCAGCGTCCGCAGGGTCGGCAGGAGGAGCAGGGGGGCGCCGCGCGCAGTCAGCAGCGGGAAGCTGGTGCTATTCACCCGGACCACCACGTCGCCGTGGTGCTTCAGGACGTGCGCGACGCCCTCCCGGTGGCTATAGCCGCGGTCACCGAGAATGATGTCGCCGCGCCGAACGGGGACCCGCTTGTAGGTCTCGCCCCCCTGGGCGTCGGTGACCTCAAAGAAGTCACAGCTCAGTGAGGGCAACTGCAGGGTGTAGTGGACGCGCCAGCTGGTTCCCGTGGCGCCGGGCTCCTCAACGTCGGTCGCGTCGACGACACGGATCCGGCGGCCGGCCGGGAGGGAGGGCATCTTCAGCGCGAATCGGCTGCGCGCGAGCATCTCCTGGGTCAGCGCCTGCAGCCACGGTTCGGACGCCCGCATTCGCTTGAGCAGTGCCACGTCCGACACGGCGGCCAAGCCGGTCACGCTCGCTCTGGCCACCGCCTGCCGCAGCGACAAGCCAGACGCAACATGCAACAGGATCAGGCGGAGCAGCGTGTCCGCATCCCGAATTCCTCGCGCCCGGCGAAGGGCTCCCGTGCTCCGTGCCAGCTCTCGCCACCCCTTCGGCAGAAAGCTCGCAATGACCTCCCACTCCTCGTCCAGCAGCGAGTTCGCCATGGCCCCAGACTACTACAAGGGGCCCGGGCCAGGTCAAATATTAAGTTAGCGCTTATGCCCCGGAGGGTCCCCCCATGGTCACGCTCGCGCTCTCCCGCCTCCCCCTCGAGGGTCGGGGCGGGCTCATCGACGTGCTGCAGGGCCTCGCGGATCCGCGCCATCGCCGCGGCATCCGACACTCGCTGGTGTCGATCATGGCCATCGCCGTGTGCGCCACGCTGGCCGGGGCCCAGAGTCTCATGGCCATCGCCCATTGGGCGCAGGACCAGAGGCCCCGCACGCTCCGGCGCCTGCGCTGCCACACGGGGCGCGCGCCCAGCGAACCGACCCTGCGGCGCGTCCTCGGCCAGATCGACGTGGCGGCGCTGGACCACCGGGTCGGGGCGTGGCTGGTCCAACAGACCTCGGTGGCAGGCCAGGGGCTGGCCATTGATGGGAAGTCGCTGCGGGGCAGCGCCGACGGCGCCACGAAAGCGGTGCACCTGGTCGGCGCCGTGCTCCATGGCGCCGGGGCGGTGGTGGCCCAGCACCGCGTGCCGGACAAGACGAACGAGATCACGAGCGTCGACCCGCTGTTCGCCGATCTCAACATCCAGGGCGCGGTGGTGACCGGGGACGCGATGTTCACCCAGACCGCCATCGCCCGCCACGTCGTCGACGAGAAAAAGGCCGACTACCTGTTCACCGTCAAAGACAACCAGCCGACTCTGCGCCAAGACATCGAAGACCTCCAGCTGGACGCATTCCCCCCCTCAGCACATCACGCTGGACAAGGGCCACGGGCGGCTCGAGGAGCGGCGGATCTGGACGAGCGGAGAGCTCGCCGGCTACAGCGACTTCCCCTTCCTGCGGCAAGCGATCCGCATCGAACGCGTCGTCAGCACCCTCACGGGCACGCCCCTGCGCTCTGAGGTGAGCTATGCCGTGAGCAGCCTCCCGGCCCACACCGCGTCGCCGGCCCGGTTGCTCGAACTGGTCCGCGGCCACTGGGCGATCGAAAACCGCGTGCACTACGTCCGCGATCGCACCTTCGATGAAGACCGCTCCCAGGTCCGCAAGCGCGCCGCGCCGCAGCTCATGGCGAGCCTGCGCAATCTGGCGATCAGCCTGCTGCGCCTGGCCGGAGCCACCAACATCGCGGCGGCGCTGCGCCATTGCAGCCGCCACGGCCGCGAGACGCGGCGGCTCATCGGCCTCTAGGCTGCGCGCGAGCTGTTCGGCGCTGCCCGCGGCGCCGCCTTCGCGCGATGCCACGGCAGACGTCTGCCCTCACCGACCCTGGCCGGAGCGCTCGCGCACCGCGCACCGCCTCGTGCCTGGCGTCATCACCTCGCGTCACCCCATCGATCGGGCGCCTGGCTCCGCTTTGCTACCCAGCCTCCCCACCCGAGCAGCCAACTATGACGGGGCCCTGAGGATCGTGACGCGGGGGGGTCCGGCAGCCGCCGGAGGAGACCCTGCGCGGGCACGTGGACCGGGGGGTGACCATCACGCCCGCGCCCGCGAAGACCGGGGGCGCATGCCCTTGTGCTACCCTCATGAGAGGGACGACGACCCAGTCGTGGCGGCCTCGCCGCTCGATGCGGGCCGCCGGCGCAGGGACACGCCGCCTCGAGGACCGCGGCCCGTCGAGCTGTCGTGAGTCATCCGTCCAGCAGGATGCGGAAACACTCCGCAGGCCGCTCAAAAAGGTCCAGATGCAAGGCGGCGAGGGAGGCGACGAGCGAGGCGTACTCCGCTTGGCGAGCCGAGCCGGAGGCGAGGTGAGCGGATCCGGAGATCCGGGCGAGCGTGAGCAAGCCACGTTGAGCGAGGAGCGACCGAGCCGTACCTCCGCAGAGGGGCCTTTTTCAGCAGCCGGCGGGCGCGCACCCTGGGAGCCCAGCCTGAAGCCATGAGACGCCGGACACTGCGCCGCCGGCTCAACACGGTCCTGCTCCAGTGGTTCCTGCTGCTCGTCATCGGGTCGGGGACGGTCCTGGCCCTCTCGTTCGTGAGCGTCCGCAGGAACCTCATCGAGGACCGTCTCGTGCTGGCCCGCACGATCGCCCACTATCTGGATGCCACGATCTCGACCGCGATCCAGGACCTCGGCCGGCTGTCCTCGGAGCTGCCGGCGCTGGACGCCGACACGGCCGGTCGCCTCCGGCTCTTCCGGTTCCAGTCCCCCTTCCGGGAGGCCACGTACATCCTCGACGAGAACGCGAAGATGATCGTCTCCGACCCGGCCGGCGCGGCGCCCCTGCCCGCGCTGCGGCTGGGGCATCACGAGGCCGTCACGCCCCTCGTGCGGAAGCCCGGGGCCGAGCAGCGTCCCGTCCTCGCCATCGTCCAGCCGTTCCGGCGTCCACCCGCCGTCTACTACCTCGTGTCCGAGATGAACCCGCTGGGCTCCATGGTCAGCGCCTTCCTGCAGGACCTCGGGCCGGATCCCGACATGCACGTCGTCGTGGTGGATGAGAACGGGGTCGTGGTCGCTTCGCACGACCAGCGGCAGATCTTCCGCCTCCTCCCTCACGCCGAGACCTACGGCGAGCGGATCAGGGCGCATCGCCCGCTGGTGTCGGAGGAGTGGCAATGCGAGTTCGCGTCCGAGCGGCACGAGGCCGCGGACGTGTTGATGGTCATGGTCCCGCTGCGCTTCGCCCCCTGGGGGGTGGTCATCCAGCAGCACAAGGCGAAGGCGTTCTCCGGCCTGTACGCCGCACGCCGCGGCCTGCTCATCGCGGGCATGATGCTCGTCGTCATGGCCGTGCTGCTCTCCCGGACGCTCTCGAAGTCCGTCGTGTCGCCGATCCAGCAGCTGTCGCGCCAGGCCGAGACGATGCGCGCCGGCGATCTGTCCCGCCGGATCACCGTGTCGGGGGACCACGAGGTCGAGCTGCTGGCCCGGACGCTGGACGAGGCCCGCGAGCGGCTCGCGTCCACGCTCGGCGAGCTGCAGGCGCTCAACGAGGACCTCGAAGGGCAGGTGGCGGCCCGGACCAAGCTGATCGAGGCGAAGTATCTCGACCTCCGGCTCCTGCACGCCGTCTCGCAGCTCTCGACCGAGGAGCGGGACCCGGACCGGATCGTTCCCGAGATGCTGCGCCTGATCTCGGCGCATTACGCCTTCCCCGCCGCGGCGATCGTCACGAGACCCCTCGAGCGGGAGTCGGCGACGTACGTGGTCCCGCCCGGGGCCGCGCTCCCGTGGCTCCGCGAGGGGCGCACCCCCCCCGCGGAGTGGCAGCGGCGAGAGATCGCCCATCGCGGACGAGCACTGGCCGAGCTGTTCCATCCCCGCGCGGAGAACCTCGACGAGCAGGTCATGCAGGCGCTCGAGCACCAGCTCGCGATCTCGCTGCACGGGGCCTACCTCTGGAACCGCACGGTCGTGCAGGACGAGCAGCGTCAGGTGCTCGTCCGCCGCCTGCTCCGGGCCACGGAGGAGGAGCGCCGCCGGCTCGCCCGCGAGCTGCACGACGAGATCTCCCAGCTCCTGACCGTGATCCAGCTCTCGCTCCACACGGTCGGCGTGGAGACGCCGGAGATGACGCGAGCCCAGAGCCTGCTGGCGAAGGCGCAGCAGGAGATGCACCGCATCATCCATGATCTTCGCCCCTCGCTGCTCGACGACCTGGGGCTGGCCGCCGCGATGAAGGCCCATGTCCAGGAGCACCTGACGCCCAACGGCCTGAGCGTGAGCCTCGAGATCGACGAGGCGCTCCCGTCGCGGCCGGAGATCGAGATCGCGATCTTCCGCATCTTCCAGGAGCTC
>MGTY01000052.1 GCA_001799695.1 Elusimicrobia bacterium GWA2_69_24
GAACTGGACGAGCGGGAGCTGGATTCCCCCCAGGTGAGCGGGAAGGTGGCGGTGGGGGTCCGGCGCGCGACGGAGGACGAGGTGAAGGCCGCGTGGCCTTGGTCCTACGGCGAGGTCAAGCCCTCGACCATGAACGTCCTCGCCATCAAGCCCTCGGGCCTGCTCAAGGCTGACCGGGCCTATGACCTGCGCTTGCGGCGCGAGCTGCCGGCCGCCGAGGGCGAGCTTGGGTTGAGCGACGACCGCGTCGTCGGCTTCGAGACCTGGTACACCTTCCGGGTGAAGGAAACGCCGGCGCCCATCTGCCTGCCCGGACGCCTGCCCATCGCCTTCAGCAACCCGGTGCGCCAGCAGGACCTCTACGCGCACATGACCGTGCAGCCCTCCACGGGGATGCCCGAGCTCGACGCGGAGGCCGCGGAGTGGACGGGCTCCATCGATTCGGAGCGGCGCAAGGTCGAGTTCGCCATGCCGGAGATCGGGTGGAAGCCCGACACCGCCTACGCCTTCACGATCGACGGCAAGCTCAAGGACATCTACGGCAACGCGCTGGGCGCGGACTTCACCTTCGCGGTGGAGCTGCAGGGCTACTGCCCCACGCTCAAGGTCGCGCACGGCTTCGGCGTGCTGGAGAGCTACCTGCCCCAGCGCCACCCCGTGCAGGCGGTCAACCTGGATGTCGTCCCCCTGCAGAAGGCCGTGATCCCGGAGGAACAGTTCGTCCCCTTCTACCGGAAGATCCCGTGGTCCTGCGGCGAGACCGTCGACCTGACGGGACTGCCCGGGGCCGTGACCAAGCCCTGGGACCTGAAGCTGCCGCGCAATTCCCGCCTGCGCACCTTCATCAGCATGGAGGACGTGCTCGGGCCCGGACAGAAGGGCGGCTTCCTCTTCGCCCAGGTCCAGGACCCCGACGGCTGCTGGGTCAAGGTCGTCGACAACGTGACGCGCCTCGGCCTCACGGTCAAGGATTCCCTGGACTCGACCCTCATCTGGACGACTTTCCTGCGCACGGGCGCGCCGGCCCGCGACGTGGCGGTGGAGATCCGCGACGACGAGAACAAGGTGCTGTGGCAGGGACGCACGGACAAGCAGGGTTTCGCGGACGCTCCCGGCTGGAAGGGGCTGGGAATCGCGGACTGGAAGCGCTGGAACCGGCCGACTTTGTGGGTCATCGCCCGCGAGCCGGGCGGCCCGGCGGCCCTGGCCACGGATTGGCGCTCGGGCTTGAGCCTCTGGCGCTTCAACATCAACGCCGAGAACTATCCCCGGCCGGACCACTACGAGGGTTTCCTCTTCTCGGAGCGGGGCATCTACCGTCCCGGCGAGACCGTATACCTCAAGGGGCTGCTCCGGACCCTGGAGCGCGGCGACTGGGCCCTGCTCGGGGCGAAGGACCCGCGGGTCCTGCGCCTCAGTCTGCGCGACCCGCGCGGGGCCGAGGTGGTCAAGACCACGGTGACCCTGTCGGCGCATTCCTCGTTCGACTTCTCCCACGCGCTGGCCGAGGGCTCCCCGACGGGGACCTGGACGGCGACGGTGACGGAGCTCCTCCCCGAGCGGCCGGAGACGGTGCGCCCGGTGCAGCCGGACGAGGAAGGGGGCGACGGCACGGAGGACGGGAGCCGGGAGTACATCGGCCAGGAGGCCAAGATCCGCCTGAGCGAGACCTTCCGCGTCGAGGCCTTCAAGCCCGCCTCGTTCGAGGTTAAGGTGGTCCCCGCCCAGCCGTCCTACGTGGCCAAGGACACCTACACCGCGGTCATCGACGGCTGGTACCTTTTCGGGGCGCCCATGACCGACGCGCCGGCGGAGTGGAAGCTGCGGCTGGAGCCCTCGGGCTTCACCCCGCCGGGCTACGACGACTTCGACTTCTCCCCAGGCTGGTGGCGGCATACCTCCCAGTCCGGACGGATGCTGGCCTCCGCGTCGGGCAAGCTCGACGCCGCGGGCAAGCTGGAGGTCCGGGCCGGGCTCGACCCCGGCGGCGCCACCGGGCCGCTGGCCGCCGTGCTGGAGGCCGGAGTGTCCAGCCCGGAGCGGCAGAGGCTGTTCGGGCGGGCGGCGACCATCGTGCACCGCGCGGAGCTCTATTTCGGCATCCGGCCGGCCAAGACCTTCATGGAGAAGGGCCAGCCCTGGAAGGCCGAGGTCGTGGCGGTACGTCCGGACGGCGTCAAGGCCGCGGGCATCGCGGCGGAGGTGAAGATGGTGCGGCGCGACTGGCTGAGCGCGCGCCGCGCGGGGCTGGGCGGGCGCCTGGAGTGGGTGACGGAGCAGCGGGACGTGACCCTGACCACCTTCAGCTTCACCACGGACCAGGCCACCTTCACCTGGACCTTCACGCCCACCGAGCCGGGGCAGTACTTCATGAGCGTGTCGGGCGTGGATGAATCCTCCCGGCCCGCGGAGGCGGCGATATCCTTCTACGTGGTGGGCGGCGGGGACTCGTGGTGGGCCCGCGAGGACAACGACATCGTGGAGCTGGTGCCCGATAAGAAGGCCTACAAGCCGGGCGACACCGCGCGTATCCTGGTCAAATCCCCCTACGCGAAATCCCGGGTCCTGGTGACCCTGGAGCGGGAGGGCGTGCTGGACCGCTGGATCACGGAACTGCGGGGGGGAGCGAGCTTCATCGACGTGCCGCTCAAGGACAAGCACGTGCCCAACGTGTTCGTGGGCGTCATGCTGGTCCAGGGGCGCGCCGAGGGGGCGAAGTACGACGCGGAGGGCGACGACCTCTCCAAGCCGCAGTCCAAGTTCGGCTACGCCGCCCTGACCGTGGACCCGGGCGGCCGGCGGCTGGTCGTGAAGGCCGCCAGCGACCGCAAGGAATACCGGCCGCGGGATCCGGTCACGGTGTCCTTGAGCGCGATGGACGAGAAAGGACGGCCCTGGGGCGGCGCCGAGCTGACGGTGTTCGCCGTGGACGAGGGCGTCCTGGCCCTGACCGGTTACGCTACCCCCGACCCGTTCCAGGCGTTCTACGGGCCCAGGCCGCTCCTCGTCGCCACAGCCGACAACCGGCCGTTCGTGATCGGCCAGCGCAGCTTCGGCGAGAAGGGTGAGCGCCGGGGCGGCGGCGGCGGGGATATGGCGGGGCTGGGCGGGGTGGACCTGCGCTCGCGCTTCATCCCCACGGCCTACTGGAACCCCTCCGTGGAGACGGACGCGCAGGGCAAGGCCGTGGTCCGATTCTCCCTGCCGGACAACCTGTCGCGCTTCCGCGTCATGGCGGTCGCGCACGCGGGCAAGCGCTTCGGCTCCGGGGAGGCGCGCTTCACCGTAAGCAAGCCGCTGCTCCTGCGCCCGAGTCTGCCGCGGTTGTCGCGGACCGGGGACGCCTTCGAGGGCGGCGTGGTCGTGCACAATTATTCGGCCGCCCCCGCGACGGTGACCGTGGAGATGTCCTTGTCCGGCGAGTCGGTGGCGCTGGAAGGGCCGGCGCGGCAGGAGGTCTTCGTCCTGCCCAACAAGGCCCATGAGATCGTCTGGAAGTGCCGGGCCGTGAAGACGGGCAAGACCGCTTTCCGTTTCCGCGCCATGGCGGGCAAGGAGAGCGACGGTCTGGAGTGGGTCGTGCCGGTGCTGCAGCGCGAGCGCCTGGAGACCGTGGCCACCTCGGGCGTGACGGACGCGGTTGCGGTGGAGGAGTTGCAGCGGCCCAAGGACTCCCGGCTGGACGCGGGCGCCATCCAGGCCACTCTCTCCCCGACGGCCCTGGCCGGGCTGCAGGCGGGCGCCAAGTTCCTGCTCGAATACCCGTACGGGTGTCTGGAGCAGAGGCTGTCGCGCATGCTCCCGGTCATCGTGGGGGCGGACCTGACCGAGGCGTTCGGCCTGGGGACGGTGGGGGACCTCAAGGGCGAGGTCCAGAAGGGCCTCAACCGGCTCTCCGACTTCCAGCACCCGACGGGCGGCTTCGGGTACTGGACCCGGCCCTACCTGCCGGACCCGTACGTGACAGCCTACGCCCTGGAGGTCGCGGCGCTGGCGGGCAAGGAGGGCTACCTTCTGCCCAAGGAGGTCCTGGCGCGGGCCGTGGCCTGGCTCAAGACCAGCCTGACGGTCCGGCGGCAGTGGGCCTTCCCTTATAACGAGGAAGAGGAGTACGCGGCCCGGGGCTACGCCCTGTACGCGCTGGCCCTGCACGGCGAGCCCATGCCCGGGGTCTTTCAGGAGCTCTACGCGCGGCGGGACCAGATCTCCTTCCTGGCCCGGGCCTACCTGCTCAAGGCCGCGCCGCTCCTGTCGAGCGACCCGGCGGTCAAGGAGACCCTGGCCGCTGAGATGCTGAATCAGGCGCGCCTGGCGCCCCGGTCGCTGCACTTCGAGGAGCCGTCCGAGACGCGGATGCCCTGGGTGCACGAGTCCACGGTGAAGACCACGGCCCTGTGCCTGCAGGCCTTGCTCGAGGCGCGGGGCGGCTTCAGCGGCGACGAGAAGGCGGTGCAGTGGCTGGTGGGGGAGCGCAAGGCCAAGGGCCGCTGGCGCACCACCCAGGAGAACGCGGCTTCCCTGCATGCGCTGCAGGACTTCTACCGCCGCTATGAGAAGGCGGTCCCGGACTTCTTCGCGGAGTTCGGCTTCGACGGGGGCGCGCCCCTGTGGACGGAGCGCTTCGCGGGGCGGACTCTGACCTCCAGGGGGAAGGGATTCTCCCCGGCCGCCGTGTTCGCGGCGGGCGACAAGGCGCGGCTGCGCTTCGCCAAGGCGGGGACCGGGAGACTCTACTATTCGCTCGGCATGAGCTACGTGCCGGCCGACGTCGAGCGCAAGTCCTGGGAGGGCTTCGAGATCGAGAAGAGCGTGACCCCGCTCTACGGCGGGGCCGCCCTGAAGGCCGGGGCCCGCGCGGTCGTGAAGCTCACGATCCGGACCAAGCAGGACCGGACCTTCGTGGCCATCGACGACCCCCTGCCCGCGGGCTTCGAGATCGTGGACCCGACCTTCGCCGTGGAAGGCCGGGAAGACGCGCGGGCCCTCTCCGAGGCCGCGGGGCGGGGCCAGTATTGGGGGACCTTTTACCGCAGCGAGAACTACGACGACCGCATCCTGGTATTCGCGGACTTCCTGACCAAGGGCGAGCACAAGTACGCCTATCTGGTCCAGGCCACGACCCCGGGCGAGTTCCACGCGCCGTCCACCTGGGTGGAGGCCATGTACGAGCCGGAGGTTTTCGGCCGCACCGCATCCGGGACCATGAAGGTCGAGCGGTGAGCCGAGCCCGGGGGCTGGCGCTGCTGCTCCTGGCCGGGAGCCTCTGGCTCCCGGCCGGGGCGGCGCCCCAGGGGGCGCCGTCCCCGGGGCAGAGCCGTTTACCTTCTGCGGAGGGGGCGCAGACCTCCACCGAGATCCGGGACCGCTACGGCCGCCCGCTGCGCACGGTGCTGGCGCAGGAGGGGGAGAGCCGCTCCCCCGTGCGCCTCGAAGAGGTCTCGCCCTGGATGCCCTTAGCCACCTTGGCCGCCGAGGACCGCAGGTTCTTCTCCCACGCGGGGGTGGACCTGCGGGCCGTGGCGCGGGCCCTGTGGCAGAACGCCCGGTCCGGGCGCCGGGTCTCGGGCGGCTCGACCTTGAGCGAGCAATTGGTGCGGGCGCTGCATCCCCGGCCGCGGACCTGGGGCGGCAAGCTCGCGGAGGCGTTCGACGCCCTGCTCTTGGAGACCCGCCAAGACAAGCGGGAGATCCTGGAGGGCTACCTCAACGAGGTCTCCTACGGCAATCGCTGCCGCGGCATCGGGGCCGCGGCGCGGGAATACTTCGGCGTGCCCGCCTCCGAGCTCACTCTGGCGCAGTCCGCGCTCCTCGCGGGGGTCCCGAAGTCGCCCAAGCGCTACGATCCGCGCCGCTATCCCGAGGCGGCGGCGGTCCGGCAGAGGCGGGTGCTGGAGCGCATGCGGGAGTGGGGCTGGCTCGACGCGGACTCGCACCGGCTGGCCCGGGCCGAGAAGCTCAAGGTGGAGCCGCGCCGCGCGGCGTTCGCGGCGCCGCAGTTCACCGAATACGTGCTGCGCCGGGCGGAGCGCGGGGCGGTCATCGACACTACGCTCGACGCCGGGCTCCAGGAACGCCTCCAGGGCGTGCTGGCCAAGAACCTGGAGCGGCTGGCGGGGCATCAGGTCACCAACGGGGCGGCCGTCGTGCTCGACAACGCGACGGGGGACATCCTGGCCTGGGTCGGCTCGGCGGATTTCAACGACCCCCGGCATCAGGGACAAGTGGACGGGGTCACGGCCCCGCGCCAGCCCGGCTCCGCGTTGAAGCCCTTCGCCTACGGCCTGGCCTTGTCGCTCGGGGCCCGGGCTTCGGACCTCCTGCGCGACGAGCCCATGCATTTCACCAACGGGTTCTCGCCCAAGAACTACGACGAGACCTTCCACGGCCCGGTGCGCCTGCGCGAGGCTCTGGCCTGCTCCTTCAACATCCCCGCGGTCCGGGTGGCCGAGCGCTTCGGCGCCGCGCGGCTCCTGGGGGCGCTGCGCGCCTTCGGCCTGGAGTCTTTGCGGGAGTCCGCCGACCATTATGGGATCGGGCTGGTGCTGGGCAACGGCGAGGTGTCTTTGCTGGAGCTGACCAACGCCTACGCCGCTCTGGCGCGGGGCGGAGTCTGGATGCCGGTGCGGGCGCTGCCCGGGGAAGCCGCCGCGGCACGGAGGGTCCTGGACCGCGAATCCGCTTTCATCGTGACCGACATCCTCGCCGATAACGCGGCGCGCGCCGGCGCCTTCGGGCTCAACTCGCCCCTGCACCTGCCCTTCCCGTTCGCGGCCAAGACCGGCACCAGCAAGGATTACCGCGACAACTGGGCCCTGGGCTACACCCCGGAGTGGACGATCGGCGTCTGGGTGGGGAACTTCGATGGCCAGCCCATGCGGCGGGTGTCGGGTATCTCCGGCGCGGCGCCGGTGCTGCGGGACGCGGCGCTCCTCGTGTACGAGCGCTCGGCTTCCGGGCCGTTCCCGGTCCCGGCCGGTATCCGGGAACTTGAGGTCTGCCCCGAATCCGGCGACCAGCCGGGCCCCTGGTGCCCGGGCGCCATGCGCGAGGTGTTCGCCAAGAAGCATCCGCCCGCGCGGGTCTGCTCCCTGCACCGGCCTCCGGTCGAGATCGCCTCCGTTCCGGCGCCGCGGCGTCCCGCCCTCCTCTCCGTCGAATTTCCCCAGCCGGGGGACGTGTTCAAGATCGACCCCGCGACCCCCCTGGGCGCCCAGGCCCTGCGGCTGCGCGCCGCTTCCGAGGAGTCCGTCGCCTGGACGGTGGACGGGGTCGCGCTCCCGCCGGGCGAGGCCTGGTGGGCTCTGCGCCCGGGCCGGCATCGGGCGGCGGCGTCCTTGCGCCGCGACGGGCGGCTCCTGCAGTCGCGGCCCGTGCATTTCCTGGTGGTGAGGTGAGGCATGTACTATCTCCTGTTCTATGACACGGTTCCGGACTACCTCGAGCGGCGCAAGCCCTACCGCCAGGAACACCTGGCCCGGGCCGAGAAGGCGCACCAGGACGGGCTCCTGGTCATGGCCGGCGCGCTGAAGCCGCCGGAAGGCGCGGTGCTCATCTGCCGGGCCCAGAGCGAGACGGAGGTCTCGGACTTCGCCAAGAGCGACCCCTACGTGAAGAACGGGATCGTGAAGAGCTGGCGGGTCCGCGAGTGGGCGGTCGCCATCGGCGGGGAGGGGAGCGCCCCATGAGGTTCGGCATCGGATTGGGACAGGGGCCGGACCCGGCGAAGGCCGCGGTCTGCGCGGTGCGGACCGCTAAGCGCTCGGTGCCCAAGCCGGACCTGGCCGTGGTCTTCGGCTCCATCCATTGCGACCCGAAGAAGGTCCACCGCGCGCTCTGCCGGGAGCTCGACCCCGGGATCATAGTCGGGGGCACCTCCTACGCCGAGATCTCGCCCTTGGGCGTGACCAAGAAGAGCGTCGCCGTGCTCCTCTGCTCCTTCGACGGGGCGCCCGTCTCCTTCGCCAGCGCCGAGGCCGGCCCGGACTCCCGCGCGACCGGCCTGGAACTGGCCCGGACCATCGCCCCCTCCGCAGGGGGAAGAACGGGCCGCCCCGGGGACGATGGCCCCTTGGCCATCGCCCGCGCCCCGTCGGCGGGCGGCCGGATCCCGGTGGGGCTCTTCTTCTCCAGCATCGCCTCGGGCCGCGAGAACGACGCGCTCCGGGCGCTGGACGAGACGCTCCGGGTGCCGGTGTTCGGCGGGCTGTGCTGCGGCGACTACGACCTGGGCATGAGCCACCCGGACTTCTGGACCAACTACCAGTTCTGCGGCGGCCAGCTCACGCGCCACGGCTCGCGCCTTGCCCTCCTGGACCTCCCGGCCCCGGAGTACCGCCTGGCCTTCGGCTACGAGCACGGCTGGCAGCCCGTGGGCCCGGTGGTGCGCCTGACGCGCTGCGAGCAGGACAAGGTCTATGAGGTGGACGGCCAGCCGGTGTTCGACTACTACCGCCAATTCCTGGGACCGGACCACGCCGGGGATTTCTTCGAGAGCCTGGTCCAGCGCTACGGCTTCTCCTTGCTGGTCGACGAGGGCCGGCGCTCTTTGGTCAAGCTGCCGGTGGCCTGCGACTTCAAGAAGGGCTGCATCTCCTATTTCCCGGCCGAGGACCTGCAGGGCCGCACGGCCCGGCTCATCCAGGCCAGCCGCAAGGGGCTCCTCGAGGGGGCGCGGGAAGCGGCGGAGCGCTGCCGAAAGGCCCTGGGGGGACGCCAGGCCGACCTCGTGTTCGTCGTGAGCTGCTGCGCGCGCAGCGCCATCCTGCACAGCAAGACCGGCAACGAGGTGGACGTCATCCGGGAGGTCTTCGGCCGTGACGTCCCCGTCTTCGGCTACTATTCGGGGGGCGAGGCCGCCCCGTGCCTGAGCCGCTACGAGGAGGTCATGGAACCGGGGCGCGAGCTCTCGGGCTCCTATTATCACACGACCACGGTGTGCCTCATGGCGCTCTCCGCCAAGCATGTGGACCAGGCCGCGGGTCCTTGCGCGCCGCCGGCCTCGCAGAGGCTCTCCAAGGATTCGGAGATCGCGCGGCTGAAGGGGCTCCTGTCCCGGAGCGAGGACATCCAGGACAACACGGAGAGCTTCCTCTCGAACCTGAGCCGCAAGTCCTACCGCGACGGCGAGCGCCTGCGCAAGCAGAGCGAGGTCATCCACCGCTACACCCCGCATGAGGTCTGGAACGAGGTAGGGGCCAACGTGGCGCGCGGGCAGTTCGAGATCGCGGACTCGGAGTTCAAGGGCGTCTTCCTGTTCATGGACGTGAAGGGCTTCACCTCCTATAGCGAGGAGCACGGCCCGGCGGACGTGGTCCGCGCTCTCAACGAGATCTTCAAGCCCGCCACCGAGATCATCTACGCCTGCGGCGGGGACGTGGACAAGTACATCGGTGACTGCATCTTCGCCGCGTTCCGCGATGAGGGCAAGGCCCTCGACGCGGGCCGGAGGCTGCTGGAGCTGTCCGGCGGGTTGGCGGCGCAGGGGAACCCGTTCACCGTGCGCATCGGGATGAACGCGGGCCGCGCGGTGCGCGCGAACGTGGGCTCGCAGGACCGCCGCGAGTACACCTTCATCGGCGATGCGGTCAATCTGGCCCAGCGTCTGGAATCGAACTGCACGCCCGGGAAGCTGCTTATTTCGGAAAGCCTGTACCGCAAGGCGAAGTCCCGCTTCGGCTCCGCCGAACGGAGGGAGATCACGGTGAAAGGGAAGAAGCAGCCTGTCGCGGCGTACGAGTGCTCGCTGTGAGTAGAGGTCATCCAGGTGACCTCTAAGCTCCTCTTCCTGCCCGGGTACGGGTGCCGTTCCTCTATATGGGAGCCCCTGGCCGCACTGCTCAAGCCCGATTTCGAGGCCACCCTGCTGGATTGGCCGATAGAATCCCTATCCGGGTTCCATCGTGTGGAAGATTTTGGAGCCTGGCTGGCGGGCGAGGCTTCGGTGACCGGCGGAGAGTTCGACGCCGTGATCGGCCACAGCATGGGGGGGCTGGCCGCGCTCAAGCTGGCGCAGACCCTGAAGTTCCCGCGCGTCGTCCTCTGCGAGAGCTTCCTGACCCCGCCCAAGCCGTTCTTTCAAAACCTGGTCTGGGGCCCGAAATCCAATCTCGTCGAGGTTCAGGTCAGCGCCATGGTCGCCGAAGAGTCCCCGCGCTATTCCCCGCGCCTGCAGAAAGAGCTCAAGACCGGGCGCTTCGTGGGCTGGGCCTCGGCCGCCAAGTGCGAGATCTCCGCGGTGTACGGGACGCGCGGCGCCGCGGACCCAGTCGAGGTCATGGGCAAGCTGGACTGGCCCGATCCACTGTTCGACAAGATCCGCGTCTCGCTCATCGATGGCTGCGCCCATTTCCCCATGCTCGAGAACCCCCAAACCGCCGCCGACGCCATCCGCGAATCACTGCACCCCGAACAACTTGATCCCGGGGATTAAGTTATCTCAGCCAGTCCAGATAACTTAAGAAACTTAATCCCCGGGACCGCAAATGTGGGGTAGACAGAATTGGACAGGGTCCGGTGGATGTCCTATAATGTCCTACGCAGTGCAGTTTCGTCCCCCCCCAGGAGCCTTACATCCGATGCAGTTGACAGTGAGAGAGGTCGCCGAGCTGCTCAGCGTGTCTGAGAAGACCATCTATCGCTGGGTCAAGGACGGCAGCATCCCCGCGTATCGGGTGAACGAGCAGTATCGCTTCCATCGCGCCGAACTCCTGGAGTGGGCTACCGCCAAGAAGATCGGCGTCTCCCCCAGCTTATTAGAGGAGCCAGACGGGGCGTCGGCCCAGGTCACGTGCCTGAGCGCCGCCATCGAAGCCGGCGGCGTGGTCTATCGCATCACCGGCAACGACAAGGAAACGGTCCTGGCCGGCGTGGTGCAGGCGATGCACCTGCCGGAAGAGGTCGACCGCGGCCTCCTTCTGCGCGTGCTGGTCGCCCGGGAGGCCATGGCTTCCACCGGGATCGGCGAGGGCATCGCCGTGCCGCACGTGCGCAATCCCATCGTGCTCCACGTGCCCAAGCCGAGCATCACCCTCTGCTTCCTCGAGACCCCGGTGGATTTCGGCGCGCTCGACGGGCAGAAGGTGCACTGCCTGTTCACCCTGATCAGCCCCACGGTGCGCGCGCACCTGCAGATGCTGTCCCGCCTGGCCTTCTCCCTGCGCGATCCCGGGTTCAAGGCCGTGATCCAGCGGGTGGGGACGCGCGACGAGATACTCGCGGAACTCCGGCGGGTCGAAGCCGGCATGAAGAAATGCACTTGATACTGGTCTCCGCGGGGGTCATACTCCTCGGGGGACTGGCGGCTCTGTCGGTCCGTTCGCGGCGTTGGGCGAGCCTGCTCGGCGCCGGGTCGGCGGCGGCCGGTTCCCTGATCGGCCTCGTCCCCGCGCTCCGGGCGGCGCTGGGGGCCCCCCCCGAATCCTTCGGGTTCGGCTGGCCGCTCCCGGGCGCCGCGCTCTCCCTGGAGTTGGATCCTTTGGCCGGCTTCTTTCTCGCCGTCACCCTCGCCCTCTCGGCCGTGACCGCGGTCTATGGGGTGCGTTATCTGCAGTCCACCCCCGGGGAGCGCTCCCTGGGGCCGGCCTGGTTCTGCTTCAACCTGCTCGTGGCGAGCATGATGCTGGTCCTGCTGGCCGGCAACGGGATACTCTTCCTCCTGGGCTGGGAGACGATGGCCCTCGCCTCTTTCTTCCTGGTCGCCTTCGAGAGCGAAAAGGCCTCGACGCGCGACGCGGGCTGGGTCTACCTGGTCGCCACCCATCTGGGCGGCGCTTTCCTGCTGGCCCTGTTCGTCCTGTTCGCCCGCGCGGCCGGCTCCTTCGAGTTCGAGGCCTGGATGGGGACGACGCTGGGGGCTTCCACCGGTTCATTCTTCATCCTGGCCGTGATCGGGTTCGGGACCAAGGCCGGGTTCATGCCCCTGCATGTCTGGCTGCCCGAGGCCCATCCCGCGGCGCCGAGCCACGTGTCCGCGCTCATGTCGGGCGTCATGATCAAGACCGGCATCTACGGGCTCCTGCGCATGTCCTCCCTGCTGGGACCGCCGCCCGCCTGGTGGGGGGGGCTCCTGATCGGCATCGGGCTGAGCTCGGGTGTGCTGGGCGTGCTCTTCGCCCTGGCCCAACACGACCTTAAGCGCCTGCTCGCCTACCACAGCGTGGAGAATATCGGCATCATCGCGCTGGGACTCGGGCTGGGGCTGCTGGGGATGTCTTCGGGCTCGTGCACGCTCGCGGCTCTGGGTTTCGGCGGGGGACTGCTCCATGTCCTCAACCACGCGCTGTTCAAGGGACTGCTCTTCCTGGGGGCGGGTTCGGTGCTCCACGGGACCGGGACCCGGCGCATCGACGACCTGGGCGGACTGCTCAAGCGCATGCCCTGGACCGGAGGCGCTTTCCTGGTCGGCTCCGCCGCCATCTCCGGTCTGCCTCCGCTCAACGGCTTCATCAGCGAACTCCTGATCTTCTGCGCCGCCATCTTCTGCGTGCTCCATCCCTCGAGTCCCGGCATCGTCACGGCGGGGATCGCTGCGGTGGCGGGGCTCGCGCTCATCGGCGGGCTGGCGGCGGCCTGCTTCGCCAAGGCGTTCGGCGTCGTCTTCCTGGGGGAGCCTCGGACCGAGGCGGCCCGGGGCGCTCACGAAGCCGGGCCCGCGATGCTCATCCCCATGGGCGCGCTGGCCGCGAGCTGCTTCCTGATCGGAGCCCTGCCGGTGACCGTCGTCCGGGCGCTGGGTCCGCTCCTGAATCAGGTCAGCGGTTTCCCGCTCCCGGACATCGACCGGGTCCTCGCCGAGGCCGCCGGGATCATGGCCGGGGTGGGGTCCGTGATCGGGATCGTGCTCGCGGCGGCTGCGGCGGCCGCGGGACTGCGCGCCTGGCTGCAGGCGGGGCGCTCCCGGGAGACGGCCGAGACCTGGGACTGCGGCTACGCCCGGCCCACGGCCCGGATGCAGTATACCGCCTCCTCCTTCGCCCAGCCGCTCATCAGCCTGTTCTCGCCGCTCTTGCGCACGAGGGAGCGCCTGCACGGGAGGGAGGGCTTCTTCCCGAAGACGGCGGACTGGTCCACGGAGACCCGGGACGCTTCCCGGGAGATGCTGTTCGAACCGCTCTTCAACGGCGCCCGCCAGGTCCTGGGACGCATGCGCGGATTCCAGCATGGGCAGATGCAGATCTACGTGCTCTATGTGGTAGTCACCCTACTGCTGCTTTTGGCCGTGTCTTTGCGGGCCGCGCCATGAACTGGGCGGCCTGCGTCCCGATGGCGGCGGGATTGGCGGCGGCGCCGCTGTTGACGAGCGTCATCAACCGCACCAAGGCGTTCTTCGCGGGCCGGCAGGGGCCGCCGCTCCTCCAGCCCTACTACGACCTGGCCAAACTGCTCGGCAAGGGGGCCGTCTACAGCCGCACGACCACCTGGGTGTTCCGGGCGGGGCCGGTCGTCGGGTTGGCCGGCGCGGTCGGCGTCCTCGCGCTCATCCCCGCGGCGGGACTGCCGGCCCTGGCGGCCTTCCCGGTGGATTGGATCGTGTTCGCCTACGTGCTCAGCCTCGGACGCTTCTTCACTGTGCTCGCGGCGCTCGACACGGGCTCGGCCTTCGAGGGGATGGGCGCGAGCCGGGAAGTGTTCTTCGCCGCGCTCGCCGAGCCGGCACTTTTCCTCGCCCTGGCGGCGCTGGCCATCCTCAGCCGGAACCTCTCGCTCTCCGGCATCCTGTCCGGCCTCCAGCCCGGCTTATGGATGGAGAAGGGGCCGGCCCTCGCGCTGGTCGTGGGGGCCCTGTTCGTGGTCCTCCTGGCGGAGAACGCGCGCATCCCCGTCGACGACCCCAACACCCATCTGGAGCTGACCATGATCCATGAGGGCATGGTGCTCGACCATTGCGGCGTGGACCTGGCCTTCATCCAATATAGCGCGGGATTGAAGCTGTGGGCCTTGAGCGCGATCATCGTGAGCCTCGTCCTCCCCGTGCGTGCGGGGAGCCCGGCGCTGGACTCCGCGGCCTTCCTCGCGGGCATGGCCGGGCTGTCGGTCGCGGTGGGAACGGTCGAATCCTGCATGGCGCGGCTGCGCCTGCTCCGGGTGCCGGCCCTGCTCCTGGGGGCGTGCGCACTGGCCGCCCTGGCCCTGGTGCTGGTGCTGCGATGAATCCGGCGACGAACCTGATCGACACGGTCACCGCGATCCTCCTCATCACCAATCTGATGCTCCTGGGCTCGGGCTATCTGACCTCCTGCATCCGGTACGCGGCCCTGCAGGGCCTGGCCGTGGGTCTCCTGCCGCTCCTCCTGCACGCGCAGGGCTCCTGGGGACGGGCCGCGGCGCTCGCCGCCGCCGGCATGATCCTCAAGGGCGTGGTCTTCCCCATCGTGCTCACCCGCATCCTGCGCGACATCAACGTGCGCCGGGAGGTGGAGCCGTTCGTGGGGTACGGCACCTCGGTCATGGCCGGCGTGGGAATGCTGGCCTTCTCCATGTGGCTGACCCGGCGCCTGAGCCTCTCGGCGGTTCCGGAGAGCGCGCTGATCATGCCGGCCGGCTTCGCGACGGTCCTCATCGGTCTCTTCCTGATCGTCAGCCGCCGCAAGGCGGTCACCCAGGTGCTGGGCTACATCGTGATGGAGAACGGGATCTACGCCTTCGGCACGGCGCTGGCGGGCGGCGTGCCCTTGCTGGTGGAGCTCGGGGTGCTCCTGGACGCGTTCGTGGCGGTCTTCATCATGAGCATCGCCATCTATCACATCAGCCGCGAATTCGACCACATCGACGTGGACCAGTTGGACCGGCTGCAGGGATGAGGCTATGAACGCGGACGGACTGCTCTGGATGACCCTGGCCCTCCCGGCCGCGTGCGCGGCCGCGTGCCTCGCCCTCCGGGATCCCGGGACCGTCCTGACCTTCGTGCGGTTGGCGGGCGCGGCCGCGGCCGCGTACCTCGGGCTGGTCGCCTGCGTGGTCTTCAAGACGGGCGTCTTGTCCGGCGCCGGGGACTGGCTGGTCCTGGACGCCCTCTCCGCTTTTCACGCCCTGGTCCTGAGCTGGGTCTTCGGCGCATCCTCCGTCTACGCGGGTTCGTATTTCGGGGCGGAGCTGCGCGAGGGTTCCTTGAACGCCCGGGACATCCGGCGCTTCGGCGCCCTGTGGTTCGGGGCCATGGCCTCCATGACCGCGACCCTTGTATGCGGCAACCTCGGGCTCATGTGGGTGAGCATGGAGGCCACGACGCTCCTGACCGCCTTCCTCATCTGCATCCATGTGCGCCCCTTGTCTTTGGAAGCCATGTGGAAGTACCTCATCGTCTGTTCCGTGGGCGTGGCCTTCGCTTTCATGGGGACGCTGCTCGTGGGCTCCGCGGCCCAGCGGCTGAGCCTGGGCTCCATGGACATGCTCCTTTGGTCGCGCCTGCGTCCGGCCGCGGCCGGGCTCGACCCCGCGACCATGAAGCTGGCCTTCATCTTCATCCTCGTGGGCTACGGCACCAAGGCGGGCCTCGCGCCCATGCACAGCTGGCTGCCGGACGCGCACAGCCAGGCGCCGGCGCCCGTCTCCGCGCTGTTCTCCGGCTTCATGCTCAGCGCCGGGATGTACTGCATCCTGCGCTTCATCCCGCTCACGGAGGCGGCGCTGGGCGGCGCCGGCTGGAGCCTGCGCCTGCTGGCGGGGATGGGGACGCTCTCCATCCTCGTGGCCGCGGTGTTCATCGCGTTCCAGCAGGACGCCAAGCGCCTGCTGGCTTTCAGCAGTGTGGAGCACATCGGGGTCATCGCTCTGGGATTCGGCCTCGGCGGGGTGGGGACCTTCGCCGCGCTGTGGCATACCCTCAATCACGCCGCGGCCAAGACCCTCGCCTTCCATTCCGCGGGAGCTCTCGGACAGGGCCGGGGGACCAACAGCCTGAAGGCTTTCGCGGGTTCCCTGCGCGCGGCCTCGCCTTGGGGCCAGGGTCTGTTCTGGGGTCTGCTGGTCCTGATCGGGGTGGCGCCCTTCGCGGTGTTCATGAGCGAGCTCATGGTACTCAAGGCCGCGGCCGACGCCGGGGCGTACTGGACCTTGGCGCTTTTCCTGCTCGGCACGGGCATCATCTTCGTTGGCGTCCTGCGCCATGCCGTGGACGCGGCCTGGGGAGAGCCCCCGGCGATGCCCTCGGCGGCCCGGCCGGAGCCGCATCCGGAGGTCCCCGGCGTGACGCAGCGGCTGCTGGTCTGGGCCCCGCTGGCCCTGCTCCTGCTGCTCGGGGTGTGGCTGCCGGACTGGCTGGGCACGGCCATCGCCCGGGCCGCTGAGGTCGTGGGAGGAGCCCGGTGAGCCGGTCTTCCCTGCGGCTCCAGAACGGGGAGCGGGCGGAGCTGAAGGACGTGCCGCTGTTATCTTTGCGGGAGTTCCACGGCGACTTGCTCTGCGACATCCGCCAGGGTGGGAGGCTGGCCAGCCTCTTCGGCCACCCCGTGGGAGACGGGGTCCGGCTTTTCGCCGTCACGGCGCACGGGGACACCGGGGAGCTCTCCGTCTCCTCCGCCGACGCGGGCGACTCCTACCCGTCGTTGACCCCCGATTGCCCGCAGGCCCATTGGTTCGAGCGGGAGATCGCGGAACAGTGGGGCGCGCGGCCCGAAGGTCACCCGTGGCTCAAGCCCATCCGCTTCCACCGCCCCTATCGCGGGGGCCTGCCTTCGGACGGCGGGCCCTTGCCCGCCGGCGTCACCGATTATTTCCAGGTGCAGGGGGACGGGATACACGAGGTGGCGGTGGGGCCCGTGCACGCGGGGGTCATCGAGCCCGGGCATTTCCGGTTCCAGTGCCACGGCGAGGACGTGTTCCATCTGGAGATATCCCTGGGCTATCAGCACCGTGGGATCGAGCGCGCGCTTGTCGGCGGCCCGGGGCCGCGCTCCATCCATCTCATGGAGACCGCGGCCGGAGACACCAGCGTGGCCCACGCCACGGCCTACAGCTGGGCGATCGAGGCTCTGTCCAACCGCCGGTCGCCGGCCCGGGGTTCGGTTCTGCGCGGCATAGCGCTGGAGCTCGAGCGGCTCGCCAACCACACCGGCGACCTCGGGGCACTGGGCGGCGACGTGGGTTTCCTTCCCACCGCCTCCTTCTGCGGCCGTCTCCGCGGCGATTTCCTGAACCTGACCGCGCTGGCCTGCGGCAGCCGGTTCGGGCGGGGCTGGATGCGTCCGGGGGGGGCGGCGTTCGACTTGGAGGCCCCCCGGGCCGCGGAGCTCCTGGAGCGCCTGGGCCAGGCCATGTCCGACGTGGGCAACGCGGTCGGGATGCTCCTGGGCTCCCCCTCGGTGCTGGCCCGCTTCGAGGAGACCGGCGTCGTGTCCAAGGCTTCGGCCGAAGCCCTGGGTCTGGTGGGGGTAGCGGCCCGGGCCTGCGGGCTCGAGCGGGACGTGCGCTTCGAGTTCCCCGCGGGCATCTTCCGGATGACGCATATCCCCGTCTCCACCTGGGAGAGCGGCGACGTCTTCGCCCGCGCCCAGGTCCGCTGGCTGGAGATACAGCGCTCCGCCGCCTTCATCGCCGAGCAGCTTGTCGCGCTCCCGGAGGGCCCGATCCGCTCCGAGCCCGCCGCCGGCCTGGAGCCGGAGTCTTTGGCGGTGGCGATGGTCGAGGGCTGGCGCGGCGAGGTATGCCACGTCGCCCTGACGGACGCGGCCGGACGCCTGGCGCGGTACAAGGTCGTGGATCCGTCCTTCCACAACTGGATGGGCCTCGCCCTGGCCCTGCGCGACCAGCAGATCTCGGATTTCCCGCTCTGCAACAAGAGCTTCAGCCTTTCCTATTGCGGGCACGACTTATGATGACGAATGGAACTGCGCGGCTTTGTTCGCTTTTCTATGCCGGTGCATCTTGTTCCCTCCCCCCTTGTGGGGGAGGGTTAGGGTGGGGGGTCGGATTGAGCGGCAAGAATCCCCCCATCCCGAACTTCCCCCGCAAGGGGGGAAGGGGAATTGAGCAGTTGCGGACGATGGAGGAATCTGCATGCTGAGGGCTCTGGCCGCGCGGCTCAAGCAGGGGCAGCGCACGCTCTCCTATCCCAAGGGGACGCCGACGCTCCCGGACCGGTTCCGGGGCCGGCCGGAGACCGACTTCTCCCGCTGCGACGCGGGCTGCGCCGCCCGGCTCAAGGACTGCCCGACCGGGGCGGTCGTTGAGACCGACGGCCACCGGCGGCTGGACCTCGGGCGCTGTCTGTTCTGCGCGGACTGCGCCGCGGCCTGCCCGCACGGCGCGGTGCGCTTCACCGCGGAGCATAAGCTCGCGGCCTGGAGCCGCGAGGACCTGGTGCTCCCCGGGACGGAACCCAAGATCCGTCCGGATGACCCCAAGTTCCGCAAGATCGCGCGTTCGCTCCAGATCCGGGTGGTCAGCGCGGGCGGCTGCAACGCCTGTGAGGCGGACATCAACGTCCTGAGCACGATCGTGTTCGACTTGAGCCGCTTCGGCATCTCGGTCGTGGCCTCGCCGCGGCACGCGGACGCCCTCATCGTCGCGGGGCCCGTCCCCAGGAACATGCGTCTCGCGCTCGAAAAGACCTATCGCGCTCTCCCCGCGCCCCGCATCGTCATCGCGGTGGGCGCCTGCGCCATCTCCGGCGGACCCTACGCGGGCCACGAGGAAGTCTGCGGCGGCGCGGCAGCCGTCGTGCCCGTGGACCTATACATCCCCGGCTGTCCGCCCCATCCCCTCACCATACTCGACGGCCTCCTCAAGCTCACCGGCCGTCTCTGATCGGTCCCGGGGATTAAGTTGTTTAAGTTTTTCCGGCACGCTCTTCTAGCAGACCAAATAACTCAAGAAACTTAATCCCCGGAACCGGGTTTGACGAGTGCGGGGAACTTGCTATAATATGAGTAGTTGAGCATATAGGCCGAAAGGCAATTATCATGGAAGGCGAGGAATTGGTTTTCAAGATCAAGGCGGACTTCCTTCGCTCGCTCGCCCATCCCGTCCGGCTGGCCATCATCGAGCATCTCAAGAAGGGCGAACAATCCGTCGGACAGATCGTCCAGGCATTGGGGCTGGAGCAATCGGGACTCTCCAAGCATCTCGCCATCCTGCGGCAGGCGGGGATACTGAAGTCGCGGCAGGAGAAGGTCAGCGTCTATTACTCCATCAGGAACAACAACATCTTCCAGGTGCTGCGCCCCATCGCGGAGATATTGCGGCAGACCCTGGCCGACGGGCAGAAGGCTCTCACCCATCTCGGGGAAGCCTGAATTTGTTTGCGCCTTATATAAAATGTAGAGCATATATTCATATGGCCTGATACACATCTTTATAGCTTAGGAGATGCGGGAGGAACCAAGATGCTGACAGAGTACGAGTGCGCCGTGAACAAGGGCCACAAGATGTCTTGCGGGGAGCCGCAGACCCCCGCGCCGCAATGCTGCGGCCAGCCCATGGTTCTGGCCATGACTTCGGGGGCGCCGCTGGCCGTCTTGGCGCCGCAACCGGCAGGGTCGGCGCTCCAGTCGGTCGCCGCGCCGCAATCACCCCGGAAAGGCGGGAGAAAAACGGTGATCCCCGCGTAGACGGAGGGGGGGCTGGCGCGGGGGAGGTTCCGGGGCTATCCTTTTCAGGCCCCATGAAAGCGTTCCCCCGCATGCTCGCAGCGGGCCTGGTTTTGGGCTGGACCCCTTCCGAAGGGCAGACTGTTCAGTGCCGAGGACCCGCGCAGGTTCAATAGGTTGAGTACCTGGTACCGATGGATGGCGCTGGGTGTCGCCCTTGGCGGCTGCGTGACTCTGCCTCCCGAATCGCTGCCCATCGCCCACAATCCCGCCGGGTCCACGGCGAGGGAATTCGAGGACCCGGGCCCCGGGCTCGCCCTGGAGCCCAGCGACCGCTTCCTGGTGAAGGCCTGCGGGGTGGAGCGCGCTCAGGCGGTCTCGCGCATGGCGGAGCAGGACTACCAGAGGATCATCGCGGACGCCGGTCTGTGGCATTTCCGGCCGGGCGGTCTGTATCCCATCGTCGTGTACCGGGACGCCGACGAGTATCTTCGCAAGACGGGCGCGCCTCCCTGGTCCGGCGGCATCGCGGTCGGCAACGCCATCTACACCTACGAGGGGCCGGGGCTGGCGCGCACCTTGGCCCATGAAATAACCCATCTCCTCTTCCACGAGTACATGGGCGGACGGAACTCCCTGCGCTGGTTCAATGAGGGCCTGGCGGTCTACGAGGAGATGCAGGCCGCCGAGTCGGCGCAGAAACCCGAGCTGGAGGAGTGGCTGGCCGCCTCGCACAAGCGGCCGATGCCGCTCGCGGAACTCGCGGCCTACTCCCCGGGGGACTCGCGGACCCGCGCCTGGTACGGGCAGTCCGCCTCCGTGGTCCGCTACTTGGTGGAGACCGGCGGCCGGTCCGGGGTGGAGAAATTCCTGCAGGCGGCCAAGGGCGGCGCCAACCTCGACCAGGCCGTCGCCGCGGGATTTCCCGCCCTGTGCGACAGCCTGGCGGCCCTGGAAAAACACTGGCTCGCGGTCCGCAACTGACCCGCATTCGACTTGACTTGTCCGGGACAGGACACTAATCTGTGGGTGCATGACGCCTTCCGGCAGCCTTTGCCCCCATTGCGGGGCTCCCGTCCGCGCCGACGCGGCGGATTGCGAGCATTGCGGGGTCGATTTCGCCAAGTGGCGCAAGAAGCAGGAGGCTCGGCCGGCCGCTCCGGCCGCGGCCGGTCTCCTGGCGGGGATACCCAAGTCCGTCCTTTACCTGGCCGGCGCGGCGGCGGTATTCGGCATCCTCTGCGCCATACCCTTCCGGGACCAGCTGCCCTACTCCGAGCGCGTGGACGCGATCCAGCGCTGGTGGTTCCCGCTCAACGCCCTGAACGCCGTGCTCTACATGGGAGAAAGCGTGATCTACGGGATCACGGGCAAGGGGGTGTTCCAATTCTCCGGGGTCATCGGGACGGAATGCGCGGTCCTGTTGGGGTTCCTGCGCTACTTCCTCGGCCGGCGCTCCTACGCCGGAGCGTGCTTCATCCTCTTCTGGTTCGGCACGGCCTGCTACAACGAGTCCTTCTTCATGGCCGACGCCAGGGACCGGTACCTCCTGAACGTCCTCTATGAAGGAGGGTTTTCGGGGCCCGGCGGCCGGGACTGGTCCATCCTGCTGTACGGCGCCGGGCTGGGCCGCTGGTGCGTGGGCCTGGGGCAGGCCCTCTTCGCCTTCGGCTGCGGGCTCATGGCCTTCGCGGTGCTGGGCTGGGCCTGGCTGGCCAAGCGCTTCTTCGCCCCCGGCGCTCTGACCCTGGCCTGCCTTTGGGCCGCGGCCGGGCGGGCGGACTGCGCCCCGATGTCCAAGACCTTCACCGGCTACGTTTCGGCGGGCGCGGAGGCGGTGAGCGTCTCGGAGGACGGGTACCACTACGCGGTCCTGACCACCGAAGGCCGCGAGGAGGTCTGGAGCGTAGACGGGAAGACGGCGTACCGGGGGCCGGTGGGGAGCCTGACCTTCCACCGCCATACCGGCCGTTCCCTCGAAGCCGCGTGGTCGCCGCTTCGCGGGCGTTTCGCCTTCGTCCTGCGCGATAAGGGCGCGCGGGAGGGCCGGTCCAGTTTCTCGGTCTGGGTGGACGGCTCGACCTCTCCCGCCCATGAGGAGGTCTACGAACTCGCGTTCAGCCCGGACGGGGGGCATCTGGCCTACTCCGTCCGGGACCAGGACGGCTGGCGGGTGGTGCTGGACGGGGTCCCGCAGTCCATGACCTTCCGGGACTGGCGCCCCCAGGACCTCCGCGTGTCCGCGCAGGGGGGGCTGGAGTTCCTGGCCAACGAGGGGAGCTCCGTGCTCCGGGTGCGCGACGGGGCGGCGGTGAGTTCCTGGCCGGCGCACGGCCAGTCCCTGACCCCGGACGCGAGGCACGTGGTCCGGCGGCACGGGGCCGGAGAGCGCCTGGGCGTGTTCCTCGACGAAAAGCCCCTGGGGCCGGCCTGCGCCTCCGTGAGCGGTCTGACCCTCGCGCCCGGGCGCACCGGGTTCTTCTGCGGCCGGAGCGCGGCGGGCCCGTTCGACGCCATCGTGGATGGCCGGAAGGCCGGGCCTCCGGTCGCGGACATCCAGGACCCGCTCCAGCCCGCGTTCTTCTTTCCGGCCCAGGGGAGCGGCGCGGCCTGGTTCGGCAAGCGCGGGGACCAGTGGAGCCTGTTCTGGAACGGGGCGGCCGAGGGGGAGTTCGCGGGGGTGGCGAGCCGTCCCGGCGCCGCCTTCAGCCCGAGCGGCCGGCATCGGGCCTATGCGGTGCGCGATGCGGCGCGGACCATTCGCCTCATCGTGGACGGCCGCGCCGTCCCCGGGTCGCCGGTCTCCCTGCTGTCCGGGTCCGGCGTGCGTTTCGACGGGGAGGACGAGTATCATTTCTTCGAGAAGGACGCGTTCGGCGGGGTGTTCCTCGTCTGCGCGTCCCGCAAGCCGGGGGGGGACGCCCCCCGCTGCCGCGCGACCGCGCGGCGGCTGGCCGCGACGCCGTAGCATGGAGGGAGAATGGATCTGACCCCGAAGCAGCTGACGGAGCTCATCAGGACCGCGTTCGCGCCCGGAGTCCGCGACCGCTGCCTGGGCATACTCGTGGACCTGCCGGACGCGCGCGTCCCCGACGAGGCGGCGTGGCGCGAGACCCGGGGGATCGCCTACGAGTGGTACACGATGCTCCACGAGCAGCGGGACGCGCTGGGGCTCAGCGAGGTCCGGCTCTACGCCTACGGCAACGTGGGCTCCAACAACGCGGACCTGCCGCAGGAGCTCCGCATGCTCGACGAAGACCCCGTGCCCCTGGCGGCCGGCGACTTGGGTTCCCGCGGCCGGGGCATCGGGCTGTCGCAGGCTTTGGGGGAGACGCAGATCCTGCTGGCTCCGACCCTGTTCTCGACCACGGCGCCCCTCAAGCTCCTGGCCAGGAAGATCCCCTTCCGGGCGGCCACGATGCCCGGCTTCACCCGGGCCTTCCTGCCGTCCTTGGGGGTGGATTACGGCCAGGTGCACGCCAAGGTGTCCGCTCTGGCCGAGCGGCTGGAGAAGGCGGAGGGGGCCACCGTGGTGTTCTCCGTGGGTGAGGAGCGCCATCGCCTGGAGCTCGACCTGCGCTTCCGCCATGGGCACGCCTCGAGCGGACTCATGCGCGAGCCGGGGCAGGTGGGGAACCTCCCGTCCGGAGAAGCGTACATAGCCCCCTATGAAGGCGAATGCGAGGGGGAAGCCAGCCTCACGGCCGGGATACTGCCCGTGCAGTTCGGCACGGAGGTCGTGCTCTACGAGGTCTCCGGGAACCGGGCCCGGCGTGTCCTTTCCAAAGGGCCGGAATCGGAGAAGGAGGCGGCGCATCTGGAGCGGGAGCCGGCGTACGGCAACATCGCCGAGTTGGGCCTGGGCATCCTGGGGGAGTTCGGCATCCAGCCCGTGGGCGCGACGCTCCTGGACGAGAAGCTCGGCCTGCACGTGGCCTTCGGCCGCAGCGACCATTTCGGGGGGGTCACCTCGCCGGCGAAGTTCACCAGCCCCTCCGAGGTGGTGCACATCGACTGGGTGTACGTCCCCTCGCTGCAGCCCAGGATAGTGCCCGAGGAGGTCGTCCTCACTTACGAATCGCGGCAGGAGTGCGTCATGGTTAAGGGGCGCTACCTGGAACTGGGGATATTCCCCTTCCGCATCTAGCCGCTCCCCTTGAAAAGTCGGGGGTTGCCTGTTATATATGGATTGAGGCTTGCCATGAGCGCGTTCACCCCTCTAGCCGCTCTGTTCTTCTGTCTCTGCGCGCTGACTTCCCCCGCGCGCGCCCAGTCCGATCCCTCCGCCGGCAAGACCATCAGGATCGATCCCATCATCATCAGTACCGGGGCGATCGACGCGAGCCGGGAGGCCGCGCTCAAGGTCCTGCTCGCCAAGTTCAAGCCGAACGCGGAGCTGGTCTCCCTGCTGGCCAAGCTCGGCTACAGGTTCGACAAGGAGTTCCACGTCGTCCAGGTGAAGTCCGGGGTGCGCATCTCGCCCTTCCTGCTGCTGCGCGCCGGCCTCGAGCTGACCCTGGAGGGAAAGCTCGTGGACGCCGCCACGAGCGAGCCCGTAGACCCGGTGCTGCTGCCCAAGATCCTGGAAGGCCTGCTGGGCTTCGCGCAGGTGGCCAAGCACGACCCCAAGCTCGTGGGTCTCACCCTCCAGAAATGGGGCGTGCCGCAGGTGCACGACGGCATCCACCTCTTCAACCCGGACGGCACGGCGACCTATTACGGCCTCATGCTCTACGAGGGCCTCTACAAGTTCCCGGACCGGGTCAACAAGCTGAGCGGGGAGCGGCTCTCCAAGTCGCTTTCCCTTTTTGGAGACGCCTACAAGCAGGCTTTCGGCGAGAACTCCCCCGAGGTGGCGCAGGCGGACCTGCAGCGGGCCTGGAGCATGCTCTCCTGGGCGGAGCGCAAGGCCGGCGAGACCCCGGTCCCCATCAAGACCTATCCCGACGCCAACGCCTCCTTGAAGAAGTACCTGGAACTCGTGGCCAAGGGCTACGTCGCGGCGCCCGAGGATTCCAAGGAGCGGGAGCAGTACCAGGAATCCCTGGAGAGCCTGGTCATGCTCGGGGGCTACCGGTACTACCCCCAGATGTTCCTGGATCCGTCCCAGGCCCCACCGGAGCTCATGCCGGAATTCGTGCCCCACGGCATGCTGCCCAAGCTCCTGCGGGTCATCGACCGGCTGCACGGCAGCCCGATGACCCCGGAACAGCAGGAGGCCTTCATCAAGTCCTTCCCCATGGGGGATACGGTCTGGCGTGCGCAGGCCCAGGAGCTCTGGCGGCAGGGGCTGACCGGCAAGAACGTCAAGGTGGCGGTGGTGGACTCGGGGGTCGCCCCGCATCCGGACGTGGAGGAAGCCGTCGGGGTGCGCAGGAACTTCACGAACCAGAAGGGGATAGGCGCTTATGGCGCGCATGCGATGCACGTGGCCGGGATCATCCACGCCCTGGCTCCCGACGCGACCATCAATTCCTACAAGGGGATCGAGGAGGGCGGGCCGCAGGAGAACGAGCGCAAGAAGGTCTCCGAGGAGACCGTGATCGAGGCCAGGATCATGAAGGCCATCGACGCGGCCGTGGCCGACGGCAACGACATCATCAACTTGAGCCTCGCGGGCAAGGGCATACCGGGGGGGGCTCTGGCCCAGAAGGTGGAGGAGTACGCGAAGAAGGGCGTCATCTTCGTGGTGGCCGCGGGCAACGAGGGGAGCGACGGGGTGGCTTCGCCCTCCATCGCGGCGTCGGCGCTCACGGTCGGCTCGCTGGATGCCAACGGGCGCCTGTCCACCTTCAGTTCCTACGGCGAAGTCTGGGACCCGACCCGTTTGAGCTACGCCGTCAAGTCGATCTTCATGGTGCCCGGCGAGAACGTGAATTCCACCACCTTGGGCGGGTACGACCGGGATTCCGGGACTTCAATGGCGGCGCCGAACCTGGCCGGCAGCGTGGCTCAACTCGTCCAGTACGTCCGCGGCGTCAACGCCAAGATCAGCCCCATCGAGATGAGCCGGCAGATCCAGGAGGCGCTCTCAGCCTCGGCCAGGCCCATGCCCCGCAACGAGCTGCCGCCCGACGTAGCGCCGGAGCAGGACTTCCTGATAGTGGACCCCACAGCCGCCTACCGCCGCCTCCGCCCCAAGAGCTGATCCCCCACCCTGCCCTCCCCCACGAAGCGGGGGAGGGAACTGAGAGGGCACCTCGATCGTACTTGTTTGGGTGCCTCTCTGCTATTTCCACAGGCCGCTGTTCCTCCTCCTCTGTGCCTTCGCCGCGCTCCTGACGGCCTTGCGGGCCGCCGGGTGGTTCGCGGTCCGCCCGCCGCCGCGCCTGAGGCCTTTCGCCAACCTGCCCTGGGTGCAGGCGGAAGGGACGGTGGCCAGCGGCTTCAACCCCAAGCGGCCGGGGGTGCGTTATTGGCTCACGGTGGATCGCGTCCAGCACGTCGTGGACGGCCCCGTCCGCGTGCTGGCCTACCTGGACCCGCGCCTGCCGGCCGTGCCCCGGCTGAGGCCGGGACAGCGCGTCCTCGTGGAGGGGAGGCTTCGTCTGCCGCGCTGGCCCCGCAACCCCGGGGAGTTCGACGAAGAGGACTTCCTGGAGGACGGAGGGGCCGCCTTCGTGCTCCATGGCCGGAAGCTGTCCATCCTGGACCGGCCGGTGCCGCTATTGTGGAAGCCCTGGAGCTGGGGAGAGGCTTTCCACCGGTCGATCCAGGATTATCTGGGGAAGCGCTTTCCCGGGGAAGGCGGCATCGTACTCCAGGGGGTCATCTTGGGGACCATGGATCCGCTCGCCATGGAGTGGCGCCGCATCTTCCAGACGGCCGGGGTCATGCACATGCTGACCCCTTCCGGGGACAAGGTGACCCTGGTCATGGGCTGGACCTTCCTCGCGGGCTCCTGCCTCGGCGTCCCGGTGCTGGCGCGGATGCTGGCGGCGGCCGCGGCCGGAGGGTTCTTCCTCCTGGTCGTGGGGACGGAGCCCTCCTACACCCGGGCCTGGATGATGGCGCTCGGGGTGTTCTGGGCCTGGGAGCGAGGTCGGGTCTCCGGCGGCTTCCAAGCCTGGACCCTCGCGGCCCTGGCGACCTTGGCGCTCGACCCGCGCTCCCTCTTCGCCGCCGGCTTCCAGCTCACCTACCTCGCGATGTTCGGCCTGCTCATGGTCCTGCCCTCCTGGGTCCCTCCGATATCCTGGCCCGCTCCTCTGCGGCTGGCCGCGCAGCTCGCCGGAGTGGGGGTCGTGGTGCAGATGATGGTCTGGCCCGCGTTCGCGAACTATTTCGGGTGCAGCTCCCTGGTAGGGTTCCTGGTGAACATGCTGCTCGTGCCGGCCTCGCATCTGATGATGGGGGTCGGGCTCGCGGCCTGGGCCTGCGCCACGGGCTCAGCCGGCCTCCTCGAGCGGCCTTTGGCCTGGGCTGCCGGAGGCCTGGCGGAGCTCTTCGCGGCCCTGTGCCGTCGGGCGGCCTGCCTGCCGTGGGCGGCCGTGACCCTGCGCGCCATGACCCCCGCGGAGATCGCGGCCTATTATCTCGCGGCCTTCGGGGTACTGACCCTGCCGCGGCGGCGGACCGCCGCCGTCTTCCTGGCCGCCGGGGCGTGCCTCTGGGCGGGAGGCTGGCTGTGGGGCCGCTGGGGGCCGCAGAGGGTGCGCGTCCTCTGCTTGAGCGCGCCCAAGGCCAGCGCCGCGCTCGTGACCCTGCCCGGGGAGCGGCACATCCTCATCGACGCCGGCGTCGCGCCGGCGGCCCTGCGCGACATCTTCCGTTTCCTGGGGGTGCGGCGGCTGGAGTCGGTCTGGATCACCGGCCCGGACCCGTCCCGATGGAAAGGGGTCGCGGGACTGCCCCGCTTCGCTTCGGTCGGGGAGATCCGCGTCGCCGGGGGGGATAGTCCGGACCGGCGCTGGCCCCGCGCCCTGGCGGCGCTGCGCGCGGAGGGGATCCCCCTGCGCCGCCTCGCGGACCCCGCTCCGGGCGGCGAAGGGGCGGTCCTCCTGCGGCACGGCCGGGTCCTGTTCTCCTGGAGCGCCGGAGGGCTTACGGTCCGTGATGGCCGCGGCGGGGCATATTGTATAATGCGATTCCCGTCGGGAACGGCTCCCGGGGAATGCCCCGCATCCCGATCGTTCGCCCTCGTCCGGGAAGGGGCGGTGCAGGTGGTCTCCAATGGCAAAACGATCTCTATCACGACGCAAAGAGAGCGCCGTGCGCACGGTCCTCCTGTTCTATAACCAGGACAAGCGCGAGTCGCTGCGCGCGCTCCGGGAGGTGCGGGTCCTCCTCTCCCGGGCGGGCGTCGCGGTGCGCTCGGCCCCCCGGCGGGGGATGGACGCGAGCGCGGAGGGCAGCGACCTCGCGGTGGTGCTGGGCGGGGACGGGACCATGCTCCGCGCGGCCCGCGCCCTGGCGGGCCGCCGCGTCCCCCTGCTCGGGGTCAATACGGGCGGACTGGGGTTCCTCAGCGCGGTCGACCTGCCCGGGTTCCGCCGCCAGCTCGGGGACATCCTGCGCGGGGAGTTCGTCCTGACGCCGCGCTCCATGCTGTCCGCGGCGGTGCTGCGGCGGGGCAAGACCGTGTTCGGCCCCCATCCCGCGCTCAACGACTGCGTCATCCATTCCAGCCACCACGCGCGGCCGGTGCTGCTGGAGATCTCCTACGCCGGAGAGCCGGTCAGCTCCTGCTTCGGGGACGGGCTCATCGTCTCCACGCCGACCGGGTCCACGGCCTACGCCCTGGCGGTGGGCGGCCCCGTGGTGATGCCGGACCTGGACGCCTTCCTCCTGGCGCCCATCTCCTCGCATTCCCTGACCCAGCGTCCCCTGGTGGCCGCGGCGCACAGCAGCGTCTCCGTGCGCCTGGCTCTGCGCAATCCGCAGGACCGGGCGCGGGCCCTAGTCTCCCTTGATGGGCAGATGGAATGGCCCCTCCAGGTGGGCGACGTCGTGGAGGTGGGCCGGGGCTCGTGCACCGTGGACTTCCTGATGCCTCCGGGACACTCGCACTTCGAACTGCTGCGCACCAAGCTCAAATGGGGGAAGCGTTGAAGGCCCCGGCGAACCCCCCGGCGCTGCTCAAGCTCCACATCCGCAACTTCGCGGTCATCGACGCGGTGGAGCTGGAGTTCCCGGGAGGGCTCACGGTTCTCACCGGCGAGACCGGGGCGGGAAAATCCATGCTCATCGAGGCCCTGGGCTTCCTGCTCGGGGGCCGGGGCTCGGCGGCGTGGATCCGCAGCGGAGCGGCCAAGCTGGAAGTCCGGGGGGAGTTCTCCGCCGCGGGCCTGAGCCGGGCCGACCGTGCCGAGCTGGGACTCTCCGGGGAGCGCTTCACGGCGCGCCGCGAGCTCGACGCGGGAGGCAAGTCCCGCGCCTTCCTGGACGGAGCTCCGACGACCGCCGCCCTCCTGGCGCGCCTCGGCGACCGCATCGTGGATTTTCACGGCCAGCACGAACACCAGAGCCTGCTGCGCCCTTCCGTCCAGCTGGAGCTCCTGGACTCCTTCGGGGGCCTCGGCGCCCGGCGGACGGCCGCGGGCGCGGCCTTCGCCCGCTGGCGGGAGGCCGGCGCCCGCATCGAAGCCCTGCGCATGAGCACGGACGAGCGCCTGCGGCGCATCGACCTCTACGGTTTTCAGGTCCAGGAGATCTCCGAGGTGGAGCCCCGTCCCGGGGAGGAGGAGGAGCTCGCCGCGGAACTGCCCCGCATCAAGAACGCGGAGAAGCTCCGCTCTCTGCTCGAGGCGGCTTATGGGGAGCTCTATGAGCGCGAGGGCTCGGCCGAGGAGAGCCTGCGCCGGGCGGAGCGCGCGGTCGCGGCCATGGCCCAGCACGATCCCGCCTTGTCGGCGTCGCTCGCGCGGCTGTCCGCCGCGCGGGAGGCCGTTGAGGAGACGGCTTCCGAGCTCTCCCGCTACCGGGACGGCCTGGGCATGGACCCCGAACGCGTGGACGAACTGCTGGGCCGGCAGGACCGGATCGCGCGGCTCAAGAAGAAGTACGGCGACTCGGTGGCTGAGATACTGGACTACCGCGACCGCATCCGGGCGGAGCTGGACGCGTTGGAGCGGCACGAGGAGCGCGCGGAGGAGCTGGCGCGCGAACGCCAGGCCGCGGAAGAGGCCCTGCGCGGGCTCTGCGAGGAACTCCACGGCTCCCGGATGCGCGCGGCGCAGTCCCTTTCCAAGAAGGCGATGGCGCAGCTGCGGGACCTGGGCATGGCGTCGGCGTCTTTGTCCGTGTCGGTCGAGATGGAGGAGGGGCAGTACGGGAGCTCGGGAGCCGACCGGGTCGAGTTTTTGATCGCCGCGAACCCGGGGGAGCCGGCCCGGCCCCTGCGCGAGATCGCCTCGGGCGGCGAGCTCTCGCGCGTGATGCTGGCCCTCAAGACCGTGCTCGCGGGACAGGACTCGGTGGGCCTGCTGGTGTTCGACGAGGTGGACGCCGGGGTGGGGGCCGCGGTGGGCCGGGCCGTGGGCGCGAAGCTGGGGGAGGTCGGGCGGGCGCGCCAGGTGTTCTGCGTCACGCATCTGCCCCAAGTGGCCTGTTTCGCGGCGAATCATTTCCACGTTTCCAAGGGCGTCGCGGGGGGGCGGACTTCCGTCCGGGTCGAGCGTCTGGAAGGGAAGCGCCGCCTGGAGACCATTGCCGCGATGTTGGGAGGCCGACAGGTGACGGAGACCAGCCTGCGGCACGCTAAAGAACTTCTGGAGTCAGCATGAACGATAAGATCCGGGTCCGATTCGCTCCGTCGCCGACGGGCTACCTCCACATCGGAGGCGCCCGGACCGCGCTGTTCAACTGGCTCTATGCCCGCGGGCAGCAGGGCACCTTCATCCTGCGCATCGAGGACACCGACGAGCTCCGGTCCACGCCGGATTCCGTGGAAGCCATCCTGGGCTCCATGCGCTGGTTGGGGCTGGATTGGGACGAGGGGCCCGCCGAGCTCGGGCCGGACGGGCGCTACCTGACCAAGGGCGACAGCGGCCCGTATTTCCAGATGGAGCGCCAGGAGCTGTACCGCAAGCACGTGGACGCGCTGGTGGCCGAGGGGAAGGCCTACCGCTGCTACTGCACCAAGGAGGAGCTGGACGCGGCCCGGGCCGAGGCCCAGGCCGCCAAGCGTCTGCCCCGCTACAGCGGGCGCTGCCGGTCCTTGAGCGACGCCCAGGGCCAGGCCTTCGCGGCGGAGGGCCGCCGCCCCTCCGTGCGCCTGCGCATGCCCGACGACGGGGCCACGGTCGTGCCGGACCGCATTCGCGGCGAAGTGTCCTTCGAAAACGCGGTCCTGCAGGATTTCGTGATCCAGAAGATGACCGGCGGACCGACCTACAACTTCGCCTGCGTGATCGACGACCACGCGATGCGGATCTCGCACGTGATCCGGGGGGACGAGCACCTGTCGAACACCCCCCTCCAGCTGCGCCTCTACGAGGCGCTGGGCTGGGCGCCGCCCATCTTCGCGCATCTCTCCATGATCCTGGGACCGGACGGGACCAAGCTCTCCAAGCGGCACGGGGCCACCTCGGTGCTGGAGTACCGCAGCCAGGGCTTCCTCCCCGACGCCATGCGCAACTATCTGGCGCTTCTGGGCTGGTCGAACCCGGAGTCGCAGCAGCTCTTCGACGGGGACGAACTCTTCCAGAAATTCAGCGTGGAGGGCTGCCAGAAGAACCCGGCGACCTTCGACCCCGTGAAGCTGCAGTGGATGAACGGGGAGTACATCCGCAAGCGCACCGGCGAGCAGCTCTTCGCCGACGCCCTGCCCTTCCTGGAGCAGGCCGGCTTCGGGGACGTCGCCCGCGCCGACATGCTGCCGACTGTGGCGCTGGAGCGGGAGAAATACAAGCTCCTCACCGATGTGCCCGGGCGCGTGGACTACTTCTTCCGAGACGTGGTCTATCAGCCGGAGGCCGTGGAGAAGGTCCTGCGCAAGGAAGGCGTGGACGGGATCCTGGGCGGCCTCGCCGGGATCCTGGAGGCCTCCGCCGCCTTCGACGCCAAGACCCTGGAGGAGCGCATCCGCGGCTTCTGCTCCGAGAAGGGGCTCAAGCCCAACAAGGTCTTCCATCCCATCCGGGTCGCCGTCTCCGGGCGCACAGACGGGGCGACCCTGTTCGGGATGCTGGAACTCCTGGGCCGGGAGAAGGTCCTCGCCCGAATCCGGACTGCGCGTCAGCTGCTGAAGCCCTGAACACGGCATAATGCCCCACCCGCTACTCGCCCCTCCCGCGGGGAGGGGCGAGTGATTCCTCGTCTTGAAAATGTAACAGCAAGGGGGCACACTAGGGGGGATGCATTACTGGATCTACCAGGATTCGCGGATCCTGGGTCCGTTCGCCCGGGAGGACGTGCTTTCGGTCCCGGGAGTGGGCCAGGGAAGCCTCGTCTGCGAGGGCAGCGCCACCGGAGCGGCGGACCAGGACTGGAAGCCGCTCGACAGCGTCCCCGAGCTGTCCGGCCTTCTGGGTTCGCGGGCGGGCGCGTCCGCGGTGATGCCCTCCGAGTTCGACAGCTTCGGCCAGTTCCAGGAGACGGCGCACGCCCTGCTCGACAACATCGGCCGCTCGGACGAATATCCCTCCGCCGTGCTCCAGGACCCGCAGTTCTCGGCTCTGTGGGGGGGCCTCGGCGGGGATCCCGGGGGGGGGATATGGGACCGCCATCGCGTCAGCGATCTGGAGACCAGCGTCTTCGACCTCAAATCCCAGTTGGAAGAGCAGGTCAAGCGGCAGGACGAGATGCTGGAGAAGCTCAGCGAGAAGCAGAAGCTGATCGAGGAGAAGGAGCAGCTCCTCGCTGAGCGAGAGAAGGAGGCCGAACTCCTGCGCGGCCGACTGCGCGACGCCGTCGTCCAGCCGCTGGGAGGGACCGCTCCGGCCGACGGCGTGTCGGAATTGAGGGCCCGCATCGCCCAGCTCGAGTCCAGGCAGGGGAGCCCCGCCGCCCCAACCGACCCCATCACGGGCCTGCTGGCCCGCATCGCCCAGTTGGAGGCGCGGGGCGCCGCGCCGCTGCCGCCGGCCGATCCGGTCGCGGAACTGAGTTCCCGGCTGGCGGACCTGGAGGCCCGGGCCCGGGGAGGCGCGGCGCAGCCCCGTCCCGCCGGGCGTCCGGCGGCCAGGGCTCCGGCATCGCGGCCTCCGCCGCCGCCCCCGGCCGCCTTCCAGGAGGAGACACCCCCCTGGACCTCCTCTCCGGACCTCGGAGAGCTCCCGCCCCCGGCGGAGTCCGCTCCCCGGGACGGAGCCCCCTGGGGCTCCGCCGCCGCGGCTCCGGCGTTCTTGGAAGAAGCCGCGGCGGCCCCCTCCGTCCCCGACTTCAAGCCGGTGCCGCTCTCCGAAGACCTGGGCCTGCCGCCGATGCGGGCGCGCACAGAGGACGTGCCGCAGTTCGAGGCGCCGCCCCCTCTGGCGGAGGAGAGCGGCGCCGCCCCGTCCGCGGAAGCCTCCTGGACGCCGCCTCCCGTCGAGGAAAGCCCCGCTCCGACCGCCGTGGCGCCGGTCGCCGCGGCCCCCGCCCCGGCGCTCGATGACGGGGTCCCGGAGGCGACGCCGCTGAGGTCGGTCTCCGAGATGCCGCCGGCCATGGAGTTCTCGCCCCCTTCCCCGGAGACCGCGGAGCCTTGGAGCCCCCCGCCTCCGGCGGAGGCCGAGGCGACCCCGGCCGCGGACACGCTGCAGCCTCCCCCGGTGGAGGATCCGGGAGCGTGGGGCGCTCCGCCTCCCATGGAGGCGGCTTTCCAGTCCCCGGAGGAAGCCGGGCCCGCCCTGCAGCTGCAGGCGCCCCCTTCGGGAGAGGAGACCAGCGCCCTCTCGGGGACGGCGTCCCCTTGGCCGCCGCCCCCTTCGGGAGAGGAGACCAGCGCCCTCTCGGGGACGGCGTCCCCTTGGCCGCCGCCGGAGCGCGTCGCCGAACCGATGTTCGCCGCCCCGCCGGAGGAGGCCGCGCCGCCGCCCCTGCCGGAGCCGTCCGCTTACCCGCAGGAACCTCCCCAGACCATGCTCATGGGCTCGACCCCCACGCCCGTGCCGGGCGGGGACATGCTGAGCCTCTCGCCCCCGCAGGGCGGCTTCCCGCAGCAGGGTCTGGGCACTTCGTCCGATGGCGACCTCCTCCAGGCCTTCCCGGGGCAGGCGCCTACCCCGATGCCGATCCCGCTGTCGGACGGCACCCAGGGCGGCTGGCCTAGCGCGACCCCCATGCCGACCATGGGGCAGCCCGATCTGCCGCAGTCCGTGATGCAGGGGCTGGGGATATCGAGCCAGGCGACGCCGATGCCGGGTTCTTTGACCATGCCGGGAGCGACTCCCGTGCCGGGGTTCTCCACGCCGCGGCCCATCACCGGGAATTTCGACGATATCCTGCGCGGCGGCGCCACGCCCATGCCGGGAGCGACCCCGGCGCCGACCGCGGCGGCGCCCGAGCCCACGGGGCTCAAGCAGAGGCTCCAGTCCAAGAAGTTCCTGATCGGCCTGGGCTTGTCCCTCCTCGTGCTCGTCCTGCTCCTGATCTTCTTCCTGCGCAATCCCAAGCAGGTCGTGCAGATGGTGGACATGGCCCCCAAGCAGACCAAGGACGACGGCTTCTCGGTGGACAACGTGCCGGGTTTCCCGCCCAAGGGCGCGGCGGGCGGCCCCTCCGGGCCTGCGGGCGCCTCTCCGGCGGGCAACAACCCGTTTTCCAAGCCCCCGGCCGACCCGGCCGCGGCGCCGCAGCAGCCCGCCGCTGCGCAGACGGGCGCGTCCGCGGCCCAGCGGCCGCCGGCGCAGCCCCAGACCTCGGGCCGCGACTTCATCCAGGACCAGAGCATCGAGGCCATGGAGATGGTGAAGAACTACCAGCTGGACAAGAGCCGGGGCAGCATCGCCAAGATGCTCGAATACTACTTCCTGGGTTCGGACCACTCCCCGGAATGGTCCGCCGGCGCCCTGGAGGCCAATGTCTGGGTCGTGGAGTACCACGTCTTCAAGGGCGGGCCCGGGGTCCGGGCCAAGAAGCCCACGGCCACCTACCAGTTCGAGGTGGATCTGGTGAAGAAGACGGTCATCGGACGCAACGAATCCGCGCAGAGCCTCATTTCGGGGCGGGCCGAGCAGACCACCGGACGCCGGCGGGCTTCCATCCAGCAGGAGGTGGAGGAGGAGATGAGCAGCCAGAAGACGCCGCGCCGGGCGGCCCCCGCCCGGCCCCGCGCCCAGCCGCGCCGGCCCACCGCTCCGGAGCAGGCCCCCCTTCCCAACGAGGACGAGCTCGAGACCTCGGATTACACCCCGCCGGCCGGGGGCGGCTTCAACAATCCCGGGGACGACAACGTCGGCATGGAATCGGAGTGACCCCCCGCCGTATTGACAATCTGGCTAGAAGCTGTTAACTATTAGGGAAAGGTCCGTTCGCGGCCCTGGAATCCTGAATATACATGGCGGAACATTCAATCTCCTTGAGTCTTCCCAAGCGCCTGGGGGACCTCATGGTGGGGCTGGGCGTGCTCCAGCAGGCCCAGCTCGACCAGGCCCTGGACGACCAGCGCAAGACCGGGGGTAAACTCGGCTCCATCCTGGTCCAGCGCGGCTTCCTGGGCGAGGAGCCTCTGCTGGAATTCCTGGCCCAGCAGTGCGGCATCCGCTACGTCAAGCTGAGCCCGAGCGCCGAGATCCCGCCCGAGGTGATCGCCAAGATCCCCGAGAACATCGCCCGCCAGCACATCCTGCTGCCGATCGCCCTCGAGGATACCCCCAAGCACGGGGTCACGCTCACGGTCGCGGTGGCCGACCCCCTGAACGTCATGATCTTCGACGATATCAAGATGATGACGGGGCTCGAGATCGTGTCGGTCCTGGCCGCGGAAAAGGAGATCGCCGCCGCCATCGAAAAGCATTACAAACAGGAGACCGCGGAGGAGGCGCTGGAGGACATCCTGAAGTCCACCGGGAGCAGCGCGGCCGAGGCCGCGGGCGTGGACGTGGTGGACAAGGACGAGGAGCAGTCTGCGGCCGGCGAGGACATCATCTCCCTGGAGCGGTCGGGGGAGGAGACCCCGGTCATCCAGATGGTCAACCTGATCATCTCCTCGGCGATCAAGGCCAAGGCCTCGGACATCCACATCGAGCCCTTCCCCAAGGATATGAAGGTGCGCTTCCGCATCGACGGGGTCCTCATCCCGCAGTCGGCGCCCCCCAAGCGCTTCCAGAACGCGCTGGTCTCCCGCATCAAGATCATGGCCAACCTGGATATCTCGGAGCGGCGCATCCCCCAGGACGGCCGCATCAAGCTCAAGATCCTGAAGAAGGAGTACGCCCTGCGCGTGTCCATCCTGCCCTGCGTGAACGGGGAGAAGGTGGTCATGCGCGTGCTCGACTCCTCGGGGCTCCAAGTCAACCTCAACAACCTCGGCTTCGAGCCGGAATCCCTTTCCATCTTCAATAAGTGCATGAAAGCACCCTACGGGATCAACCTGATCACGGGCCCCACCGGGAGCGGTAAATCCACCACGCTGTATTCGGCGCTCAGCATCCTCAACGAGCCCGGGGTGAACATCGCCACGGTGGAGGACCCGGTCGAATACCAGCTGCAGGGGATCAACCAGGTGCAGGTCAACGCGGAGGTGGGGCTCACCTTCGCCGCGGGCCTGCGCTCCTTCCTGCGCCAGGACCCCGACATCATCATGGTCGGCGAGATCCGGGACCTGGAGACCATCCAGATCGCGATAAACGCCGCGTTGACCGGGCACCTCGTATTTTCTACCCTGCATACGAACGACGCGCCGGGGGCCATCACGCGCATGGGGATGATGGGCATCGAGCCCTTCCTTATGAGCTCGTCTTTGCTCATGGTGGTGGCCCAGCGTCTGGTCCGGGGGATCTGCAAGGAGTGCCGGGAGACCTACGAGGTCGACGAGGAGTGGCTGGTCAAGTTCGGGATCCCGAAGCACCAGATGCAGGTCGCCAACGGCAAGGTCGCGCTGGCGCGCGGGAAGGGCTGCGAGAACTGCACCGGCACCGGGTACCGGGGGCGCCAGGGGCTGTACGAGGTCCTCGAGGTGACGGACCCGATCCGCGAGCTGATCATGGACCGGGCCCCCATCGCGAAGATCAAGGAGCAGGCGCGCAAGCAGGGGATGCTGAACCTGCGGGCCTGCGCGATCCGCAAGGTTTTGTCCGGGGGGACGACGGTAGAGGAGATGATCCGGGTCACGGCCTCTTCATGAGGCGGCGGGGCGTCGATCCGGTTCCTGGGAGAACGACATGGTCTCGATGAGCGAGCTTTTCATGATGATGCACGAGCGGGTCGCGTCCGACCTGCACCTCACCTCCGGCGCCCCGCCCACCCTGCGCATCGACGGCGACCTGGTCCCCACCCCCTACGAGAAGCTCAACGCCGAGATGACCCAGGCGCTCATCTTCTCGATGATGACCGACGAGCAGCGGCACCGCTTCGAGGCCACCAGCGAGCTCGACATGGCCTTCGGCCTCAAGGGCATCGGGCGCCTGCGCATGAACGTGTTCCGCCAGCGGGGCGCGGTCGGGGCGGTCATCCGGGCCATCCCCCAGTCCTTCATGACCTTCCAGGAGCTGGGGATGCCGCAGGTGATCTACGACGTGATGAAGATCCCCCGGGGCCTGGTGCTGGTCACCGGGCCGACCGGCAGCGGCAAGTCGACCACGCTCGCCAGCATGATCGACTTCCTCAACGAGCGCGAGAACACGCACATCGTCACCATCGAGGACCCGATCGAGTACGTCCACCAGCACAAGAAGAGCATCGTAAATCAGCGCGAGGTGGGGCAGGACACCGAGACCTTCGACGCCGCCCTGCGCCACGTGCTGCGGCAGGACCCCGACGTCATCCTCATCGGCGAGCTGCGCGACCTCGAGACCATCCAGGCCTCGCTCACTATCGCCGAGACCGGACACCTGGTGTTCGCCACCCTGCACACCAACGACGCGGCGCAGTCCATCAACCGCATCATCGACGTGTTCCCGCCGCACCAGCAGGAGCAGATCCGGGTGCAGCTCTCCTTCGTGCTCCAGGCCATCTTCTCCCAGGTCCTGGTCCCCAACGCCACCGGGCAGGGGCGGTCGATGGCGTCGGAGGTGCTCATCGTCACGGCCGCCATCCGCAACCTGGTCCGCGAGCAGAAGATCGAGCAGATCCTGATGACCATCCAGACCGGCGGCAAGTTCGGGATGCAGACCATGAACCAGTCGCTGGCCATGCTCTACAAGAAGGGCCGGGTGACCTACCAGGCCGTCATGGAGCGTTCGGTGGACCCCGAGGACCTCAAGCGTCTCATTCAGCGGGGCATGACTCCGGAAGGCCAGAGGCCCGCGCAGTAAGAGGGGATAAGCGATGCCCAATTTCGCGTATACGGCCAAGGAAGCGAACGGGAACATGGTCAAGGGCACCATGGTCTGCGCCAAGGAAGGCGAGGCCATCCAGCGGCTCAAGTCCCAGAAGCTGACCGTGGTGGATATCTCCGTGGCCGGCGAGGGTCTGGTGGCCAAGGCCCTGAAGGCGGTCGGGATGGGCCCGACGGTCAAGTCCAAGGACCTCGTGCTCTTCTCCCGCCAGCTGTCCACCCTGGTGTCGGCGGGAGTCCCGATCGTCCAGAGCCTCACCATCCTCGAGGAGCAGCAGGAGAACCCGCTCTTCAAGGAAATCCTGGGCGACGTCCGCACCGAGATCGAGGCCGGGCTGTCCATCTCGGACTCGCTCAAGAAGCACCCCGACGCCTTCCCCGACATCTACACGGCCATGATCCGTGCCGGCGAGTTGGGCGGCATCCTGGACACCATCCTGGAGCGGCTCTCCACCTTCCTGGAATCGTCCGAGGCCCTGAAGGCCAAGGTGAAGTCGGCCATGATGTACCCCGGGATCGTGCTCAGCATCTGCGGCGCCGTCACCATCTTCCTGCTCACCTTCGTCATCCCGACCTTCAAGACCATCTTCGAGAGCTTCGGCCGCGAGCTTCCCATGCCGACCCAGTTCCTGCTCGACCTCTCGGACCTGATGAAGACGAAGTGGTACATGATCCCCACCATCCCGACCGCGTGCTTCGTCGCGTTCAAGAAGTTCTATAAGACGCCGAAGGGGCACCGCTTCGTCGACGCGAAGCTCCTCAAGGCCCCCATCTTCGGAATCATCCTCAAGAAGGTCGCGGTCGCGAAGTTCACGCGGACGCTGGGGACCCTGGTCAAGTCGGGCGTGCCCATCATGCAGGGGCTGGAGACCGTCGCCGCGACCGCCGGCAACGTCATCATCGAAGAGGTCGTCCTGAGCGCCCGCGAATCCATCCGCGAGGGCGGCCGCCTGGCCGACCCGCTGAAGAAGAGCGGGGTGTTCCCGGCCATGGTCACCCAGATGATCGGCGTCGGCGAGGAGACCGGCGCCCTGGACCAGATGCTGATCCGCATCGCCGACTTCTACGACCAGGAGGTCGACACCGCGGTCAAGGGCCTCACCTCCATGATCGAGCCGCTGGTCATCGTGGTCATGGGCTCGGTCGTCGGCGGCATCGTCATCGCCATGTTCCTCCCCATGTTCGAGATGGGCGGGA
>MGTY01000053.1 GCA_001799695.1 Elusimicrobia bacterium GWA2_69_24
CGCCGTTAAAGTAGTCTTGCCGTGGTCCACGTGTCCGATCGTCCCGATGTTCACGTGCGGCTTCTTCCGGTCGAATTTAGCTTTTGCCATTTCCCTGACTCCTTATCCCCTTCCTTAATCCTCGACCTTCTTCATGCCCCGCTTCTCCACGATCGCGGTCTGCACCGCGGTCGGGACGCGCTCGTAGTGGCTGGGCTCCATCGTGAACGCCGCGCGGCCTTGGGAGATGGACCGGACGGCCGTCGCGTAGCCGAACATCGTCGACAAAGGCACCGTGCCCCGCACGAACTTCACGTTGCCGCGGGTGCCCATCTCCTCGATCTTGGCCCGCCGGCTGTTCATGTCGCCGATCACGTCGCCCATATACTGCTCCGGCATCGTGACCTCGAACTTCATGATCGGCTCGAGCAATACGGGATCCGCCCGCTGACAACCCGCGCGCAGGGCCATGGAGGCCGCGATCTTGAAGGCGATCTCCGAGGAGTCCACCTCGTGGTAGGAACCGTCGGTGACCGTGACCTTGATGTCCACCAATGGGAAGCCCGCCAGAGCGCCGCCGTCGAGCGCCTCGCGGACGCCCTTCTCCACCGCGGGGATGAACTCCCGGGGGATGCGGCCCTGCTTGACCTCGTTGACGAACTCGAAGCCCTTCCCGGTGGGCTGGGCCTCGATGCGCAGGATGCAGTGCCCGTACTGGCCGTGGCCGCCGGTCTGCCGGATGAACTTCCCTTCCTGCTCGATGGTCTTGCGGACGGTCTCCCGGAAGGCGACCTGCGGCTCGCCCACGTTGGCCGCCACGTTGAACTCGCGGCGCATCCGGTCCACGATGATGTCGAGGTGCAGCTCGCCCATCCCGGAGATGATGGTCTGGCTGGTCTCCTCGTCGGTCTTGATGCGGAAGGTCTGGTCTTCCTCCGCGAGGCGCGCCATGGCGATGCCCATCTTCTCCTCGTCCGCCTTGGACTTGGGCTCGATGGCCACCGAGATGACGGGCTCGGGGAAGACGATGTCTTCGAGCGTGATCGGGGTCTCCTCGATGCACATGGTCACCCCGACGCCCGAGTTCTTGATGCCGACCGTGGCGGCGATGTCCCCGGCATGCACTTCCTTGATCTCCTCGCGCTTGTCGGCGTGCATGCGGATCAGCCGCCCCATGCGCTCGGAGCGCCCCTTCTGGGGGAAGTAGACCGTGTCGCCGGCCTTGAGGACTCCCGAGTAGACGCGGAAGAAGACCAGCTTGCCCACGTAGGGATCGGTCTGGATCTTGAACATCAGCGCGCTGAACCGCTCGTTGTCGTCGGGCTTCACTTCCATGGCGGCCCCGGTGTGCGGGTCCTTGCCCTTCGTCGGGGGCAGGTCGGTGGGGCAGGGGAGGTAGTCGCAGACCGCGTCCAGCATGGGCTGGACGCCCTTGTTCTTATAAGAGGAAGCGGCCAGCACCGGGAAGAGCTTGCCCTGCAGGACTCCCTTCCGGATGACCTGCCGGATCTTGTCCTCGGGGAAATCGGTCTTGCCGCCGAGATACTGCTCCATCATCTCGTCGTCGAACTCGCAGGTGAGCTCGAGCAGCTTGTCCCGGTATTCCTTAGCCTGCTCCGCCATGTTGGCCGGGATGTCCACCTCGTCCCACTTCGCCCCGAGCTCCTCGCCGCGCCAGATCAAGGCCTTCATCTTGATGAGGTCCACGACGCCCTGGAACTTGTCCTCGGCGCCGATGGGAAGCTGGATGCACATCGCATTGGCTCCCAGCTTCTCCCGGATGGAGGTGAACGACATGTAGAAGTCCGCGCCCAGGCGGTCCATCTTGTTGATGTAGGCGACGCGGGGGACCTGGTACTTGTCGGCCTGGCGCCACACCGTCTCGGACTGGGGCTCCACGCCCTGGACCGCGTCGAAAACCACGACCGCCCCGTCGAGCACCCGCAGCGAACGCTCTACCTCGGCGGTGAAGTCCACGTGTCCGGGGGTGTCGATGATGTTGAACTGGCAGTCCCGCCAGGTGCAGTAGGTCGCGGCCGCGGTGATCGTGATCCCGCGCTCGCGCTCCTGGGGCATCCAGTCGGTGACCGTGTCGCCCTCATGCACCTCGCCGATCTTGTGGATGCGGCCGGTGTAGTACAGGATGCGCTCGGTCGTCGTCGTCTTTCCCGCGTCGATGTGCGCGATGATCCCGATGTTGCGGACCTTGTCCAGGGGGAATTCCCGGGGGGAGCCGCTCTTGGATGCCGTCGCCTGGGGGCTTGCCATGCTAATCCTCTTTACCAGCGGTAATGGGCGAAGGCCCGGTTGGCCTCGGCCATCTTGTGGGTGTCTTCGCGCTTCTTGAAGGCCGCGCCCTCTTTCTTGAAGGCCGCGATGAACTCTTCCGCGAGCCGCTCCGCCATCGGACGGCCGCTGCGGGCCCGCGCCGCGTCGATCAGCCAGCGCATCGCCACCGTGTAGGAGCGGATGGGGCGGACTTCCCGGGGCACCTGGTAGGTGGCGCCGCCGACGCGCCGCGCCCGCACCTCAAGGAGGGGCCGGACGTTCTCCACCGCGGCGTTGAACACGTTCGCCGGGTCTTCCGAGGCCAGCTTCTCCTTCAAGGTCTCCATGGCGCCGTAGAACACCCGCTCGGCCGCCAGCTTCTTGCCCTGGTAATTGAGCTTGTTGATGAACCGGGAAACGAGCACCGACTGGTGCTTGTGGTCCGGGGGAGGGGCAGCCCTCCGTTCACGTGGTCGCAGTCCTTTTCTCGGCATATCCCTATTCCTTGGTTTCGGTCTTCTTCGGACGCTTGGCGCCGTACTTCGAGCGCGCCTGGCGCCGTCCGTCCACCCCGGAGGCATCCAGCACCCCGCGGATCAGGTGGTAGCGGACCCCGGGGAGGTCCTTGACGCGGCCGCCCCGCACCATGACGATGGAGTGTTCCTGCAGATTGTGCCCGACTCCGGGGATGTACCCCGTGACCTCGATGTTCGAGGTCAGCTTCACGCGCGCCACCTTGCGCAGAGCCGAGTTCGGCTTCTTGGGGGTCGTCGTGTAGACGCGCGTGCAGACGCCGCGGCGCTGGGGACACGACTTCAGCGCCGGCGTCTTCGTGCGGTTCTTCAACGGCTCCCGACCGTAGCGGACCAACTGGTTGATCGTCGGCATGTCGCAGCTCCTACTTCAGTCCCTGTCGGGCTCTCATGCGCACCTGCAGACCCGTACCCGCCGGGATCATGTGCCCGATGATGACGTTCTCTTTCAAGCCCTTCAGATAATCGATCTTAGAGGTCGTCGCGGCCTCGGTCAGGACGCGGGTGGTCTCCTGGAAACTGGCCGCCGAGATGAACGATCCCGAAGCCAGCGACGCCTTCGTGATGCCCAGGAGCACCGGCTCGGCCTGGGCCTCCTTCTTACCCTTCTCGGTGATCGCCTTGTTCTCGTTGGAGAAGTACATCCGGTTGACCACCTCTCCCTTCAGGAACCCGGTGTCCCCGGCCTCGAGGATGCGCACGTTCTGCAGCATCTGGCGCACGATGCACTCGATGTGGCGGTCCGACACGCCGACGCCCTGCAGCCGGTAGACCTCCTGGATGGCGTTGAGGAGGTATTCCTGCACTTCCTTGACGCCCTTGATCCGCAGCACGTCGTGCGGGTCGATCGCCCCGTCCGTCAAGGGCTCGCCCACGCCCACGCGGTCGCCCTCATAGACCAGCAGGTGCTTGCCCTGGGGGATGGGGTACTCCTTGAACATATCCGTCTCCTCATCGCGCACGGTGATGAGGATGAGGCCCTTCGCGCTGGTGCCCAGCGAGACGATGCCTTCGATCTCCGAAACCACGGCCACGTTCTTCGGCTTGCGGGCCTCGAAGAGTTCCGAGACGCGCGGCAGGCCTCCGGTGATGTCCTTGGTCTGGGTGATCTCCTGGGGGATCTTCGCCAGGACCACTCCGGGCTCGACTTCCTGTCCGCCGTCCACCTGGACGATGGTGTCGATGGGGAGCGGGTACGCCGCAACCTCTTTGCCGCCGGCCTCGATGATGATCCGGGGGTGGGCCTTCTCCGCGCGGTGCTCGATGATGCGCCGCTCGATGATGCCGGTGACCTTATTGCGCTCTTCGTGCAGGGTCACGCCTTCCTTGACGTCGCGCAGCGCCACCACGCCCTTGTGCTGGGTGATGATGGGCACGGCGTAGGGGTCCCACAGCGCGAGGACGTGCCCCGCCGGGACCTTCTCCCCGTCACCCACCTTCAGCCGGGCGCCGTAAGGGATCTTGTGCTCATCGCGGACCGCGCCGGTGGCCAGGTCGTGGACCACGATGACGCCGCTGCGGCCCATGCAGAGGACCTGGGTCCCGCGCTCGAGCGTATCGATGCCGCGGAACTCGAGCTTCCCCGCCACCTTGGACTCGGCCCGGTCGCGCTTGGCAACGCGGGAGGCCGTGCCTCCGATGTGGAAGGTCCGCAGGGTCAGCTGCGTGCCGGGCTCGCCGATCGACTGGGCCGCGATGATGCCGACCGCTTCGCCGATCTCCACCATCCGTCCGGTGGCGTTGTTGAGGCCGTAGCACTTCGCGCACACGCCGCTCGCGGACTCGCAGGTAAGCACCGAGCGCACGCGGATCGCCTCGGGGCCGCCCTGGCGGATGGCTTCCCGCATCTCGTTGGTCACCATCTCGCCGGCCTCGCAAAGGACCCGCTCGGTGACCTTGCCCTTCGCGTCCGTCATGGAGACCCGCAGGTCCTCCTGAAGGACGCGCCCGGCCAGCCGGTCATCCATCGCTTCGATGACTTCCTCACCCGCCGTCAGCGCGCTGATGCGGATGCCGTTGATCGTCCCGCAGTCTTCCTGCGTGACGACCACATCATGCGCCACGTCGACCAGACGCCGGGTCAGGTAGCCGGCGTCGGCGGTCTTCAGCGCCGTGTCGGCCAGACCCTTGCGGCCTCCGTGCGTGGAGATGAAGTACTCCAGGACGGTGAGGCCCTCGCGGAAGTTCGCGATGATGGGGTTCTCGATGATCTCGCCCACGCCGCCGACCAGCTTCTTCTGCGGCTTGGCCATCAGGCCGCGCATGCCGGCCAGCTGCCGGACCTGCTGGCGGTTGCCGCGGGCGCCGGAGTTGGCCATCATGTACACGGAGTTGAAGCGGGGCTGGCCCCAGATGTAGTCCTCGCCTTCGATGCCCTTCATCGCGTCGAACATGACGTCCGAGATGTGGTCGGTCACGCGGGTCCAGATGTCGATGATCTTGTTGTAGCGCTCGGACTCGGTGATGACGCCGATGCCGGCCTGCTTCTCGATCTCCTTCACCTGGTTGCGGGCCTTCTCGACCAGGACCTTCTTGATCCCGGGGACGTGCATCTCGCTGATGGAGATGGAGAGACCGGCCAGGGTGGAATAGCGGTAGCCCAGGCTCTTGAGCGCGTCCAGGAGCTTCACGGTCGTGAAATGCCCGAGCTGCTTGTAGCAGCGCTCCACCAGGTTGGCGAGCTCCTTCTTGTCGTAGTTCTTGCCGTAGTCGCGCAGCGGCACAGGGATGATCTCATTGAAGAGGACCCGCCCGACCGTGGTGTAGTCCTTCCACTCGGCGGAGCGCCAGTCCAACTCGTCGGCCTTCTCCAGCCGCAGGATGCGGACCAGGTCCGCCTCCTGCTTCTCGGTGGGGGCCTTTTCCTTGACGAGCTTGTCCTTGAGCTTGATCGCCTCTTCCCGCTTGGAGAACCGGGTGCGCAGGCGGAGGACCCGCTCGGTGTTCTCGCGGATCTTCTCCTTGAGGGTGGCCTTCTCGACCCGGTCCTCCCTCGTCTCCATGAGCTTTTCCATGCTCTTCAGGGAGTTCTCGAGGACCTTGCAGCGCTCCTCCAACCAGGTCGAGACCTCGGCCGCGACGTCCTGTGCCTTCTTGAGGATGAGGCTCCCTTCGCGCAGGTCGTTGATGCCGCCGACCTTGATGCGGGCATGCAGGTCCATCTGCTCCATCTGGTAGGCCGCGACCACTTCCTCGATGTCGGAGAAGATGCGCCCCGCGCCGCGGGCCCGCGATTTCTCCTTGGTGAGATAGTGGATCCCGAGCACCATGTCGTGCGACGGGGTGGCGATGGGCCGCCCCGAAGCCGGCGAAAGGATGTTGTTGGTCGCCATCATGAGCATGCGGGCTTCCAGCTGCGCTTCCTGGCTGAGCGGCACGTGCACGGCCATCTGGTCGCCGTCGAAGTCGGCGTTGAAGGCGGCGCAGGTCAGCGGATGCAGCTGGATGCTCTTGCCCTCGATCAGGACGGGTTCGAAGGCCTGGATGCCGAGACGGTGCAGCGTCGGCGCGCGGTTGAGCATCACCGGGTGCTTCCGGGTGACCTCTTCCAGGATGTCCCAGATCTCCGGCCGCACGTGCTCGAACATCCGCTTGGCGGCCTTGAGGGTCAGGGAGTCCCGCTTCATCAGCTCGCGGATGATGAAAGGCTTGAAGAGCTCGAGGGCCATCTCCTTGGGCAAGCCGCACTGGTGCAGCTTCAGGGAGGGGCCGACGATGATGACGGAGCGCCCCGAATAGTCCACGCGCTTGCCGAGCAGATTCTGACGGAAGCGCCCCTGCTTCCCCTTCAGGATGTCGGATAGGGACTTGAGCGGCCGGTTCCCCGCGCCGATCACGATCTTGCCGCGGGCGCCGTTCTCGATGAGGGCGTCCACCGCTTCCTGCAGCAGGCGCTTCTCGTTGTAGACCATCACCTCGGGAGCCCGTAGGGCCTCGATGTGCTTGAGCCGGTTGTTGCGGTTGATGATGCGGCGGTAGAGGTCGTTGAGGTCCGAGGTGGCGAAGCGTCCGCCCTCCAAGGGGACCAGGGGCCGGAGCTCGGGCGGGATCACCGGCAGGGCCGTGATGATCATCCATTCCGGGCGGGCGCCCGACTCGACGAAATTCTCCATCAGGCGGAGCCGACGGACGAGGCGGGTGCGCTCCGCCTCGGACTGCACGGTCTTGATCTCCTTCACCATCTCGACGCATTCCTTCTTCCCGTCGATCCGGGCGAGCAGGTCGTGGATCGCTCCCGCTCCGATCCCGATCTTGAGCTTGGTCCCGTATTCCTCGCGCGCCTTCGCCACTTCCTCCTCGCTGAGGAGGTCGGTGGCGTGATAGATGGTACGACCGGCCTCGATCAGGTCTTCCAGGACCACGTAGAGGGCGTAGTAGACCACCCGCTCGATGTCGGAGGTCCTCATGTTCAGGACGATCCCGATCCGGGACGGGGTCTTCTTGAGGAACCAGATGTGCGCGACCGGGACGGCCAGCTCGATGTGCCCCATCCGCTCGCGGCGCACCTTGGATTCCGTCACCTCGACCCCGCAGCGGTCGCAGACGATGCCCTTGAACTTGACCCAGCGGTACTTGCCGCAGGCGCATTCGAAGTCGCGCGCGGGCCCGAATATCCTCTCGCAAAAGAGACCGTCCCGCTCGGGCTTCAGCGTCCGGTAGTTGATGGTCTCGGGCTTCTTGACCTCGCCGTAGGACCAGATCTTGATCTTTTCCGGGCTGGCCAAAGAGAGCCGGATGGCGTCGAAATCCATGAAGTCCAGGGCGCCGTCCTTCTTCTTCTTCCGTCCGCCCCCGAAGAGTTTGCGTTCCGCAAGTGCCACGTTACCCATGAGCGCTTACTCCTTCGCCGCGGCGGCCTTTTCGGCCGGCGCTGCTTCATCCGTCTCTTTCTTGCCTTCCTGCCCGCGCTTCAGCAGTTCCACGTCGAGGCCCAGGGCCTGAAGCTCCTTGATGAGGACCTTGAAGGACTCCGGGACGCCGGGGGCTTGCGGCGGCTCGCCCTTGATGATGGCTTCGTACATCTTCGTCCGGCCCGAGACGTCGTCGGACTTGACGGTGAGGAATTCCTGCAGCGCGTAGGCCGCGCCGTACCCTTCGATGGCCCACACCTCCATCTCGCCGAAGCGCTGGCCGCCGAACTGGGCCTTGCCGCCCAGCGGCTGCCGGGTGATCAGGCTGTAGGGCCCCGTCGAACGGGCGTGCACCTTGTCCTCGACCAGGTGGTTCAGCTTGAGGATGTACACGTAGCCGACCGAGACCTTCTCCTCGAAGGGCTGGCCGGTCCGGCCGTCGTAGAGCTGCGTGCGGCAATCGTCGTGGGGGAGGTATTTCTCCGGCACGCCCTGCTCGCGGAGCTTCTTCTTCCCCTGCCGGACGAGTTCGTAGATCTCCTCTTCGGTGGCCCCGTCGAAGACGGGGGAGACGGCCTGCACGCCCAACGTGGCCGCGGCCCAGCCCAGCATCATCTCCAGGAGCTGCCCGACGTTCATGCGCGAAGGCACGCCCAGGGGGGACAGCACCATGTCCAGCGGCGTCCCGTCCGGAAGGAACGGCATGTCCTCCACCGGGAGGATCTTGGCCACGACACCCTTGTTCCCGTGGCGGCCGGCCAGCTTGTCGCCCGCCTGCAGCTTGCGCTTGGCGGCGATGTAGACCTTGACCACCTTATTGACCGTGACGGGGAGGTCGTCGCCCTGCTTGACGTTCTCCCGGTCCCGGACCGCCTCTTCCTGCAGGCGGCGCTCCATCAGGCGGAAGAAGGTCTTGAGGCGCTCTTCCTCTTCCCCGCCCTTCTTGCCCTGCTTCTTGAGCTCCTCGGACTGCTCCTCGCGGTATTCCTTGAGGGCGTTGAGGGAGTTCTCCAGGCGGTTGTCGATCTCCCCGATGCGCTTGCGCTCGTCGGGCTTGGTGAGCTTCTCGCGGCGGACGAACACCCGGACCCCGATGACCTTGCCGGTGACTCCCGGCGGGACCCGGAGGGAGGCGTCCTGCACATCCTCGGCCTTCTTGCCGAAGATGACCTTCAGGAGCCGCTCCTCTGGGGTCAACTGCTGCTCGCCCTTCGGCGTCACCTTGCCCACCAGGATGTCGCCCGGGCGGACGTTGGTCGAGGGGATGACGATGCCCTGCTCGTCGAGATACTCCAGGGCGTCGGCGCCGACGTTGGGGATGTCGCGGGTGATCTCTTCGGGGCCCAGCTTGGTGTCGCGGGCCTCGATCACGAACTCCGAGATGTGGATGGAGGTCAGCACGTCCTCCTTGATCAGCTTCTCGGACACGAGGATCGCATCCTCGTAGTTGTAGCCTTCCCAGGGCATGAAGCCCACGAGGATGTTCTTGCCCAGGGCCAGCTGGCCGCAATGCGTGCCGGGACCGTCCGCGAGGACGTCCCCTTTCTTCACCTGCGCGCCCGCCTGGATCACCGGCGTCTGGTTTATGCAGGTGTCCTGGTTGGAGCGGCGGTACTTCTTCAGCTCGTAGATGTCGATCTCCGGGTTCTTGCCGGAGCCGGAGCTCACCGCGATGATGTCGCCGGCGGAGTAGAGGACCTTGCCCGGCCGCTTGGCCGTGATGCAGGCCCCGGAATCCTGGGCCACCCGGTCCTCGATCCCGGTCGAGACGAACGCCGGTTCGGCCGTGAGGAGGGGCACCGCCTGCCGCTGCATGTTGGAGCCCATGAGGGCGCGGTTCGCGTCGTCATGCTCCAGGAACGGGATCAGGGCCGCCGAGACGGAGACGACCTGGAGGGGAGACACGTCCATGTAGTCGATGTGGGACGGATCCGCCTGCGGGAAATCGCCGCGGCGGCGGCAGGAGACGAGGTCTCCGGTCAGCTTGCCGTCCTGCACCGGGGAGTTCGCCTGGGCGATGGTGTTCTCGTCCTCGATGTCCGCCGCCAGGTAATCCACCGCGCCGGTCAAGCGGCCGGTCTTCATCTTCTGGTACGGCGATTCGATCAGCCCGTACTGATTCACGCGCGCCATGGTGGCCAGCGACGTGATCAGACCGATGTTCGGCCCTTCCGGGGTCTCGATCGGGCAGATGCGGCCGTAGTGCGTGTGATGGACGTCGCGGACCTCGAAGCCCGCGCGCTTGCGATGGAGTCCCCCGGGCCCGAGAGCCGAGAGGCGCCGCTTGTGCGTGAGCTCGGCCAACGGGTTGATCTGGTCCATGAACTGGGAGAGCTGGCTGGTCCCGAAGAACTTGCGCAGGATGCCGACCAGGGGCGCGGTGTTGAGCAGGGTCCGCGGGGTCAGCTCGGTCTTGTCCTGCACGCTCATGCGGTCGCGGATGACGCGGGACATCTGGGCCAACCCGACGCGGATCTGGTTCTCCAGGAGCTCGCCCACGCCGCGGACGCGCCGGTTGCCCAGGTGGTCGATGTCGTCCACCTCGACCTTGAAGCGCTTGCCGTCGTACTCGCAGACCGCGTCCCCGTTATTGAGGAGGATGAGGTACTGCATCGTGACCACGAGGTCTTCGACGGTCAGGGTGCGGCGCCGTTCGGAGGGGAGCTCGAAGCGCAGGTCCTTGCGGTCGGTCAGCGCCTGGAGCAGGATGCCGAGCTTCTTCTGGACCTTGTAGCGGCCGACCTTTGACAGGTCGTACTTGCGCAGGTTCTTGAAGAGCAGGTTGTCGAGGTACTGCTCGGCCTGCCCGGGGACGATGAACTCCTGCCCGCGGAGCTTCTTGTAGATCTCCTGCTGGGCTTCCTTGGCGCTCTTGTAAGGATCCTTGCGCAGGGTCTCCCAGATGGTGGCGTTCTGCTTCTCCGGGTTGCCCACCAGGAGCTTCACCCGCTTGATGCCCTTCTCGACCATGCGCTTGATGGCCTCGTGGGTGACGGGGTGGCGCGCCTCGAGGAGCACCTCGCCCGTCGACTTGTCGACCACGTCCTCCGCGCAGATGCGGCGCAGGAGGTTATCCGTGTTGTCCGCCGCCACTTCGATGTCTTCGCACTTGAAGAAGATCTGCAGCAGCTGCGCGTCGGTCTCGATGCCGCAGGCGCGCAGGAAGGACGTCGCCGGAAACTTCTTCTTGCGGTCCACCCGGACGAAGAGCGCGTTGTTGAGGTCGAATTCGAACTCGATCCAGGCCCCGCGATAAGGGATCACGCGGGCGAAGAACAGCTTGCGGCCCAAGGACGAGATCTTCTTCTCCTCGTCGTCCTCGAACACGATCCCGGGGGAGCGGTGCAGCTGGCTCACCACGACGCGCTCGGCGCCGTTGATGATGAACGAACCGGAATCCGTCATCAGCGGGATGTCGCAGAGGACGACCTCCTGCTCGATGATCTGCTTGAGCTTGCCCGACGGCTGCCGGGAAGACAGCCGCAGCACGGCCTTCAGGGTGATGGCGAAAGTGGCGTCATGCGCCTGCGCTTCTTCAACGCTCGAATAGCGCGTCTTCGCGAGCTTGTACTTGACGAAGTCAAGGACCATGCTCGCATCCGCGGACTCGATCGGGAACACGTCGAGGAACGCGGCTTGCAGCCCCTTGAGCTCGCGCTCGCCGGGCGTCTCGTCTTCCTGGAGAAAATCCCGGAACGAGCGCTTCTGCATTTCCAAGAGGTCGGGCAGTTCCTGGACCTGCTGGATCTTCGAGAAGTTGATGCGCTTCATGCGGTTTAACCCCGTTTACGCGGGACGGCTTCCCGGCCCGCGTTTGTCCACCGATGCGCCCCGGGCTACGCCCGGGGCGCGCTCCCCCTGACGGCTATGTTGCGTATGCGACGGACTACTTCAATTCGATGACGGCGCCCTGCTCGACGAGCTTCTTCTGCCACTCTTCGGCCTGGGCCTTCGGCACGCCGTCCTTGATGGGCTTGGGCGCGCCCTCGACGAGGTCCTTAGCCTCCTTGAGGCCGAGACCCGTCAGTTCGCGCACGACTTTGATCACCTGGATCTTCTTGTCTCCTGCGGAGGTCAAGACCACGGTGAAATCGGTCTTCTCTTCGGCCGCAGCCGCAGCCGCGCCGCCCGCCGCCGCCGGAGCCGCCGCGGTCGCGGCCGGGGCTGCCTTCACGCCGAATTTCTCCTCCACGGCCTTCACCAGGTCCGCTAGTTCCAGCACGGTCAGATTGGAGATCGCATCCACGATCTCGTCCTTGCTCAGCTTCGTCGCAGTCGTCATTTCCTCTCTCCTTAGGTTCTGGGCAGCCCCCCGGTCGCCGGGGGTTTATCCTCTTGCGAGGGCTTGCCGGCGGTCGTTACGCGGCCGCTCCCGCGGACTTCTTTTTCTCTTCCAGCGCTTTCAAAACGAGGGCCAGCTTCTGGATGGGCGCCGCCAGGACCCAGGCGCTCTGCGCCACGCCCGAATAGAGCGTGCCCGCCAGATTTCCCAGGAGCTCGGGCCTCGAGCCCAGGGTGGCCAGCTTCTGGCAGTCGGGCAGGCCCATCCAGCGGCCGCCCACGAAGCCCACCTTGAGTTTGAGCTTCTCGAATTCCTTGGCGAACTTGACCAGCACCTTGGCTGGAGCGACGGGGTCATCCTCGCCGGCGATGATGACCGCGTTCGGCCCGTGCAGGGCCTTCTCGGCGGCTTCCGGGATCTCTATCTTCGCGTCCTTGAGCGCATAGCCCATGACCGAGTTCTTCAGTATCTGACACTTCGCATGCAGGGGCTTGAGCAGCTTGCGCAGGTCGTTGAGATCCTGGAACTTCAGGCCCTGGTACGCCGCCACGAAGAAATGCGGGGTCTTCTTGAGCGTGGCGGACAGTTCCTTCGCCTTCTCTTTCTTCTGCTCTTTGGTCAGTTTCATGGGCTTCTCGTTTAAGCCTTCTTGCCGCCGAACTGCACGTTGAGTCCGGCCGCGAATTGTATGCCATTGATGAAGGAGGCCTCCGCGAAGAAGACCTCCTTCTCAAAAATCGGCAACCGCACGCCGAGGAACGGGGTCGCGGTGTCCTGGGCTCCCCCGGCCCGGCCGCCGCGGCGCAGGTCCTTGATCCAGGCCTGGGCGCGCAGCCATTTGATCCCGCCGTACGGCTCCACCTGCAGGCGCTCTCCCTTGAACTTGAACCGGCGGCTCGTTTCCAGCGCGACCTGGGTGTGGAAGATGTCGAAGCGCTCGTCGACCGCCGTGCTGACCGCGTTGTTCTCGCCGACCCCCGGCTGCATGTCGTTGAAATAGTACCGCTGCCAGCCCAGCTGCGCGTCCAGCGCGATGGCCGGGGTCACGATCGACTCGGGCCAGATCACGGCCTTCAGGCCCGCCGCGTACAAGAACCCGGGGCGGTCCCCCCCGTGCGTGTTCGTCACCGTGATCGACGCCGTCTTCAGAGCGTAGTTCCCGACTCCGGCGGAGACGTAGTACTGCACGCTCTCGTAGGGCTGATACACCAGCTTCGCGATCATCGCGTCGCCGGAGCCTTCAGCTGGGATATCCGCCGTCGATTCGCAGGAGTAGGTGACCGTGTTGGTCCGGTCGGCGCACCCGCCGCTGCCGCCCACGGCGAAGTTCAGCTCCTGGTCCCGCGTCCCTTGATAGTAGACAGACGCCTCCAGCGACCCGGCATCCTTCTGCCGAGCGCTGCTGGCGATGGTCTGCGCATGGACACTGACCGCGGACAAAAGCAACCCAACCAGGGGGAGCACCCCCTGCTTGACGAACCGATGCATTTTTCCTCATTCGAGGAGCCTACGAGGCCGGCAACGACCTACTCTCCCAGCACCGAGATGGGTGCCAGTACCATCGGCCCTGACAGGCTTAACTGCCGTGTTCGGAATGGGAACGGGTGTCACCCTGTTGGGATAATCACCGGCCTCGTAGGCTCCTCGACGCACCGACCGCATACCTTACGACCGCGCGATCGGGTGGGATATTTAGGCGGGAGTCTGGCTGCGTGGCGGACTTCACCAAACACCGTCCCTCTTTAAGCTAGAGGGGCGAACTCCACTGATTCCCTTTCCAACCCTGTCAGTATACCACAAATCACATGCAAAACACAAATCAGCAGATCGCTGATTGAAGAATAAGGCCAAGCCGCACGGACGATTAGTACCGGTTAGCTTAACACCTCGCGGCGCTTACACTTCCGGCCTATCAACCCGGTAGTCTTCCGGGGTCCTTTAGAGCCCTTGCGGGCTGGGGAAGCCTAGTTTTGAGGCGGGTTTCACGCTTAGATGCTTTCAGCGTTTATCCCTACCGAACACCGCTACCCAGCGCTGCCCCTGGCGGGACAACTGGGACACAGGAGGTTCGTTCAGCCAGGTCCTCTCGTACTATGGCCAACTCCTCTCAAGCTTCCTACAGGCATGGTAGATAGAGACCGTACTGTCTCACGACGTACTGAACCCAGCTCACGTACCGCTTTAATGGGCGAACAGCCCAACCCTTCCCACCTGCTCCAGCGGGAGGATGCGATGAGCCGACATCGAGGTGCCAAACCGGGTCGTCGATGTGAACTCTTGGACCCGATCAGCCTGTTATCCCCGGCGTACCTTTTATCCGTTGAGCGATGGCCCTTCCACGTGGAGCCACCGGATCACTAGGCCCGACTTTCGTCCCTGTTCGGCTTGTAGGCCTCACAGTCAAGCTCCCTTCTGCCCTTGCGCTCGTTGGGCGATTTCTATCCGCCCTGAGGGAACCTTTGGACGCCTCCGTTACTCTTTGGGAGGCGACCGCCCCAGTCAAACTGCCCGCCTGGCAATGTCCGTCGGCCGGATCACGGCGCAACGTTAGAATCACAGTCCGGAAAGGGTGGTATTTCACTTGTCGCCTCCCCCCAGGCCTCAACCCGGGGTTCAAAGGCTCCCACCTATTCTACGCATTCAAGACTATAATCCAATGCCAAGTTACAGTAAAGGTGCACGGGGTCTTTTCGTCTAACCACGCCAAGCCAGCGTCTTCACTGGCAACACAAGTTCGCCGAGCACTTGGCCGAGACAGCGGTTCCTTCGTTACTCCATTCGTGCAGGTCGGAACTTACCCGACAAGGAATTTCGCTACCTTAGGACGGTTATAGTTACCGCCGCCGTTTACTGGGGCTTAAGTTCGAGGCCTCGCCTTGCGGCTAACCTCTCCCCTTGACCTTCCAGCACCGGGCAGGAGTCAGACCCTATACTTCATCTTGCGATTTCAGCAGAGTCCTGTGTTTTTGTTAAACAGTCGCGGAACCCATTTCACTGCGACTCCCAGATCTCTCCGAGAGTATCCCTTCTTCCGAAGTTACGGGATTATTTTGCCTAGTTCCTTAGCCAAGTCTCACTCGCGCGCCTTAGGATTTTCACCCCACCTACCTGTGTCGGATTACGGTACGGTCAACCTGTCTCAAACTACGAGGGTTTTCTTGGCAGCGGAGTTGGGCCACTTCGCACGGGTCTCCCCGCACTGGTCTCGATTCTCGGGTTAACGCCCCTCCGGACTTTTCCTGGAAGAGCACCCCTACCATCTTTCCCCGGGACGACCGTCGCCCGGTAGGCTTACCTTTCTGCGTCACCTCTTAGCTTAACGAAACAGGCTGGTTCAGGAATATTAACCTGATGCCCATCGCCTACGCCTTTCGGCCTCAGCTTAGGACCGACTAACCCTGAGCCGACGAACGTTGCTCAAGGAACCCTTAGGTTTTCGGCGACAAGGATTCTCACCTTGTTTCTCGCTACTTATTCCGGCATTCTCACTTCATAGCGCTCCAGCACTCCTTTCAGTATGCCTTCGCTGCGCTACGAACGCTCCCCTACCCCGTCCCTGGATCCGAAGATCCAAGAACAGCCGTAATTTCGGTGGCGTGCTTAGCCCCGAGTCATTTTCCGCGCAGATTCGCTAGACTAGTGAGCTGTTACGCACTCTTTAAAGGATGGCTGCTTCTAAGCCAACCTCCTAGGTGTTTAAGCAAATCCACATCGTTTACCACTTAGCACGCACTTTGGGACCTCAATCGACGGTCTGGGCTGTTTCCCTCTCGCACGTGAAGCTTATCCCTCACGAACTGACTGCCGGGCAATTCACAACGGTATTCGGAGTTTGACAGATTTCGGAAGAGGGGTTGCCTCCCCTACATCTACCAGTGCTCTACCCCCGCTGTTTAACGCCCGACGCTAGCCCTAAAGCTATTTCGGGGAGAACCAGCTATCACCAAGTTCGATTAGCCTTTCACCCCTATACCCAGCTCATGTAGAACCTTTTCAACGGTTAACACTTCGAGCCTCCAGTCCGTTTTACCGGACCTTCACTCTGGCCGGGCATAGATCACTTGGCTTCGGGTCTAATGAGCCGAACTTATCGCCCTTTCGGACTCGCTTTCGCTACGGCTTCGGACTTTGCTTTCACAAAGCCCTTAACCTTGCTCGACCCATTAACTCGCCGGATCATTCTTCAATAGGCACATGGTCAGCCATTGGTTCACCTTGCGGATCCCCCATAGGCCTTCCACAGCTTGTATGCATGCGGTTTCAGGTTCTATTTCACTCCCCGTCAGGGGTTCTTTTCGCCTTTCCCTCGCGGTACTAGTTCACTATCGGTCGCCAGAGAGTATTTAGCCTTGGAGGGTGGTCCCCCCGGATTCCCACCAAGTTACACGTGCTCGGTGGTACTCAGGTACTCATCAGGAGTCGGTTCGATTTCGCGTACGGGACTATCACCCGCTATGGTCGGCCTTTCCAGGACCGTTCCGCTATCTGCCGATTGGTAACTCCTTGGTTCTGCACCGGATGAGCCCTACAACCCCGCGCGGACATGTCCGCACGGTTTGGGCTATTCCCCGTTCGCTCGCCACTACTAGGGGAATCTCGGTTGATTTCTCTTCCTCCAGGTACTGAGATGTTTCACTTCCCTGGGTTGTCTTCGCTGCGCTATCTCCCTGCCAGATGGCAGGGCCTTTACACAGCGATACTTGCGGTTTCCCGATTCGGAGATCCCCGGATCAATGCTTGCTTGCAGCTCCCCGAGGCTTATCGCAGCTTATCACGTCCTTCTTCGGCTTCTGGCGCCAAGGCATCCACCACATGCACTTCTTAGCTTGACCTCATTCTTCAATCAGACCCGTGCCTTACGGCACGGATTCGTCAAGCACTACAACAAAGTACAGCTTGCGCGATGCTTGCTTACTTGTGCCTTGCATGTTCCATGTCGTCCCCTTCGGACCGCCCCCTAGCGGGGTCTTACGCCTCCGGAGACATGGATCTCGTACGATTTGTCAAAGAACCGAAATTTTAGTTGCTCTCAGCATGGACCCGAGCGGGATCGAACCGCTGACCTCCTGCTTGCAAAGCAGGCGCTCTCCCGGCTGAGCTACGGGCCCTCGTAGTGTGGGCCCGGGAGGTTTCGAACCTCCGACCCCACGCTTATCAAGCGTGTGCTCTACCCCTGAGCTACGAGCCCGTCATTTGCGAGCCAATGAGCACCCTGTCGGCTTGCCCTCCCTGCTTGCGCAGGGACGGTGCCATGGGGTTCGACCCCTTCCAACCTCGTGAGAAGGTTGAAAAGTTTAAGGAGGTGATCCAGCCGCACCTTCCGGTACGGCTACCTTGTTACGACTTCACCCCAATCATCCACCACAACTTGGGCCATGTCGCCATGGACTTCTGTTGCAATGAACTTTCGTGGTGTGACGGGCGGTGTGTACAAGGCCCGGGAACGTATTCACCGCAGCCTGCTGATCTGCGATTACTAGCGATTCCAACTTCATGTGGGCGAATTGCAGCCCACAATCCGAACTGGGGCGCGCTTTAGGGATTTGCTCCACCTTGCGGTCTTGCATCCCTCTGTACGCGCCATTGTAGCACGTGTGTAGCCCTGGACATAAAGGCCATGATGACTTGACGTCGTCCCCACCTTCCTCCACGTTATCCGCGGCAGTCTCCTGAGAGTCCTCCCTTGCGGGTAGCAACACAGGACAGGGGTTGCGCTCGTTGCGGGACTTAACCCAACATCTCACGACACGAGCTGACGACAGCCATGCAGCACCTCTGCTAGCTCCCTTGCGGGTCCCCCAGCCTTTCAACTAGGGTACCACTAGCACTTCAAGCCCAGGTAAGGTTCTTCGCGTAGCGTCGAATTAAACCACATGCTCCACCGCTTGTGCGGGCCCCCGTCAATTCCTTTGAGTTTTAACCTTGCGGCCGTACTCCCCAGGCGGATGACTTAATGCGTTAGCGTCGGCGCGGAAGGGGTCGATACCTCCCACGCCTAGTCATCATCGTTTACAGCTAGGACTACCAGGGTATCTAATCCTGTTTGCTCCCCTAGCTTTCGCGTCTCAGCGTCAGTAAAGGCCCAGGTGCCCGCCTTCGCCACCGGTGTTCCTCCTGATATCTACGCATTTCACCGCTACACCAGGAATTCCGGCACCCCCTACCTCACTCAAGACGCCCAGTATCCACCGACCCCTCCCAGTTGAGCCGGGAGATTTCACAGCAGACTTAGGCATCCGCCTACACGCGCTTTACGCCTAGTAATTCCGAGTAACGCTTGCCCCATATGTCTTACCGCGGCTGCTGGCACATATTTAGCCGGGGCTTATTCCCAAGGTACCGTCACACCCTTGCGGGATTTCTTCCCTTGGAAAAGAGGTTTACGACCCTCAGGCCGTCATCCCTCACGCAGCGTTGCTGGATCAGGGTTTCCCCCATTGTCCAAAATTCCCCACTGCTGCCTCCCGTAGGAGTGAGGCCCGTGTCTCAGTGCCTCCGTGCCCGGTCGCCCTTTCAGGCCGGGTACCCGTCATAGCCTTGGTGGGCCGTTACCCCGCCAACTAGCTGATAGGATGCAAGGTCCTCCTTGAGCGGCCGAAGCCTTTCCTCGGACGACGATGCCGTCATCCGGAATTATGGGGTATTAGCTCGCCTTTCGGCGAGTTATTCCCCACTCGAGGGTAGATTCCTTACATGTTACTCACTCGTCTGCCACTAGCTACCCTTGCGGATAGCTCGTTCGACTTGCATGTGTTATGCACGCTGCCAGCGTTAACTCTGAGCCAGGATCAAACTCTCCATTAAAAACTATTCGTGTACCGCCCCCTTGCGGGAGCGGGTCCAGCGAAATCGATTCTAATGTCGAGGGTTGGTTCTTTCGAACCGCACACCTTACAATCCTTCATTACCCTTTCATCCTTCCGTCCCCTACGCATTCTCACACGCGTCCGAGACTAAGCCGCGCTCGCGCGCGGCGCCGGATGAACAGAGTGCTCATTCGCTCGCAACTACTTTTCGGTTTTTCAAAGAACAGATGTTCCTACCGCTCTCCGGCCAACCACTCCGGAAGTTGGAACCCCCAACACGAACCTTACGTCCGATTGGTAAGTAAATTATGCCACAAAGTCCGCGGCGTGTCAAGTGTTATTTTTATCGTCGGAGAAGCGTGTTTATCGCGCGCTGATTTTGCGGATGTCCGCGCGTTTGAAGAGCTTGAGCGGGGTGAGGTCGTTGCCCGGAAAAACGATCAACTGCGGCACATCGCGCTGCGCGGACTGTATGATGTGGAGGCTCCGCCAGAACTCTTCAAGGTCCCCGATCCGTTCCTTGATCGGCAGCGCGAGATCAAGATAATTGTCGATCACATAGGCCGCCCCTCCGGTCAGGAGCACGGGGCCGTTGTCCAGGTTCAGCCATAACCCCATGTTGCCAGGGGTCCGCCCCGGAAGTCCGACCAAGTATACGCTGCCGTCCGCGAACAGGTCCAGGCCGTTTTCAAACGGACCGAATCCGGGAGCATTGGAAATATCCTGCAATTTCAATCGGATATCCCCTTCCAGCACCTCTGGAGAAAGGGGCTGCTCGACCCCCGGTTTCTGCCGCGATCGGGCCCACTCCCACTCTCTCTCGGATACCGCCACCGCGGCTTCCGGGAATGCGTCCACCATACCCGCGGTCTCTGGAGACAGGAAGGGGAGTATCACCCAACGGACCGTGGCGGAGCTGATCCCCGCGGCCGCCAGCTGGGCGACGATGTCCGAGCCCTTTTTCTGCCCGTAGACGAAAGACTTCGGCAGGAGCGGGTCCCAGGCATGCTGCTCCCAGCGGGCACGGTCGGGGCTGAGACCGGTCCCGAACAGAAGGATGCCCTGCTCGGGATGACGCACGAGGAACACGGGGATGTCCAATCGGACCTTGGCATGATAGCTCTTCAAGGCGGAGACGACCTCGCCCCGGGTCCGTATCCTCCCCGTATTGAAGACCTCCAGGGACAGGGTCCTGACCCTGCGGTTCGTTATCAGTCCCAACGCGAAAGTGTGCGGGGTCTTCCGGATGTCGGTGGGGGGCGGCGGGGGCTTGACCAGCTCCGGGTTCTTCGGCCCCGGCAGCTCCGGCAAACAGCCCGCCGCGATCACGCAGAAGGCCAGCGCCGCGACGAGCCGTGCCGGTCTCACGACGGGCCTACCGCTCCCCTTCGATGACGATGTTGAGCAGCACGCGATCACGGGAGGCGTCATACGCGGCCTGCACCGCCGAGAGATGGGCGAGGATCTCTCCGACGGCCTCGGCGCTCGCCGGCGCGCCGGCGAGCCGCTCGCGCTCAGAACGGAGCTTGGCCAGTTTGGCGGGCACCTCGGCCTCCACTCCGGAGAGCCGGTTATCGTCCTGCGCGAGGCGGCCGACCCTTCCGGACTTGCGCAGCGCCTCCAGAGCCTTGGCGGCCTGGACGCGGCCGAGCTCGACGGAGAACTGCTGGTAGTGCGTCTTGTCGTCGGAGATGGAGTTATCGACGGGGACCGTGTGGCGCGCACCCGCCTTCTCCAAGGTCTTCAGAGCCTGCGCCCGGACCTTGGCATACCTCTTGGCGGGGACGGAGAGCTGGAGGTGCCAGTAGGCGCCGTATTGCCGCATGGGATAGAGGCGCATCCAGTCCTTGGGCTGGGGAACCGCCGCGTAGGCCGGGGCCGAGGGCTGGGCCGCCGCCGGGCGCGACGCGCCGGCGAGGCTCGCCAACAGCGCGAGGAGCGCCGGCCCCGTCATACTCCGGGACGGGGAGGGTGGGAACCGCGGACTCCGGGCCGCATCTTGAGGCCCGCGATCTTGATCCGGATCCGGGCCCGCTCCATGGCCGCCTCGGCCTGGGCCAGGGTCAGCGAATCTCCCTTGCGCTGGAGTTTTTCCGCCTTCGCGCGCTCCAATGACTGCTTGGCGCGCTCGAGGTCGATCTCCTGGGACATTTCCGCCGATTCCGCGAAGATGGAGATCCGGTCCTCATGCACTTCCACGAAGCCGCCGGATACGGCGAAACGGCGGACCTCCCCCGCGACCGTCACCCGCACCTCGCCCGCCTGCAGCTGGACCATGGCGGATTCGTGGCCCGGCAGGATGCCCATCTCTCCCTGGAAGGCGGGCAGGACGACGAAGTCCGCGGGGGTCTCCAGCGTCACCCGCTCCGGGGTCACCAATTCGACGGTCAACGCCCGGCTCATGCGAGGGCCTTGGCCTTCTCCATGGCTTCCTCGATCGTCCCTACCATGAAGAAGGCCTGCTCGGGAAGGTCGTCGTATTTGCCGGCCACCAGATCTTTGAACCCGCGGATGGTGTCCGCCAGCTTCACGTATTTCCCCGGCCGCCCCGTGAACTGCTCGGCGACGTGGAATGGCTGGGAGAGGAATTTCTGGATCCGGCGCGCGCGCCCCACGATGAGCTTGTCCTCTTCCGAGAGCTCGTCGATGCCCAGGATCGCGATGATGTCCTGAAGGTCCTTGTAGCGCTGCAGGACCTTCTGCACCGAGCGGGCGACCGCGTAATGCTCCTCGCCGACGATGCGCGGGTCGAGGATGCGCGAGGTCGAGTCCAGCGGGTCCACCGCGGGATAGATCCCCAGCTCGGAGATCTGCCGCGAGAGCACCGTGGTGGCATCCAGGTGGGAGAAGGTCGTCGCCACGCCGGGGTCGGTCAGGTCGTCGGCCGGGACGTAGATGGCCTGGATGGAGGTGATGGAGCCGCGCTTGGTGGAGGTGATGCGCTCCTGGAGTTCGCCCACCTCGGTCTGCAGGGTCGGCTGATAGCCGACCGCCGAGGGCATGCGGCCCAGCAAGGCGGACACCTCGCACCCCGCCAGCACGAACCGGAACACATTGTCCACGAACAGGAGCACGTCCTGCCCCTTCTGGTCGCGGAAGTACTCGGCCTGGGTGAGGGCGGTCAGCGCGACGCGGGCGCGGGCGCCAGGCGGCTCGTTCATCTGCCCGTAGGTCAGCACGGTCTTCGACAGGACCGTGGAGCCGTCCTGGAGCTTGGCGTGCTGCATCTCCAGCCATAGGTCGTTGCCCTCGCGGCTGCGCTCGCCGACCCCGCCGAAGACGGAGACGCCGCCGTGCTGCTTGGCGACGTTGTTGATGAGCTCCATGATGACGACGGTCTTGCCGACGCCGGCGCCGCCGAAGAGTCCGACCTTGCCGCCTTTGCGGTAGGGCTCCAGGAGGTCGATGACCTTGATCCCGGTCTCGAAGACGTGCGGGATGGTCTCCTGCTCTTCGAAGGAAGGGGCGGAACGGTGGATGGGCATCCGCTCCTCGGTCTGGATGGGCCCGAGCTCGTCCTTGGGCTCGCCCAGGACGTCGATGAGCCTGCCCAGGACCTTCTCCCCGACGGGCACCATGATGGGGGCCCCGGTGTCCTGGACCGCCATCCCGCGGCACATGCCCTCGGTGGGCCCGAGCACGAGCGCCCGCACGGTGTTGTCTCCCAGATGCTGGGCCACTTCAGCGGTCACGACGGCGTCGGCCCCTCCCTGGCGGAGCGGGATCTTGAGCGCGCTTTGGATGGCCGGGAGCATCCCGGACGGGAACTCCACGTCGATGACCGGACCGATGACCTGCACTAGCTTGCCAGCGTTCATGAACCCATCTCCTGGGTGCTATTTCTGAAACCTCGCCGCGATGAATCTCTCGGGGCGGCTGTCCTTCGTTTCCTCGGAACCGATGTGGTGGAAGCGCACTCCGTAGCGGTAGAGCCCCCCCGCGGCGCCGGACCGGATATGCCGGATCTCTCCGCGGATCTCCAGCGGGATGTTGAGCTTGAGGTAGAGGACGCTCCCCTCTTCGAGCTGGGAGTTCGTCTTCAAGGACATCCCGCTCACCGACAGGTCCATGATGGTCCCCCGACACTTGCCGACGGGATGTCCCTTCGCGTGGATGTCCATCGTGATCCCGACCGGGAACCGGGGATGCTTCCTCTTCTCACTCACCGCCTTCTGGGTCTTCATCCCTTCTCCTCCTGATAGGGCTTGTGATTCAAGCCTTCACCGTCAGCCGGAGAGCGCTTCCGCGCCTCCGACGATCTCCATCAGCTCGCCCGTGATGATCGCCTGCCGGGTCCGATTGAGCGTCAAAGTGAGGTTCCCCAGCAGGTCCTCCGCGTTCTTCGTGGCGGCCTCCATGGCTTCCATCCGGGCCGCCAGCTCCGCGGCCTGCGATTCCAGCAGGATGCGATAGAGCTGCGCCTTCGCGTACCGCGGCAGGATGGCGGCCAGGAGCTGGTCCTGGGCCGGCTCGTACCGGAACCCGAAGTCCGGCAGGTCGGCCCGCGCCGCCCGCGGCGGGACCGGGATGGGCAGGAACTGCCGCACGACGACCTGCCGGGAAGCCACCGAACGGAACTCGGTGAAGATGACCGTCAGGGAAGCCAGCTCGCCGGACTGGAAACGCTCCAGGAGGGGCTTGGCCACCAGCTCCGCGTGCGCGAAGGAGACCTTCGGGAATATCCCCGTCAGCTCCGTCAGGAACTCGATGTCGAGGTCCGAGATCCGGCGCAGGAACTCGCGTCCCTTGCGGCCCACCGCGGCCGCCGCGATCCGGCGCCCCTGCTGGTTCCGGATCCATCGCAGGGCGGCCCGCAGCAGGTTCGCGTTGAAGGCGCCGCAGAGTCCCTTGTCGGCCGTGACCAGCAGCAGCCCCGCGGCCCCGGCCTCGGGAGCGGCGCCCTCCGGAGCGGGGATGCCGAAGAAGCGGCGCGCGCAGACGCAGGTCGCCCCCAGGGTCCCCGCCTCCAGCTCGAGCGCCGCCAGCTCGCTGACCGTGCCCTCCATCTTGACGGCGAACGGCCGGGAATCGAGGATCCCGGACTGCGCCTTGCGCATGCGCGCCGCCGCCACCATCTTCATGGCGCGGGTGATCTGCTGGGTCGATTTGACCGATTGGATCTTGCGGCGGATCTCGCGCAGGGACGCCATGCTAGGAGAACGCCGCTTCCTTGCCGACGTAATCGGGGATGCCGTCGTCGACGGAGAACCGGGCCTTGAATCCCAGCTCCCGCTCCGCCAGGGCCGGGTCGCCCTGGGTCTGGTTCTGATAGAACGAATAGGGATTCTCGAAATACTCGGGGGCGTACGCGGACCCCAGGGTCTTGTTGAGTACCGCGATGAGATGGTTGAAGGTCGCCGGGCGTCCGGTGCAGACGTTGTACACGCCGCTCCGGGACGCCTCGACGGCTTTGAGGTTGGCCGCCACCACATCCTTCACGTAGATGAAGTCGCGGAACTGCTCCCCGTCTTTGAAGATGCGGGGGCGCTGGCCCGCGCGCATCTGCTCGAAAAGCTGCAGGGTCATGCTCCGGGCGCTCCCCTTGTGGCCTTCCCGCGGGCCGTAGACGTTGAAGTACCGCAGCCCCACGAGGGTCAGCCCCGGGTCCTCGGCCAGGAACGCGCGGCCCACCGCCTCCATGACCTTCTTCGAGAAGCCGTACACGTTCATCGGCTCGCGGGGGTCGCCCTCGCGCATGGGGATGCGGCCCGCGCCGTAGACCCCGGCGGAGGACGCGTAGACCACCCGGCGTACGCCGCTCTCCAGAGCGAAGGACAGGATGTTGCGGAAACCCTCGACGTTGACCTCCAGCATGCGCTTCTGGTCGGTGACCGTGGTGTCGGTGATGGCGGCTTGATGGAAGACGGCGTCCACGGCGCCCACCCGGCCCGCCCACTCTTCGGGACGAGAGACGTCTCCCGCGACGCAATCCCCCGTGAATCCCCGCAGGTTCTCGAAATGCCCGCTCGAAAAGTCATCCAGCACGACGACCTCGATCCCCCGCCGCTCCAGCTCCAAAGCCAGGTTCGATCCGATGAAGCCCGCACCGCCGGTCACCAGGGCGCGCTTCATTTCCGCCCCGCCGCCCGCTGCTGCACGATGATGTTCAAGGGCAGGGCCTGGGCCAGGCTCAAGGCGTTGACCCGCGCCCGCCAGGCGGGGGAGACCCTTGCGATGCCCAGCGGGAGCAGCGGCTGGGAATTCATCCCGACCAGGAACAGGAGGACCTTCTTGTCCCATTCGTTGATGCCCTGGGAGAGCTTCAAGTCCCGCTCGCCCTTCCGGACGAACTTCTTGAGCGCCTTGTGGTCGTGCATCAGGTAGTCGGCCATGGCCATGGGCGTCTGCTCTTCCGGGATGAAGGAGAAGACCCCCGCCAGGTCCTGGGCGTCCACCGCGACCAGGGCGTCCACGAGGCTGAGGTTGATGACCCCGCCCTGGGCCGTCCCCGGCGTCTGCGGCTGGGCGGCCGCCCCCGCCGCCAGCGCCGCCAGGAGGCCCGCCGCCAGCCAAGCGCGTCTCATCGTGTGAACCCTCCCTTGAACTCCGCCGCCGCCGCGGCCAGCCCCTGACGGAGGCCGTCATCCAGCTCGCGCTGCTCCTCGATGCCCCGCAGGAGCTCCCCGCGCTTCTCGCGGACGAAGGAGAGCAGGCCCTCTTCGAAGCGGCGCACCGACCCGACCGGGATGTCGTCCAGGAAGCCCTGGGTGCCCGCGAAGAGCACCACGATCTGCTCCGCCACCGGCAGCGGCCGGTATTGGTCCTGCTTGAGCAATTCGACCATGCGCTGGCCGCGCGCGATCTGATTCTGGGACGCTTTGTCCAGATCCGAGCCGAACTGGGCGAAGGCCGCCAATTCGTTGAACTGCGCCAGATCGATGCGCAGCTGTCCCGCGACCTGCTTCATGGCCTTCATCTGCGCCGACCCTCCGACGCGGGAGACCGACAGTCCGACGTTGACCGCCGGCCGGATGCCGGAGTAGAAGAGGCCCGACTCCAGGTAGATCTGTCCGTCCGTGATCGAGATGACGTTGGTCGGGATGTAGGCCGAGACGTCTCCGGCCTGGGTCTCGATGATGGGCAGCGCCGTGAGCGAGCCTCCGCCGTTCTTGTCGGAGAGCTTGCAGGCGCGCTCCAGGAGGCGCGAGTGGAGATAGAACACGTCGCCCGGATACGCCTCCCGGCCGGGCGGGCGCCGCAGCAGCAGCGAGAGCTGGCGGTAGGCCTGGGCGTGCTTGGAAAGGTCGTCGTAGACGACCAGCACGTCCTGGCCCGCGACCATGAATTCCTCGCCCATCGTGCAGCCGGAGTAGGGCGCGATGAAGAGCATGGGCGCCGGGTCCGAGGCGCTGGCGGACACCACGATCGAATACTCCATGGCGCCGTTTTCCTCGAGGGTCTTCACGACGTTGGCGACGGTCGACCGCTTCTGTCCCACCGCGACGTAGATGCAGATCGGACGGTTGGGCTGGTTCTTCTGATTCAGGATGGCGTCCAGCGCGATCGCGGTCTTGCCGGTCTGCCGGTCGCCGATGATCAGCTCACGCTGGCCCCGGCCGATCGGGATCATGGCGTCGACGGCCTTGAGCCCGGTCTGCAGGGGCACCTTGACGGGCTGGCGCGCCACCACGCCGGGGGCGATGACCTCGAGGTGGCGCCGCTTCTTGGCGAGGATCGGTCCCTTGCCGTCGATGGGAGCCCCCAGGGCATCGACCACGCGGCCGATGAGCTCGGGCCCGACCGGAAGGTCCATGATCCGCCCCGTGCGGCGGACCGGATCGCCCTCGCCGATGAGCCGGTCCTCGCCGAAAAGGACACAGCCCACGTTCTCCCGCTCAAGATTGAGCGCCATCCCGACGACTCCGTGGGGGAGCTCCAAGAGCTCCCCGGCCATGGCGTTCTGGAGCCCGTAGACGCGGGCGATGCCGTCCCCGACCTGCAGGACGAACCCCTCTTCGCCGACCTCGGTCCCGCCCGAGAACCCCTGCAGCTGCTTCTGGATCACGCCCGTGATCTCTTCCGGTTGGATCGCCATGAGTTCGGATCGCTCCTATCCCGCCAAAATCCCCTGCAATCGGCGCAGTCTCCCGCGGAGGCTCGCGTCGAACACCCAGTCGCCCAGACGTACGACGACGCCGCCCAGCAGCTCGGGGTCCGTCTGCACGTCCAGGACCATCGTCTTGCCCGCGAACGCCCCCAGCTTCCTGCCCAGCCGCCCGACCTCCTCCTCCGACAAGGGGGCCGCCGCGCGCACCGCGGCATGCGCCACGCCGCGGCCTTCGTCGCAGAGGTCCTCCAGGCACGCGGCGGCCTGGGGCAGCAGTCCGAAGCGCTTCTTCTCCACCAGCAGGTCGAGGAAGCGCAAAGTCGGCGCGGAGACCGTCTTCCCCAGGACCTGGCGCAGCAGCTCCTTCTTGGCCGGCACTCCCACGCGGGGGTGGGAGAACTCCCCCTCCCGCCCGGCCAGGGCCTCGGCCGCGGCGCGCAGCTCCGCGCACGCCGCTTCCGCCGCTCCGGACGGAGCCGCGGACTGATAGAACGCCCGGGCGTAGCGCCGGGCCAGGAGGCGGTCGGACGTCTTCATGCTCAGGCTTTCCGGACCCCCTGGTCGAGGTCCTTGAGGAACTCCTCCAACGCCTCTTTGCGGGCCTGGGGGTCCACGCTCCGCCGCAGGATGCGCTCCGCGGCCAGCACCGACAACCCTGCCAGGTCCCCGCGCAGCTGGGCGACGAGACGCCGGCGCTCCTCTTCGAGCTCCAGCCGGGTCTTCTCCAGGATGGTCTTGGCTTCCGCCTCGGCCTGGGCCTTGAGACGGGCCCTCTGGGCTTCCCCTTCCTGGCTGGCCCGGGCGAAGATGCCCTTGGCCTCTTCCCCCGCCGCGGCCAGACGCGCCTCCACTTCCCGGCGCAGCTTCTCGGCCTCGGCGCGGGCCCGCTCGGCGGCCTCACGCTCCTCGCGCAGGCAGGTCTCCCGGGCCTCCACCGCTCCCAGGAGCGGCTCCCAGGCGAACATCCGGAGCAGCCCCACCAGGATGAGGAAGGACAGGATGGTCCAGATGATCAGGCCCGTATCCGGATTCAGCAAACGTTCCATTAGCGCGCTCCCGAGGTACTCCGGGCGTCAGTGTCCGACCGGAGCCTCGATGGCCGCCGGCGCGCCGCTTCCCGTGGCGACGGCCTTATTGAGGGTGTTCCCCGCGAGGAAGAAGATGACCAGCGCGAGCAGGACCGCGCCTTCGATCATCGCGGCGGGGATGATCATGAGCATCTGCAAAGACTGCGCGGCTTCCGGCTGCCGCGCCGCGCCTTCGAGCGCGGAGCTCGAGAGACGGCCGATGCCGAAGCCGGCGCCGATCATGCAGAGTCCCGCGCCGATCCCCAATCCGATGTAGCCCAATCCCAGGTGCAGCATAGATGCGTCCTCCATGTCGTTGATCTCGGTCCCGGCGTCCGCCCGGCCGGACCGGGTGCGGCCTCGGACCCCGCCGACGGGGTCCGGTATGCTCAGCCCTCAGTGCCCGTGCATCACCCCGCCGACGAAGACGGCCGTCAGCAGTGTGAAGATGAACGCCTGGAGGACCCCGATGAGGACCTCCATGCAGCTCACGAAGACCACCATGGCCAGCGCAAAGGGGGCGGCCACGAACAGGCCCATGGCCTGGCTCGCGGCGCCGATGATGAAGATCAAGGAGAAGAAGCCCAGGATGACGATGTGGCCCGCGATCATGTTCGCGAAGAGACGGATCGTGAGGGCGATGCACTTGACCACCACGCCGAAGGATTCGATCACGAAGAGCAGGGCGCCCAGGGGCAGTCCGATGCAGGGGTTCATGCCCGGCGGGACCGGGGAGAAATGCTTCAGGAAGCCCCATAGTCCCTGGGCGCGGATGCCGCCCAGGACGATGAAGCAGAAGGTGCAGATCGACAGGCCCGCGGTGACCGCGATGTTGCCGGTGGCGGTCCCGCTCCCGGGGATCAGCCCCGCGAGGTTGCAGCCCAGAATGAAGAAGAACAGGGTCAGGAAGTAGTGGGTGTGCTTGCGTCCCTCATGCCCCAGGAGAGGCTCCACGACCTGGTCGCGCAGATAGAGCGCGACCGCCTCGACCCCCACGCGCAGCAGCCCGGCCAGGCGCGAGCGCCCGCGCGCCGCCGCGGTCAGCACCGCGAGCAGGAACAGGGCCACGCACCACATGATGACCAGGTGGCGGGTGATGGCGAACTGCACGCCGCCGACTGAGAACAGCGGCGTCAGCACGCGGTCCAGTAGATGGTGTTCGAGTATCGCGTCGAGATTCATGTTCTGCTGCGAACGACTTCCAGCACGAGCAATACGACGACGGCTCCCGCATAGGAGACCAAAAGCGCCGCGGCCTCTTCCAGACTCCACTTCCAGGCCCAGACCATCAGACCCGCCAGCCCCGCGCCCCGGACCGCCAGCCCCGCCGCCGAGGCCCTCCAGAACGTCGGGAACGGCTTCGCCTGCGCCCACCACAGCAGGGCCGCGCTCAGACACGCCGCCGCCCACGCCGCCCCCAGGCCCATCCCCACGCACCGCGCCAGGCCGGGCCCGAGCGACGCCCAGGCGAGGGCGGCCGCGCCGCCGGCCGCCGCCGCGCCGACCGCCGCGCTAGCGATCAGTCTGGCGAGTCTTGGACGCGTCCCGGATGAGCTTGTACAGGCCAAAGACGATGCCTAGAAAGGCTCCCGCGACCGAGAACCAGGGCTGGGTCCCCGATCTCTCGTCGATGAATTTGCCGCCGAGCAGGCCGACCAGCACCGACAGCGCCAACCCGCTGCCCGCCGTCCAGGCCAAGGCCCACGGATTGGACTGCCGCTTCCGGCCTCCGGGCGCGGGCGGGTTCGGTTGCATCCAAAGAGCGACGCGGGATTCTACCAATATCATTGATAGGTGTCAATTTTCGCAAGAAAACACGGCGCTTCTACCCATACGGCCCGACGACGGGCGTTGTCAACGACGGCGCGGATAAAGTATCGTTAGCGCCATGGCGGAACGCGTCAGACTCGTCGTCGCCGACGATTCCCCGGACCTCCTGAGCCTGATGCAGGAAGCCCTGCAGTTGGAGGACTACGAGGTCCGGACCGCTCTCAACGGCCAGGAGGCTTTGGATCTCATCCACGCCTCCCCCCCCGACATCGTCATCCTGGACCTCTGCATGCCGATCAAGGACGGCTTCGCGGTGTGCCGGGAGCTGAAGGCCGACCCGGCCTACCACCACCTCCCCATCGTCATCGTTTCCGCCGCCGGCGCGATGGACCAGAAGATCCTGGGGATGGATTCCGGTGCGGACGACTTCATCACCAAGCCGATCCGGATCCCCGAGCTTCTGGCGCGGATCCGGATGATCCTGCGGCGCACGCGGCAGGGCCTGGACGCGAACCCCCTCACGCACCTGCCGGGGAACCTGTCGATCCAGACCCGCATCACTGAGGCGATCGCGGCGGGCGGCCCCCTGGCCGTGCTCTACATCGACCTCAACGACTTCAAGGCCTACAACGACGCCTACGGCTATGACGCGGGGGACCGGGTGATCCACGCCACGGGCCGCCTGCTCATCGAAGCGGCCCGCCGGAGCGGCTGCTTCGTCGGCCACATCGGGGGCGACGACTTCATCGCCGTCACGGTCCCGGACCGCATGGAGACCCTGAGTCGGGAGCTCATCGCGGAGTTCGCCGCCCTGGCCCCTTCCTTTTATAGAGAAGAGGACCGTCGCCGGGGGAAGATCCTCTCACAGGACCGCAAGGGGAACACCGTCGAATTCTCCCTGCTCTCCATCGCCATCGGGGTCTGCCACAACGCCCTCAAACCGCTGACCTCCTACGCCCAGGTCAGCGAGATCGGCGCGGAGCTCAAGAAGTTCGCCAAGCGCAGCCCCGGCTCGCACTACGAGCTGGACCGCCGCAAGCAGTAGGCGCGGGTCCCCGCCCCTCAGGCAGGGACGCCGATGAGGTCGTACTCCTCGGCGGCCGTGACCTTGATGTCGGCGAAGCCGCCGATGCGCAGGGAACTCCGGCGGGCGTCCACCAGCACTTCGTTGTCCACCTCGGGGGAGTCGTGCTCGGTCCGCCCGATGAAGGTCCCGCCCTCCTTCGCGTCGATGAGCACCTTCAGGGTCTTGCCCACCTTGGCCTGGTTGAGGGAAAGGGAGATCCCCCGCTGCACGGCCATCACGGCCTCGCAGCGCCGCTTCTTCTCCCGCGCCGGGACGTCGTCGGGGAGGCGGTAGGCCCGGGTGTTCTCCTCGTGCGAATAGGAGAAGATGCCCAGACGTTCGAAACGCATCCGCGACACCCAGTCGACCATCTCCTCGTGCTCGGCCCGGGTCTCGCCGGGGTAGCCCGCGATCAGGGTGGTGCGCAGAGCCACGCCCGGCACCCGGTCCCGGATGGCGGCGATCAGCGCCTCGGTCTTGGCCCGGGTCGTGCCGCGCCGCATCGACGCGAGGATGCGGTCGCTCACATGCTGGACGGGCAGGTCCAGGTATTTGCAGATGTTGGCGCGCGCGCGCATGACGTCGAGCACGTCCCTCGGGAACCCGGCCGGGAAGGCGTAGTGCACCCGGATCCAGTCGATCCCCGGCAGGTCGGAGAGGGCTTTGAGGAGGTCGGCCAAGCGACGCTTCCCGTACAGGTCCAGGCCGTAGTAGGTGGAGTCCTGGGCGATAAGGACGAGCTCGCGCACCCCCCCGGCGGCCAGGCGCGCGGCCTCCGCGGCCAGCTCCGGTATGGACCGCGACACGTGCCGGCCGCGGATGCGCGGGATGGCGCAGAAAGAGCAGGGCCGGTCGCAGCCCTCGGAGATCTTGAGATAGGCGTAGTGCCGCGGCGTGGCGAGGAGGCGCTCGCCCACCAGTTCGCGTCTAAAATCGGCCCCCAGCTCCTTAAGGAGGGCGGGCAGGTCCTTGGTGCCGAAGAAGGCGTCGACTTCCGGGATGTCCGCGGCCAGCTCGGCCTTGTAGCGCTCCGACAGACAGCCCGTGACGATGAGCTTGTCCACCAGCCCGCGCTTCTTGGCCTCGCCGAAGCGCAGGATGGCGTCGATCGACTCCTTCTTGGCCGCTTCGATGAAGCCGCAGGTATTGACGATCACCACGGACGCGTCCGTGCAGTCGGTCTCATGCTCGACCGTGAAGCGGTTCTCGCGCAGCTGCGCCATGAGGACCTCGGAGTCGACGAGGTTCTTCGAGCAGCCCAGCGTGACGACGTGGACCTTGTTCTTCTTCAGGGTCTTGGTCTTCAGATGCTCACTCGCCTTCTTCGCGCAAGAGGCTGATCTCGATGCGGCGGTTCTGGGCGCGGCCTTCGGGGGTCCGGTTGTCGGCGACCGGCCGGTACTCGCCGTAGCCGACGCCGGAGAGGCGCTGGGGCTCCACGCCGGCCGCCTGCAGCTGTCCCAGGACGGTGTAGGCGCGGGCCATGGAGAGCTCCCAGTTGGACTTGTAGCTCCCGCCGCGGATGGGGCGGTCGTCGGTGTGCCCCTCGACCCGGATCTGGTTCTTGCGGCTGACCACCCCCGAGACCAGCCGCTCCAGCATGGGGACCGCATCGGGCTTCAGCTCCGCCTTGCCCGAGTCGAAGAGCACTCCCTCGCCCAGGTTCAGCGTGATGCGCTTCTCGCCGACGATGACGCTGGCGTTGGAGCCGAACTCCCCCTTCTCCACGTCCTCCTGCAGCTTCTCGGAGAAGAGCTTATTCAGGTCCCGCTCCTTGGCCTTCTCGGCCATCTCCTTGGGGATCTCCCCCCCGAAGACCCGGATGACCTTGGCGTAGGCTTCCTCCACCTTCATCTTGTTGGGGTCCTTGACCTGCTTGGACAGGGTCCAGCTCAGCATGAGGAGGAAGAGGATCATGAGGTAGCTCATCATGTCCCCGTAGACGATGGCCCAGAGGGCGTTGCGGTTCAGCTGCCCCTCGAGCTCCTCCTTGCGGAATCGGTAGATGGCCATCGTCCCTATTTGAACGCCATGAGCTTGCGCTCCAGCACGAGCGGGACGGTCCCCTGCATCATCCCTATGACGCCTTCGATCACCATGGCCTTCATCTTGATCTGCTCCCACAGGCGCATGCGCAGCTTGCCGGCCACCGGGATGCAGACCAGGTTCGCGAACATGATGCCGTAGAACGCCGAGGTGATGGCGATGGCCATGGAGCTCCCGACCATGTCCGGGTTGGCGATGTTTTTGAGCACCTGGATGATGCCGAGCAGGGTGCCGATCAGCCCGAACATCGGCGAGACGACGCCGGCCGTCCGGATGACGTTGATCACCTCGTTGGCGCGGTCCACCCCGTTATTGACCTCGGTCTCCAGGGTGTGCCGTACGAACTCGGGGTTGTTGTATTCGAGGGCCGTGGTGGCCGCGGCCGCCAGGAACCCTCCCGCGACGTTGGGGTCCGCGTTGCGCAGGGACCCCAGTCCGTTGCGCTGGACCATCTCCGCCAGGCGGGTGATGAGCGGGACCACCTCTTGCGCGTTGTCGTAGGGGTCGCGGCGGAAGAGGGAGGCCATCGCGATCAAGGTCTCGCGCACGTACTGCATGGGAGTGTTGACGAGCATGGCCGCCGCCGTCCCGCCGAAGACGATGAGCAGGCCGTGCAGGTTCAGGAAGACGCGCGAAACCTCTCCCGAAGCCATGCCCACCACCATCAACGCGATGATGCCCGCCGTCCCGATCATCGTTGCCAGGTCCATTTATCCCTTCCCTTTTCCCTTGTTGCGTTCCACCCAGGCTTGGACGACGGCCATCTGCTTGTCGATCTTCTCCTGCAGGGCTTCCATGCGCTGGCGGCACTCCGCCGCGCGCGCCCGCAGCAGGGGCGCGGTCCGGGAGTCGGGCGGCTCGTCGCGCACGGACGCCGCGGCCCGCCCCAGTTCCTCGGCCAGGGCGTCCCTCTGCTTGATGGAATCTACCATAGTCTCCAGAGCCGCCTCCACCAGGAGCTCCGGCCCGCCCGCCTTCTGCCACTGCCGCCGCGTCTGCTGGAGCGTGGCGAGGAGGGTCTCCTCCCAGTGGCGCCGCGCCTCGCGCTCCCGGTCCCGCTCCCGATGGGCCTCTTCCAGGCGCCGCTCCAGGTCCGCGACGCGGCCCAGGACGATGGAAAGCTCGGGGAGCGAAGCCGGACCGGCGCCCTCCGGGGGAGGCGCGGGCGGGACCGGTCCGGACGGGTCCGCCGGCGCGGGCTCGGCGGGAGAGGCCTCCAGCCGGGCCGTCTGCTCCTGGATGCGCCGCTGGAGCTCCGCGCGGCCCTCGTCCGTCTCCAGGCAGCGCAGGATTTCCTCGGCCGGCACCATACGCAGCTCGGCGAGACTAAGCCGGGACTCCAGTTCCCGGAGCCGGGCCTGCGAGGCGGAAAGCTGCTGGCGGAGCAGGCCGTCATATGAAGACGCCCGCTGCTGCTCCCGGATGTTCCGGAACAGGTCCTCCACCTCGGACTGGGCCTTGCGCTGGGCCTCCTCCCTTTCCTTAAGAAGGAGGTTCGCCCGCAGAGCCTCCTGCTGGGCGCTCTCCAGCCGCTTCTCCATCAGATCGATGCGCGTCTGCAGGAAGATCGCCAGCTCCGTGGGAGCCTGGGGCGGCTCCGGCGGCGGCGGCGCGGGGGGCGCGCCGTCGTTGGGAGCCATCTCCATCGGAGGCGGCGCCGCCATCTCGCCCAGCCTGCGCTCCAACTCCTCGAGGCGCTGGCGCAGCGGCGACAACGCCTCCTCGGATGCCGCGGCGGAGAGAGCCGCCTCGGACGGAGGGGCTTCCTCGGGCGGGGCTTCGCCGCGCAATGCCGCCAGGAGTCCGTCTACATTGGCCATGGTCTAGGCCGGCTTGAGCGCCGTCTCCCCGGCCGCAGCCGACTCGGCCTCCATCTCCACCAGCGCCTGCCGGTGCATGGCGGGGTTCACGACGCGCCCTTCCTTGATGAGCTTCATGACGATCTGCACGACCCGCTCTTGCGCCTCCTCCCCGACCGCCTCCACCGCACGCACGCCGCGCATCATCTGCTCGATGATGGCCCAAGTCTTGGGCAGCATCTGGCTCTGCACGGCCTCGCGCATGGCGTCGTCGGAATGGAACAGCGCGGTCGCCCAGTCCTCCAGCGGCACGGAGCCGAGCGCCACGGACCAGTCCCGCATATCCAGGTATTGGAGGTCCTCGAAGAGCAGGATGCGGCTGCGGGCCAGGCGCGCCAGGGCCGGGTCGCGCTGCTCCAGGATCTTGAGCAGCTCCCGCTTGTGCTTGACGTCGGTCTGGTCGATGAGCTCCAGGAGGCTGCGGTGGCCGCCGACCGCGCTCTCCAGGCGCCGCTCGAGCTCCTCCTTGATGGTGGAGACCACGTCGGCCTCCACGAAACGGATGTTCCCCAGATGGAACACCACCTCGCTGTGCAGGGAGGTGGGGAGCAAGGACAGGAAGCGCTGGCGGGTCTCCGGCTTGAGGTGCGCGACCACCAGCGCGAAATTGGCCGGCTCCTGGCCGCGCAGGATCTCCATGAGGGTCTCGCACTGCTCCGGCTTCACCTCGAAATAGATCTTGTTGCCGGGCTCGGCCTCATCGGCGGCCTTCTTCTCCTCTTCCCCCTCCTCTCCCGCCTTCCCCTCCTCCCCCTTCGGCCCAAAATCCATCTGGAGCTGGTGCGCCTGGGCCTGGGCCATGGAATCCATGGCCTCGGCCAGCTTGAGAAAGCACAGGGCCACCACCACCAAGGTGATCAGCGTCATGAGGGCGATGAGCGTATACTTGAACAGCAGCCCGATCGCCTCCGGCTGATACCAGATCGTTTTCCACGCCGGAGCGAACGGTACGCGGACCTGGTCGAAGACATCCCCGCGCTCGCGATCCAGCTGCAGGATGTCTTGGACGATCTTGCCGATAGCGTTGGCCTCCTTCTCCGCGATCGAATCGTCGAGAAGCAGGGTCACCGCGAGGCGCTTGACGAAAGCGGATGGGAAGGAGTTCTGCCGCTCGTAGGACTTGTCCCCCCCGAATCCCGCCAGGGGCTCGGGCGACGGTATCCCGGGCAGGAGTTCGCTGCGTCCCGCCCCCTCGGCGCCGACGTTCTGCCAGAGGAAGAGCGACGCGGGGTCTTCCCCCGCCTTCCCCATGCCGCCTTTCACCTCGAACTTCTCCACGCGCGTGAAATCGAGCGTCGCGTCCACCACCACGCGGTAGCGGCTCGGCCCCAGGAGCCGCAGGAGCACCGATTCGGCCCGGGTCTCCAGGGCCTTCTCGAAGGTCGCCTTTTCTTCGAGCGGCAGGCCCTCCGCCGCCCGCGCCGTAGTCGCCGCGCCGGCGAGGCCGAGGGCGAGCAGGGCCGCGGCCAGGGCCTTGCGCGCCGGCATCTTGGAGGGCTTGAGGGGGATGCGGCACCAGAAGGTGGAGCCCTTCCCCAGGCCCGCGGAATCGACCCCGATGGCGCCCTCGTGCCCGCGGACGATCTCCTGCGCGATGGAGAGCCCCAGGCCCCAGCCCTTCTTCTTGTTCTTCATGTCCTGGAAGCGGGACTGGTAGAATTTCTCGAAGATGAGCCCGCGCTCCGAGGGATGGATCCCGGGGCCGTCGTCCTTGACGCTGAAGGTGATGTAGCGCCCCAGGGGACGGACGATCAGCTCCACCGTCCCCCCCTTCGGAGTGAACTTGACCGCATTGTTGAGGAAATTCATGAGGACGCGCACCAGGCGGAACCGGTCTCCCACGATGGTCACGGCCGGCACGTTCTCCGGGTAGACGAAGTTGATGCCCGCAGTCTTGGCCACGACCCCGATCGACGGACCCACGTCCCGGATCATGGACCCCAGTTCGAAGGGGACCTTCTCCAGGCGCAGCTTGCCCGCCTCGATGACGGCCAGGTCGGTCAGGTCGCTCATGAGGTTGTTGATCTGGTCCGTCCCGCGCACGATGTAGTCCACGTACTTCTTCTGCGTCCCTTCCAGCTCCTGGCGGCTCAGCATCTCCCCGAAGCCCTTGATGGAGGCTAGGGGGGTGCGCATGTCGTGGACCGCCATGGAGAGGAATTTCGACTTCATGCCGTTCAGCCGGTCCAGTTCCGCGTTCGACGACTGCAGCTTCTGCGTCATCTTCTCCAGGTCCTGACTGCGCCGGAACACCTGGCTCTGCGCCGTCGCGAGCTTGGCCATGAAGTCCTGGATCTCGCCCTGGTCCCGCCGGCGCCGCTGCGAATACTTGCCGAACTGGAAGAAGCTGGAGAACTGGCTGACCACCAGCATGGACGCCGCCAGGAACAGGAACAGGACCGGGACCAGGACCACGATCACGACTTCCATGGCGTTCTCGGTTCCGTCTCGGGTGTAGTCTGGTTCTTTTTCATTTCTGAATCATTGCGCTGCCAGCCCCTGGGCGTCCATGAAGCGGCGCAGCTTCTCGTCCGCGGGGTTGAGTTCCACCGCCTTGCGGTACGCCGTGCCGGCGCGGGCCCGGTCGCCCAGGGCGAAATAGGCCGACCCGAGCCGGGTCCAGGCCAGCGCGTTGTTGGGGTCCACCCACAGCGCCTCGCGCAGGGCCTCCGCCGCCTGGGCGAACTGCCTCCGGTACACCTCGTCGACCGCCGCCTTCATCTTGAAGGCCACCATGCGCTCGGGCGGCAGTATCTCGTCTCTCTTCTTCTCCCGTCCGGTCAGCTCGCTGACCGCGTCCAGGAGGCGCCGGTAGGCCTGGATGCGGGGCTCCGCGCCCAGCGCCACGTGGGACAGGAGCGCGGCCCGGTCGTCCTCGTTGCCGATGTAGGCCTCGACCGCCTGATAGGCGATGAAGGCGGCGGGGGTGTTCTGCTGGAAGGATTCCTGGTCCTCGGGGTGCGCGTCCAGGTCCATGGCCTTGGCGAGCCGGCGCAGGCGCTCCGCCCGCGGCTTCCACTGGCCTTCCCCGACCTTCGGGTCTATGCCCAGGGCGGTGTCGAGGTCCTTGGCCGCGGCCAGATAGTCCCGCTTCTTGAGTCCCGCCAGGGCGTTGTTGAGGTATTCTTGCGCGTAGAACTGCATCTTGGGGGGCTTCTTGCCTTCCGCGACCCGCTGGGACCCGAAGCGATAGCCCACCGAGTACCGCTGCGACATGCCGAGGGTCGGGTGGTTCAGCAGCGCCACGTCGAAGAAATACTTGTCGCGGAAGCGGAACCCGCCGCCGAAGCAGAGCGCCTGGTCGGTCATCCCGACGCGCAGTGCCGTGATGCCCCAGGCGTATTCGGTCCCGATGCGGAACTCGCCCCCGTTGGAGACGTCCATGGCCAAGGACAGGGGCCCCGCGACCCGGTACGAGGCGCCGGCGCGGACCAGGAGCTTGAGCTTGTCGTCGGTCCCGCCCTGCGCGATGCTGAACACGTTCTGGGCCACGAGCCCCAGGAGCAGCCGGTCCCCCACCCACGGCCCGGCCTGGAACCCGACGTCGGCGCCGTAGAGCTGGTCCTTGGCTCCGCCGAGGCTGCGCTGCAGCAGCTTGAATTTCACACCGGCCGACAGGCTGGGATGGAAGACGCCGCGCCAGCCATGCGCCACGCCCAGAGCCATCTCCGAGTAGTCGAAGCCGCCGGTGGGCTGGTTGTACTCGTCGCGCCCCTCGCCGCCCCCCACGTTGAGCCGGATGAACTCCGCGCCCCACCCGCCGGCGCGCTTGCGCTTGTTCTGCGCGTAGCCGATGTAGTCGTAGGTGGCCCCCTCGAAGAGCTGCGCCCGCATGAGGGAGATCTCGCGGCCGGGCAGGAGACCCAGGCCCGCCGGGTTGTAGTAGACGGAACTCACGTCCTGGACCACCGCAGTCTGCGCGCTGCCCATACCCAGGCCCCGGGCTCCGGCTCCGAAGGTGAAGAGCTCCCCGGGCGTCCCGCCGACCCCGGCGGCGCGCGCCGCCGCGGCCAGAGGCCACAGCAGGATCACGCCCCAAAGGACGCGCGCGGTTCGCACACTATAGTGTAAGGGGGGATCCGCTCCCAATCACGAAGGAATCCTGAAGGGATCATACGGATGGAGACGGGTCTCTAGTGTGGTGAGTCAACGGTCCAATTGCATCCGTCGCCCCGGCGAAAGCCGGGGTCCAGGCGCCACACCAGAACAGGATCTTTGAATCCGTTCCCCGCGCCTGCTACCGGCCTTCGCCGGCATGAAGGCTAGCCCGGACCTTCTGGGCGACTGTGCCCGGGCACAGTCCGGGGGGGCCCGCCGCTAGTGGATGACGCCGATCTTCAGGACCGATTTGGAGCCGTTGGCCTCGATGACGGCGAGGTAGATGCCTTTGGAGACCTTCTGGCCGGAGGCGTCCGTCCCGTCCCACTGCACGGTGTTGGAGCCCGGCGACCCGCCGGCCCCGCCGGGCGGAAAGGACAGCTGTTTGATGGAGCGGCCGAACACGCTGAAGATCTTGATGGACACGTCGGCGCTGGCGTTGAGGACGTAGTGGATGTTGACGGACCTCTGCCGGGAATCGAACGGGTTCGGATAGGCGCTGGCGTCGCTGATGCCGCTCCCCGGCAGAGCCCCAAGCTGGATCCGGCTGACGACGCCCTCGGGACTCAGCACCCCCGCTCCGGAGACGGAACGGATGCGCAGGGTCAGCGTCCCCGCCGGCAGCCCGGTGGCCTGGTAGGAGTTGCCCTGGACCAGGTCGTCGGCGGTCAGCGCGGCGGCCCGCAGGAAGCTCTCCCCGCGCGCCCCGGCCGGCGCCGCCGCGAACGCCGCCGGGTCGCTGCGCACCTTGGTCCGCGCGTTGTACCAGAGGGGACTGGAACCCAGCTGGTATTCGATCAGGTAGCCCTTGATGCCCGAGACGCCGCCCGGCAGCGTGGTCCAGGTGAGCAGGACCGCGTTGTCCCCGCTGGTCACCGTCAGCGCCGGAGGCAGCGGCTTCTGGAAGTCCATGAGCACCCCGTGCGTGGACACTCCCAGTGGGCTCTCGAACACGGGGCTCGCGGGTCCGGTACTCGCCTGCACCCTCATCGTCACGAAATAGGTGGCCCCATTCAAAAGGGGAAAGCCCGAGGCCCGCACCGCGGTCTGATCCGCCGCGACCGCGGTCCAGCCCAGGATGTCCGTCGCGCCGGGCGCGGTCCCGACCGCGTAGAGCGCGCCGGTGATCGTCCCGGTCCCGACGCTCGACGCCCAGGAGAACGGCAGGTATTCGAAATTGCTGCTGAAGTAGCCCTCGGCCAGACTCACGACCGGCTGCGAGGGCGTGCGCGCGTCCAGGATCTTCGGCGCGGAGGTGTTGAAAGGCAGGTTCGCCTCCGGCGCGGCGTCCGGAGTCGCGATGGTGAAGTCGGTCTGCTGGAGGAGCAGGCGGACATCGGCGCCCACCGTGGCGTCCACCTTGGGCTCGACCGTGATGAAGTAGGTCTGCGTGGCGACCGCGACGGTCTGGGCCGAGGAGAAGGCGATGGACGCCTGGCTCCCGCTGAAAGCCGCGCTCCCCACCAGCAGGTCGGGGTCCGTGAAGGAGCCCGAGCCGTCCAGGTCGCGGTAGATCCCCACCGTCGTGATCTCGTTGGTACCCAGCGTCCCGGCCTGCTGGACGCGGAGCTGGGTCCAGAGCGTCTTGTTGCGCGAGGCGCGGGCCTCCAGCTTCACCAGGGCCGCCTGCGCGCCCTGGTTGATGCCGTTGACCGCCAGGTCCGTCGGCAGGACCAGCAGCCGCTCGGCGAGCTTCTTCATCGAGGTGTTCACGTCGGACAGGATGGGGTAGCCTTGATTGACCCCGAAGTTGGGGCTCACCAGGCTGAACGCGGCCGTGGATTCGAGCACCACGGCCAGGGTCCGGCCCGGCTCGGCGAAGGGCGCCACGTCGACGGTGAGCAGGAAGCGCTCCTGCTGGGTGCCGATCTCCTGCACCGGATTGAGGCTCACCACCGCGACCCCGCCCAGGAAGGTGTTGAGGCCCGAGGTGATCTTCGTGTCGGTGCCCGCGTCGACGGTCCCGTTCTTGTTGACGTCCTCCCACACGTTGACGGCGGCGATGTCGGAATCCGTCGCTGTCCCGCTCGAGCGCACCGTGATGGCGTTCCAGGTCAGGGCGTACTGCGTGGTCTGCAGGCTCAGGCTCAGCATGACCTGGTCGGTGGCGGCCTGGGTCAGTTCCCCGGGCGCCTGGTTCGTGCCCACGACGAACAGCCCGGTGCGGGTCGCCTGGATCGCGCTGTTGAGCGACTGCAGGGGGAAGTTGAGCGTGGAGACGGTGTTGGGGGTCTCGATCTTGAAGTCTCCGGCCGCGGGGATGCGCGCGCCGACGGTGTCCCCCGTCCCCGCCGTGGTCTTGATATCGTAGGTCAGGAAGTAGGTCTGGGTCGAAGCCGTCACCGTCTGCGTGGAGAAGCGCAGCTGGGCCGCGCCCCCGACGAAGGTGGCGGTGCTCAGCCGGCGGTCGACGGCCACGGTGAGCAGCCCGTCCCCGTCCTCGTCCCGGTACAGCTTGACGAAGGGCACGTCCGCGTCCGCGCCGGCCCCCGAGCGCGTCACCTTCAGCTCCGACCACGCCCCGCTATGCCCCGACATCCAGGCCCGCAGGGTCAGCATGGGGACGTTGGCGTCGCCCTGCGTGACCGTCGCGGGAGCCGAATCCCCCCAGACCACGTACATGGTCTCGGGCGGAGGGTTGATGGCCAGCGCCCCCGACACGAAGCTGGTGTTCGTGTTCAGCGTGTTGGGCGACTTGACCGTGAAGAAACCCGAGGTGTTGGCCCGCGCCACGATGGCCTTCCCGGGAGCCGCGCTCGTGCTCAGGTCCACCACGAGGAAGAAGCGCTTCTCGTTGGGGGCGGGGGACAGCACCGGATTGGTGCTGAAAGTCAGCAGCACGCTGCTGGCCCCGTTGTCCCCGAAGCGGTTGGTGGTCGAGGTGACCAGTTGGTACTGCGCCAGGTTGGACGAGTCCCAGCTCCCCGCCCCGTTGATGTCGTAATAGAGCTTCACGGACGCCACGTCCGCGTCCGCCGCGCTCCCGGTCTGATCCACGCGCAGGCTGAGCCACTCCGCGTCGGACACATCGGTCTGCAGCACCAGGCTCATCAGGCCGACGTATTGGGCGCCCGGTTCCGCGCCCAGGGCCGGCACGATGCTGGCCGTGGTCACGGTCACGGTGTTGGCGAACTGGGTGATGTCCACGGGTCCGCCCTTCAGGGGCCAGCTCACGGTCTCCGAGGAGACCACGTTCGGGGCGAAGAGGTTGAAGGCGCTCGTCGTCGTGACCAGCACCCCGACGGACCTGCCGGGGACCGCGCCGTCGGCGATGCTGGCGGTGATGAAATAGCAGCGCGCCATCGTGCTGATGGTCTGATTGAGGGCCATGCTGACCGTGCCGCTCACGAAGACGTCCACACCGCTCGTCACCCGGGAGTCGATGCCCACGTCGAACGCGCAGTCTCCATCGTAGTCCCGGAACACGTTCACCGCGGCGACGTCCGAGTCCGCGGCCGTCCCCGTGCTCTTCACGGTCAGCCCCAGCCAGTCGAACTCGTTCTTGCTGGAGACCACCTTCAGGCGCAGGAGGGCGGCATGGTCGCTGCCCTGGACCAGGGCCCCTCCGGCCTCGTCCCCCCACTCCGGGATGAGGAGCTTGTTCACGGTGGCGGTGATGGCCCGGGTCGAGGTCTGGATGGGGAAGGGGCCCGCCACGCCGGTGTTGGCGTCGGCGACAGTGAGGTCGTTGCCGCTGGTGACCTTGGCCCCGAGCTCGTTGCCGGGATTGGCGCCGGGGTGGATCTTGTAGGTGACGAAATAGACGTAGGTGGTCCCGACGATCAGGGTCTGCGTAGAGAAGCGCAGGGTCGCGGCGCCCCCCGAGAAGGCGGCCGAACCCAGGGAGACGTCCAGGGTCCGGTTGAACGGCGCGCCGTCCGGGTTCTGGTCGCGCCAGAAGCCGACGAACTCGACGTCGGCGTCCGAACCCGCCCCGGTCCGGCTCACCTTCAGCTGGCGGAATTGCGCCGTCCCGGCGTCCACGGTCAGCGTCGTCTTGAGCACCGCGTACTCCTCCCCCTGCACGAAGGCGGCGGGGAGCTCGCTGAGCGGGGAGACGGTGATGGTGTTCTGCAGGATCACGTTCAGCGTGCTGCTCTGGATGGGCTTGAAGGGCATCACCACCGTGTCGGCCCAGTTCTCCAGGGTCACGTGACTCTCCGTCGCCACCTGCAACTGGAAGCCCATGTTCTGTTCCGCGTCCGCCGCCAGGTCCACGGCCAGATACAGGCGCCGCTCCACTACCGTCCAGGTCCGCGAGGACGTCTGGGCCGTGAACACGACGGTGGAGACCCCGTTGGAGAACGGGCTGAAGCCCGAGCTCAGCCGCTCGTCCCCAGCCGGATCGAATACCCCGTCCATGGGATCCGCGTCGCGCCAGACGCTGAGGCCCGTGATCTTGTTGGGCGCCAGCGTCCCGGACATGGTGACCACCATGCTGCTGATGACGCTGGTCCCCGTATTGGTCTGCCCCCGCAGCTCGATCATGGGGATGTTGTTGGCTCCCGGCTGCGCCCCCCCCGCGGGCGCCAGGCTCGCGGGCGTCAGGAGCAGGTTGTTGGCGCCGTCCGTGATCGGGATGAGGCTGGTCGTCGTGGGGAACACCCCGAAGGCGTGCCCGGGATGGCGCAGGACGATATCCGTCGCGGAGCTGATCTCCAGGCCGATCGACAGCCCCACGCTGGCGGCCGGATCCATCCGGTACACGACGAAAAAGGTGCTCACCACGACGTCCAGGAGCTGCGATTTGGCCACCGCGGCCAGATCCACCCGGGCCTGCCCCGAGTCCAGGGAAGCCTCGGCCAGCAAGGTATCGCTGAGCGCGCTGAACGCCGCGTCCCCGTTGTCGCCGTAGACGCGCACCTTGTCCACGTCGCCGTCCGCGGCGGTGCCGGTGCGCTTGACCCAGACCCCGTCCAGGTAGGGGGCGGCATAGGCGTCCGCCGCGCTCCGCTTGAGCGTGAAGCCCAGCATGGGGACCAGCCCGTCCTGCAGGGCGCTGACCGGCAGCACCGCGAAGGTCGAGTAGTCGACCGTGGCGAAAGTGGCGGTCGCGGCGAAGACCGCCGGGGTGGATACGTTGAGGACGCTGTCGCGGGCGATGACCCGCACGTAGTAGGTCGAGGCGCTCAGGAGCCCCGTGAAGGTGTAGGTCGACTGCGGCACGAACGGCGAGGCGGTGACCGGGGGATCGAAGAGGCTCGAGGTGGAGGCCTCGAAGAGATAGTCCTGGATGCCGGTCAGGGTGTCCGTGGCCCAGGCGGTCACGTAGAGGGAGTCGGTGGTCAGCGGCGTCAGGGAGGTGACCTCCGGCAGGGGCACCGAGGTGTCCACCAGCACCGAGAAGAGCCCCGCCGAGCGGACGTTGCCCGCCCGGTCGGCCGCGATGAAGCGGAGCTGATTGGTCGCCCCGCAGGCGGCCGCCTGCGCGCAGACCGCGGAGTTCGTGGATTCCGTCAACGTCAGGTTGCGCGCCTGGATGACCGCGTCGTTCGGCGTCCCCGAGACCGACAGATAGGCCCCGCTCCCCGGCGCCGTCGAGCTCACGGCGTTCCACTGGCTCCCGGCCGTGGTCGAGTAGAAGAGGTAGTAGTGGGGCTCCCGGAGCTCGGCCTGGAGCTCGGCCGGGGTCAGCGCGGCCCCGAAGATCCGCGCCTCATCGATGCGGCCGTTGAGCGGCTGCGCGGTCCCGAGGGCGATATGCCCGTCGTTGCCGAAACGGTACGGCGTGTCCCCGGGGGTGCCCGCCCCCGCGCAGGACGCGGCGAGCCGGCCGTCCACGTACAGCCGGTTCTCCCCGGCGGCGAAGGCCATCTCGAACGCGAGATGCGTCCAGGTCTCGGCGTTGAACGTCTGGGCGGTGGCCAAAGCGCAGCCGCCGTTCTTGGCCGGATCCGTCTCGACCTGATAGAGCACCTTCCCCGCGTCGGCCTTATACCACAGCCGGGCCTGCTCGGAGGCCCACACCGTGGCCGAGCTCACGGTGAGCACTCCCGGCCGCACCCAGATGGCCGTCGTGAGGCCCGGGTAGCCGAGGGCCGCGATGGTGCCGACGTCCACGGAGTCCCCCGCCCCCGCCCCGACGCCGATCCCGGCGCCGGCCACCGCCGACGGACGCGTGGGACTCCCCCGCAGGGACCCATGCCGCCCGTTCCCGGAGGCGTCCAGAGCCAGGCCCCCGGAGCCTTCCTCGAAGTGCCAGGTCCCCAGCCGGTTGAGGAGGCTGGCCGGGACCAGGGAGAGCCCCGAGTTCAGGTCCTGGAATTCGAATTGCGCGGTCACCCCGGCGATCAGGTTGCCGAACATCGGCTCGCTGAGCGTCCCCCCCGTGGAGTTGAAGTGGGCGTACGCGGCCGTGCTGGGGGCCGTGATGTCCATGGCGAAGGAGACGGGCAGGGAGAACCCGGTCCACAGGCCCAGGGAGTTGCGCGCCTGGACGCGCCAATAATAGGTGGCGGCGTCGGGCAGGCTCGACGGGGAGGTGAGCGTGAAATTGCCCGTCTGCTGGTTCACGATGAGCGCCGAGAAATCGGCCTGATTGGAGACCTGGACCAGATGCGTCGGCTGGGTGCTCGCCTCCAGCCAGGAGAACGTCGGCTGCCCTTCCCGGACGAACTGGCCGAGGCCCGGGTATTGCACGGTGGGCTGGCTGAGCAGGGGGTCGACCAGGATCGCATAGGGGCCGGCGCTGAGGACCCCCCCCGCCCGGTCGCTGACCTGGAAGCGGACCTGGTTGGTCGCGCTGCAGGCGGAGCTCCCGCCGCAGAGGTTGCCGTTGATCGAGTTGCGCAGCTGCAAGCCCTGGACCTTGAGGGTCTGGGGTCCCAGGTCCCCGTCCGTCCCCGAGAGGACGGCGGCGATCGGCGTGGAGACGAGTACGACCGCCTGGTCGGGGTCCGCGTGCATCCCGAAGTAGAGCCGGCCGCCATAGGGCTGCAGGGCGCTGACCCGGTCGTTCGCGTTCCCCCAGCTGCGGCCTCGGAGCCAATCCCTGCCGTCGAACATGTAGAGCCGGGCGGTGTTGCTGGGACCCACGCCGGCGTAGAGCCGCCCCCCATGCACCCCGAAGCGGTAGATCTCGTCCTCCGGGGCGTCGAAGACGGCGCTCGTGTTCCAGGTCCGGTCGAAGCGGAACACCCGCCCCGACTCGTCGGTGCCCGCGTACAGGGCCCCGTTGAAGGACTTCAGGGCGAAGATCGTCGCGTTCTTGGACAGGGAGACCGCCCAGATGCTCCCGTCGAACATGTAGATGTCGGGATAGCCGCCCGCGAAGAGGCGGCCGTTGAACACCTCGAGGGAGTAGAGCTCGGTCGAGGGAGAGTCGAAGGCGACGTACCAGTTCCCGGAGACCGGGTCGTAAGCCCAGACCCGCCCCGAGTCGCTGGTGGCGGCATAGAGCTGCCCGTTGTACTCCTTCAGGGCGTTGATCCGGATCGGGGCGCCGAAGTCGTGGGCGGGGGTCCAGCTCGTCCCGTTGTAGCGATAGAGGATGTCGGAGTCCCAAAGGCCCGCATAGAGCTGTCCCTGGAACTCCGCGAGCGCCGAAACGGTCGTCCCGGTGAGCAGAGCGCTCTGGGTCCAGGCGGAGCCGTCGTATTGGAAGACCTTGGCCAGCGGAGAGGTCCCGGCGTACAGCTTCCCTTGATATACCGCCAAGGACGCCACCGCGGCGGCGGGGTCGGGGACCGGGTCGACGAAGGCCTGTCCCCACGACCCCTCGAACCACTCCGCGTTGTAGGTCGGGGGCATGCTGACCCCCGCGGTCGTATAGACCACCCCGTAGGGCGGCGCCTCCGCGACCGCGGAGACCGCCAGCCCGGCGGGTCCCGCGTCCGCCGCCAGCGCCTGCGCGGTCACCGGTGCGGCGAGGTCGATGTTCAGGCTCTCCGGCATCGCCCCGTCGGTCGAGTTGAAGACCACATAGCCCGAGGCCGTGGGGCTGCCGAAATCGGTCACGAAGGAGGCGACGGTCAGGTCCGGGGAGTAGTTCCCCAGCGCGCTCCGGGCCCGCACGCGCCAGAAGTAGGTGGTGGCGTCCGCCAGTTCGATGACCGGGACGTACCCGCCCTGGGTATAGAAGGCGTCCGCCGCCGCGGCCGCCGCCGGGGTGGATACCGATATCACGGGGCCCGCGAACGCCCGGTTGGCGGCGACCTCGAGCAGGAACACGGGATTGGCGCCCATCCCGACCAAGGAAGCCGTGCTGGGCCCCCGCCAGGCGAAGTTGGGGGTCGTGCTGACGTAGACCCCGTCCATCGGCAGGGTGGGGGTCGAGACGGAGGCGGCGGCCACCGTGTCCACGATGACGGCGTAGGGGCCGCTCAAAGTGTAGTTGCCCTTGCGGTCCACGCTCATGACGCGGAGCTGGTTGGTGCCCCGGTTCCCCGTCAAGGTGGAGGTCGAGTGGGCGAGGGACAGGTTCCGGATCGAGAGGACGTTCGCGGTCGTGTCCCCGGGCGCTCCGCTCAGCTCCAGGTACGGAGCGCCGCCCACGGCGGCGGTGGCGCTCACCACCTGCCAGGAATAACCGGCCGAGGTCGACACCTCCACTCCGAAGCGCCCTGGGGCGGTCTGCTGATAGGAATCGGCGACCTGCCCCGCGTCCAGCGCCGTGCTGGACACGCGCACCTCGTCCATGAGCCCGACATAGGAGCCGGACCAGACCCCGAGGTTGTTGATGGCGGTGCCCAGGGAGAAGTCCATGCTCGCCCCGCCCGAGTTCCCGGGCCAGGCTCCGTTCGCCTTGAGCACGCCGTTGACGTAGAAGGAGACGTTCGTCCCTCGGATGACGGCCGCCAGATGCTGCCAGACACCGGCCGACACCAGGGCCGTGGGCGTGAGGAAGCCTCCCAGGGAGGCGTTGGTCATGTAGAGCTTGCCGTCCTTGATGCGGAACGCGTAATTCGTGCCGGCGCCCACGAAGATGTCTCCCAGCGCGGCGATGACCCGCTCGTTGTCCACCCGGTCCGGATTGAGCCAGGCCTCGATCGTGAAGTCGCTCCCCGCGGGGAAGTCGAACTGCGCTTTGGCCGCGGTGAGGCCCTGGCCGCCGTTGCAGCGCAGGCCGGCCCCGAACGCGGTGAGGCCGTAGCGCGCGGGCTCGCAGCCGCCCCCGGTGCAGGTCAGCGTCCCGGTGTTGCCGTTGCCGCTGGCGTCCAGCGACGAGAGGCCCTCGGTCTCGTTGAAGGTCCAGTACGCCACCGGCCGCGGGCCCAGCGGGGCCGCCGCGGGGCGGGACAACCCGGCCGTGACGTCCTGCAGGGTGACCTGGGCCGTCACCCCGGTCCGCAGGTCCACGTAGTTCGGCTCCAGCGCGACCCCGCCGGTCGAATTGAAGACCTGGAACCCGGAGGCCGCGGGAGAGGTGATGTCCGTCACGAAGGTCCCGGTCGGCCCCCACGGCCCGAACAGCCCCAGCGCGCTCTGCGACCGGACGCGCCAATAGTAGGTCGTGCTCTCGGCCAGGGTGAAGCTGGAGAGGTAGACCCCGGTCACCCAGGGCACGGCGATGTCCGCCACCGTCGCCGGAGTGGATATGCTGATGCGGACGTTCGCGGCTCCGAACGCCGGGTCCCCGCTGGATACCTGGACGAAGAACCTGCCGCCCATTCCCTGCACCATCGGCGTCGACGGCCCCATCCAGTAGAGATCCGGCCGGTTACCGGCGAAGCTCCCGTTCCCGGGGAGCATGGGGGTGGAGAGGGAAACGGGGGTGTTGGTGTCCACCAGGACCCCGAAAGGTCCGGCGGTCAGCACGTTCCCCGCCAGGTCCGCGGCGTGGAAGCGCAGCTGGTTGGTGGCCCGGTTCCCGGTCAAGGTGCTCGTCGAGGTCACCAGGTCGAGCGCCTCCACCCGCAAGGTATGGTCGGAGGCGGCCGCGCCATGCGCCCCCGTCCTGGACACGTAGCGGACGTCCGCGCTGCGCGTGGAGGCCACGACCCGCCACGTCCGCCCCGCGTCCGTGGAATAGGAGACGAAATAGGGGTCCCCGCGCCCGCGGTCGGCCGCGACCTCGTCGGCCGAGAGCTCGCGGTCGAGGATGCGGGCCTCGTCTATGACGCCCTTGAAGAGCTGCCCGTTGTCGTTGCGCCCCACATAGAGGATCCCGGCATCCGTCGCCTGGACCCCGAACGCGGCGGACCCCAGGTCGCTCCCGTCCAGGAAGAAGCGGCCGGCCGAACCGTCGTAGGTGAAGGCCACGTGCTGCCAGGCGCCGGTGCTCAGCACCGGGCCCAAGCTCTGGGTCGCCCCGCCCATGGTCACCGTAAGGCGGCCGTCGCTCAGGAAGAAACGCATCGGCTCCGAGTTTCCCCAGCCCAGGATCCCCAGCGCCCCGGCCGTAGACGCCGGCCGGATCCAGGCTTCCACGGTGCGGGCGGAAGCGCCCAGAGGCAGGCGCTCCGGAGAGGTCTTGCGCAGGTCCTCGCTGCCGGTGAACTGCAGTCCCGTCCCGAACCGCCCGGCGGCGCGCGTGGGCGTCGCCGACACGGGGGTCAGGACGTTCAGGCCGGAGGCCGCGTCCCCCCAGGAGGCTCCCGAGGCTTCGTCGAACCGGTACAGGCTCACCGTCCCGCTCACCGGAGCCGCGGGCGCCGGACCGTCCAGGCTCAACCCCGAGGTCGCGTCCCGGACCGTCACCTGCGCCGTCACGCCCGAGGCGAGGTCGTTGAACTGGCTCTCGCCCAGCGCTCCCCCCGTCGAATCATAGGAGACGAAGCCCGAGCCCTGGGGCGGCGTGCGGTCCACCCAGAAAGGGCCGAAATCCTGCTGGGTCCCGGCGCCGCCCGGCTGTGGGTCGAAGGCCCGCGCATGGAAATACCAGTCGCTCCCATCCGCGGTGGCCGTGTACGTCGCCTTCTTGTTGGCCGAGGTCCAGGAGGGGGCCGCCTCCGTCATATCGGTGGCCGGGGCATTGTCCCAGGCGGCATGGAAGTGGTCGACGTTCTGGGCTCCGAAGTTCCCCACGAAGACGATTGACGAGATGTTCACCCAGGCCCCGGCGACGGTCTCGGCCGTCACCCGCGCCTCCGCGCCCACCACCGTGCGCGTGGCCGATTTTAGCGGAAAGGTCCCGGTGTCCATGCTGTCGGTAGACCCGGCCAGCAGGAAATCCTGGGTCGCCGCCAGCTGGAGGCCGAGGTCCGCCGTGAGCTGGGCGGAATCGCCCACGTCCCAGGAGAAGAAGAAGGTCTTGGTGGACGCGCTGACCGTCTGCGCCTTGCCTTGCGCCGCCAGGGTGAAGGTAGCCTTCCCCACCGCGAAATTCGCCACGGTCTGGAGCAGGGAGTCGACGGCGGCATCGAAGACTCCGTCCCCATCGTCCGCGTACATCTTCAGGTCGGCGACGCCGCTCTCGGCGCCCGTCCCGGCGTGCGCGACCGAGACCTGGTTCACGGTCGCGAAGTCGCGGGTGGTCCAGAGCTGCAGCTTGAGCAGCGGGACCAGCGTCTGATTGCGGAACATGAACGAGGGGGTGATGTCCGTCCCGCTCGCGTACAGGACGTCGGCGACGTCGTTGACCACGGTGTTGGTCGAGCGGCCGTAGCCCTGGGGCTCGCCCTGCATGCTGCCATGATTCGCGGTGACCCCCCCGGCGTCCGGGACGATGGCGCTCTCCCCGCTGAGGTCGAAGTGGTAGTGGGCCACCGTGCTGCCGTCGGAGGAGTTGCGCCGGGCCGGCACGAAAGCGGTGGAGGTCGAGTAGCGCACGAAATTGGAGACCCGGACCTCGTCGAGCTCGCCGTCGAGGTACTGGCCGGAGGCGTCCGCCGTGTTGGGCCCCCCCACGGCCAGGTCGCTCACCGCGTCGCCGATCCCGCCGCTGAAGCCCGCCCCGGTCAGGGGCGCGCCGTCCACGAACAGCATGCGGCCGACCGTGGCATCCTGCACGGCCGCGACATGGTGCCAGCGGCCGTCATTGACCGTCACGGGACTGCCGTCTCGGGACGCGCAAAGGGCGACGTTGCCGATGAAGAAGGTGGGGACTCCGGCCGCGCAGCCCCCCGCGCCCAGCCAGAGACGGTAGCCGGTGCCCCCCGTGGAGTTGCCGCGGGTGATGACGGCGCGGTCGGCTCCCGCGTCCGTCGTCCGCAGCCAGGCCTCCAGGGTCAGGGCCGTGACGTTCATGTTGGGGTCCACGGCGGCGGTCAGCCGGTCGTTCAAGCCGTCGAAGTGCAGGCCGGGGAAATCGATCGCACGGACGCCGCCGCCCAGGACCGTGAAGGCCTCGCCGTCGAGCCGCAAGGAGACCGTGGCCGCCTCCACCGGGAGGTAGGCCGGGGCCAGCTCGACGCCGATGAAGAAGGCGCGGGTGGTGTTCTGCGTCAGGGTCTGCGGGTTGATGGTCAGAGCCGCGGCGCTGGACGAGAAAACCGCCAGCTGGGACCGGGTGGCCAGCTTCTCGGCGCCGCTCAGTTCCCCGTCGAGATTGAGGTCCTCGTAGACCGCGACGCGCGAGACGCCCTCGTCCGGCAGGGTCCCTTCCTTGCGCACGCGCAGTCCGGTCCACACAAGGTTGGCGCTCTCGGCCCAGAGCCGGACATGGGCCAGGGGGACGATGTCCCCCTGCAGGGCCGAGACATGCGCGGTCTGCGTGGTGACCTCGAGCAGGGCCGGCGCCCAGAGGCCGGTGGTCGCGTTGGAAAGGGCGGAGCGGACCCCGAAGGCGTCCTTCGTCGTGAGCGCGAAATAGTACGGCCTCCCCGCCTCCACCGCCACGGTCCTCGCGGCGGCGGCCCCGGCGGCGTCCCCCGCGGCGGAGAGCAGCGCACTCCCCGAAGCCGCCAGGTACTTGGCCTGGGAATTCAGGGCCCCGGCGGTGGACCAGCGGATGTCATAGACCGCTCCCGACTGCAGGTTCCCGGCCGGACCGTTCTCCCCGGGCGCCGTGAAATGCAGCTTGACCCACGCCCAGGACGAGCTGGCGACTTCGTAGGAGGGCGCGGAGACGAGGTTGGCCACGGCCGCGGGGGCCGCCAGCCAGGCCGTCCCCTCCGATGACTCGGAGGAACGCAGCTGATCGCCGTCCTCCGTGGTCACCGCCCAATAGGCCGTCGTCTCCTTCTGCATGGCGAGCTTGAGTCCCCGCTGTCCGGCTCCCAGCCGTGTGCTGTAGAGGTCCGAGCCGCCTCCCGAATAGCCGTCGAGCGAGAAGCGCGGCGGGACCGTCCACGTCGTGCTGCTGCCCGGCGTCGTCGTGCCGACCCGGACGAGGTACTCCAGCGCGGCGGCCGGCGTCGTGGCGTCGGACCCTCCCGTCCACGAGAGCGTCAGGGTCCCGGAAGAGGCGAAGGGGAAGTATTCCGCGAAAGCAGCGGAGAGCGTGGAGGGCGCTCCGGGGACGGCATGCGCCGCCGGAGAATCGTTGCGTACGACGTAGGCATCCATGCCCGAGTCGTTGGCCACCGCGAGGTCCAGGTCCCCGTCCCCGTCAAGGTCTCCCCACGAGACTCCCTGCGAGGTCCCGGCGGAACCGGGCACGACGATCTTCGTGAAGGATGGAAATCCGTCGTTGCGCAGGAGTACCGTGCCTTCCCCCCCATGGTTGGAGACGGCCAGGTCGAAATCGCCGTCCGAGTCGTAATCCGCCCAGGCGATGCCCTCCGAATCGCCGCCGGAGCCCGCCAAGGCGACCAGCGCGAAGCTCCCGCCGTCATTGCGCAGCAGGTACTCATCGCCCGCGGTGGCCACGGCCAGATCCAGGTCCCCGTCGCCGTCATAGTCCGCCCAGGCCGCCGTACGCACGGCGCTCCCCGAGCCCGCCAGGGCGCCGGCCGTGAAGGTCGAGTTCCCGACGTTGGTCAGGAGCGCCGCGTTCGTCCCGAGTCCGAAGACCAGATCGAGATCGCCGTCGTTGTCGTAATCGCCCGCCGCCACCCCCTGCGAATTGCGCAGGTTCGAGATCGGGCCCGCCGTGAAGACCCCGCCGGCGTTCCAGAGGATGGCCGCGTCGAGGTTCCCGGTGACGTTCGCCGCGGCCAGGTCCAGGTCGCCGTCATTGTCGAAGTCCCCCCAGGCGACCCCGCTCCCCCCGCCGTCGCCGGGAAGGTCCACCTGGGTGAAGGCGCCGCCGCCGTCGTTGCGCAGGAGATGGGCGTCGCGGGCGCCGCCGCCCCGCTCCCCCACCGCCAGGTCGAGGTCCCCGTCGCGGTCGTAGTCGGCCCAGGCCGCCCCGTAGGTCTGGGCGCCCGCGCCGCGGATCACCTGGGTGAAGCCCCCGCCGCCCTCGTTGTGCAGGAGATAGGCCTGCCCCCCGGCGTACTCCACCACGGCCAGGTCCTGCCGCCCGTCGCCGTCATAGTCGCCCCAGGCGATGCCGACGGAATCGCCCCCCATCGCGGCCGGGACGAGGATCGCGCTCTGGGCCGTGGCGCAGACCGACAGGCCGGAGGTCTCGCCGACCGAGTTGGTGGATTTTACGGCGAAATAGTGCGTGGCCGCGGTGTCGAGGAAATCGAGGGTATAGGTCTGTCGCGCGCTCCGCGCGGCGTTGGTGGGGATGTCCAGCGAGTAGTTCGCGGAGAGATACGCCGCGTCGTCCGGGATGGGCGCGAAGGACGAGTAGCGCACGGAGAAGAATCCCCCGGTCAGGTCCTGGTCCTCCGGGGCGGTCCAAGTCAGGGTCACGCTCATGGAGCTGGCCCCCAGACCCGTGGAGACGACGGCCGCGACCCCGAGGGTCGTGATGGGGGAAGGGGCCGCGGCGTGGGCGGCCGCCCCCGTGATCAACATACCCGCGACCGCTGAGAGGATGCCGATGCGCCTCAGGGAAAGTGTGGAAGGGGCCACTACTGGAAGGTTAGCCGGGAAAGGTCCGGCAATCACGAAATAATCCTGAAGAACTCCCCGTCTTCTCCGCGGGGGGTCTTTTCACTTCAGGATGCGGCGCTCCAGGACCTTGACCCGCGCGAGGAGCATCTTGCTGTCGAAGGGCTTGGTCAGGTAGTCGTCCGCCCCCCGCTCGTACCCCGAGACCTGGTCTTCCACGAGCGCCCGCACGGTCAGCATCAGGATGGGCATGCTCTGGCAGCGCGGGGTCTCCCGGACCTTGCGAGTCAGCTCCATCCCGTCCATGTTGGGCATGTTGAGGTCCAGCACGGCCATGTCGACCTTCTTCTTCTGGATGAACTCCCAGGCCTCAACCCCGTCCTTGGCGCGCACGACGGAATAGCCGCCCTGCGTCAGGATCTCGGTCACCAGCTCCCGGAACATGTCGTCGTCGTCCGCCACCAGGATAGTCCTCATGCCTAACCCCCGCTCCCTTACTTGTCCTGAAAAACGTAGCCGACCCCGTAGATGGTCCGGATCATGCCGTTATAACGGCCCAGCTTCCGGCGCAGCGATTCGATGTGCTTGTCCACGGTCCCCGACTGCACGTCGCCGCAGGTGGCCTTCCAAACGGTTTCCAGGATGAAATGCCGCTCCAGGACCTTCCCCGGCTGCTCCAGGAACAGGGTCAGGAACTGGAACTCCGTCCGGGTGAGGCCGGGCAGGGCGACCCATTGCCCGCGCGTGCCCTTCACCCAGACCTGCTGCCGGGAGCGGTCCAGCTTGACCTCGCCCCCCGGGGATTTCAAGACGTCGAGCGCCGCCGCCAGGCTGGGCAGGATCCGCCGCAGATGGGTCTTGAGCTTGGCGATCAGCAGGCGGTCGTCCGTCGTGTTGACGAAATAGTCGTCGGCTCCCGCCTCCAGGCCCTCGATCACCCGGTCCGGAGCGAGCCCCGGATCGGAGGTCATCACCACGGAGACCCCGGGGGCCTGGGCCCGTATCCTGCGGATGGCTTCGGAGGTCCGCCCCCGCAGCAGTTCCCAGTCCACGAGCGCGATGCCGAGCCGGGCCTGGGAGGAGTCCACGAGCAGGGCCTCCGCGCTGGTGACGCCCGAGACCTGCCAGCCCTCCCGCAACAGAAGGGTCTCCCAACGCTTGATGCGCTGGATATCGGCGGTTGCGATCCAGAAAGTGAGCTGTCCCATCACATTAGAGACTTATCCATCCCGGTCAGTTCGCGGATGTATTGCTGCAGGAGCCGCCAGTCCACGGGCTTGTGCAGGAGGCGCACGAACGGATCCGTCTTGGGGACGATCTTTCGGGCCTCCTGCGGAGGCATGCCGGTCACGAAGATCACCGGGAGGTTCTTGCGGACCTGGTTGGAGGCGCGCAGCTTCTTGAGGGCATCCACCCCCGTTCCGAAGCCGGGCATCTCGATATCCGAGATGATCAAGGACAGGCGCATCCCTTCCGCCTGGATCACGGACTGGGCCGCGTCCTCGGCGCAGGTGACGCGATAGCCGGCGCTCTCCAGCTTGGCCACCAGCATGTCCCGGATGAGCGGGTCGTCGTCGACGATCAGGATGTACGTCCTCCCCGCGGGGGGCTTGGACACCGGACCCTCCATCTGGGAGAGGAGCGACGGCGCGACGACGGAGCCCGCGGGAGGCGGGGGCCCCCCCGCAGAGGGCGGCGGCGCTCCGGGCGCCGGGCGCGGCGGCTGGGTCGCCGGGCCGGGCGGGACGGAGCCCGGCAGCAGGGTCCGCGGTCCCTGCCCGGGCGGCGGCGCCCCGGGCGCCGGGCGCGGCGGCTGGGTCGCCGGGCCGGGCGGGACGGAGCCCGGCAGCAGGGTCCGCGGTCCCTGCCCGGGCGGCGGCGCTCCGGGCGCCGGGCGCGGCGGCTGGGTCGCCGGCTGGGCAGCGGGTCCCGTACCGGGGAGGGGCTGGCCCGGCACCGTACCGGGGCTCTTCACGATCTGGATCGCCTGGTCCACGACCGCCGCCGGAACCCCCTGCTTGACCAGCTGCTCGCGCAGGGCCGCGACCGGGAACTTGGCCTGGTATTGGCGGATATAGGCGACGACCTGCTGCAAGTTAGGCATCGTTATGACGGCAAAGCGGGGACCATCCCCGGAATCGCTCCAGAGGCTCGGCGGACTTCCTGGTGCGGATTGAGTTTAATCGCCAAGCCCGGGAATTGCAATATCAGAATCGTTACAAGCCTTCGAACGCCGTGCTGAGGCCCTGCCCCACTCCCACGCACAGACTGGTCAGGCCCCAGCGCGCCCCCCGCCGCCGCATCTCATGCAGGAGCGTGACCGCGATGCGCGCGCCGCTGCACCCCAGCGGGTGCCCCAGCGCGATCGCCCCGCCCCGGACGTTGAGACGGGCCGGATCCACCCCCAGCTCCCGCCCGCACGCCAGCACCTGCGCCGCGAAGGCCTCGTTGATCTCCAGCAGGTCGAAACGGTCCAGCGCGAAGCCCAGCCGGACCAGCAGCTTGCGCGTCGCAACCACGGGTCCGAGCCCCATCGCCCGGGGATCGACGCCCGCCGCAGCCGCGCCCCTCCAAACGGCCAGCGGCTTAAGGCCGAGCTTGGCGGCGCCGGACCGCTCCATCAGGAGCAGCGCGGCGGCGCCGTCGTTGAGAGAGGAGCTGTTGCCGGCGGTCACCGTCCCGCCCTTCCGGAAGGCCGGCCGCAGGGCGGCGAGGGACTGCGCGGTACAGTCGGGACGGGGCGTCTCATCCCGGTCCACGACCTGGTCCGGCCCCTTCCGCTGCGGGACGAGGACCGGGACGATCTCCGCCGCGAAGACCTCCGCGCTCCCGGCGGTTGCCCGCCGGTGGCTTTCCGCCGCGAAGGCGTCCTGCTCCTCGCGCGCGATCCGAAAGCGCTCGGCGAGGTTCTCCGCGGTCTCCCCCATGCCTTCGAGCGGGAAGAGCTTCTCGAGCGCGGGGTTGGGGAAGCGCCAGCCCAGCGCCGTGTCGAAAGCGGTGACGTTGCCGAACGGGAAAGCCTGGTCCGCCTTGGGAAACACCCAGGGCGCGCGGCTCATGCTCTCCACGCCGCCCGCCACGTAGGCGTCCCCTTCCCCGGCCAGGATGCAGCGCGCCGCGGCGTTCACCGCTTCCAGGCCGGAGGAGCAGAGCCGGTTGACGGTGCAGCCCGGGACCTCCTGCGGGAGCCCGGCGAGGAGCGCGGCCATGCGGGCCACGTTGCGGTTGTCCTCCCCCGCCTGGTTCGCGCAGCCGAGATAGACGTCGCAGATCGACCCGGGCTCCAGCTCGGGCACGCGGTCCAGGAGCCCCCGGATCGCGCGCGCGGCGAGATCGTCGGGACGCAGGGCGCTCAGCGCCCCCCCATGCCGGCCCATCGGCGTTCGCACGGCGGCCACGACCACGGCTTCCCTCAAGGTCGTCATACCCGTTCCTCCCAGGCGAAGGGCCCCTTCGGCCACTGCATCCCCAGCCGCATCGCCAGTTCCACGTCCGCCTCCGAAGCGATGCCCGCTCCCGTCAGGGTCCGGGCCTCCTCGGTCACGGCCTCCCGGACCGCCTGGACGATCTCTTCGGGCTTCGCCGGGTCCGACCCATAACCTTCCACCAGGTCCGCGAGCGCGGGGTTGGGGGACGCCGAGCCCCGCTCCCGGTACGCGTAGAAGCCCGCGTCGTCCCGGCGTCCGCGGCAGCCCCGGAGGATGAGCTTGCGCTCGATCTCCGCCGGCCGCAGGCGCTCCGGGCGCCCCAAGAGCTCATAGAGGATCTCCGACACGGCGAGGTCCTCGTCGAGCCCGGCGAAATCCGCCAGCTGGAACGGCCCGGCCGGGAACCCGCCGGCGGTGCGCAGGGCCGAGTCGATGCTCACCGGGTCGCCGCGCCCCCGCTCCAGCAGCCGCATGGCGCACAGGGACATGGGCCGGGAGACGCGGTTGACGATGAACCCGGCGGTGTCCTTGCAGCGCACCGCGGTCTTCCCCAGGCGCGACACGAAATCGAGGACGGTCCCCATGGCCTCCTCGGATGCGTGCTCGTACCGGATGACCTCGACGAGCTTGGATATCGTCGGAGGCGTGAAGAAATGCACGCCGACCACGCGCTCCGGGTTCTCCACCGCCCGGGCGGCGATGGCGACGGGCAGGGCCGAGGTCTGCACCGCCAGCACGCAGGAACGGGAGACCCGCGAGTCCATGCGCCGCAGCAGGTCCTGCTTGGCCTGCGGCGCCTCCAGGCCGCACTCGATGGCGAGGTCGCAGGATTCGAGCTTGTCCAGGCGCGTCGCCTTGCGCATCAGGCTGAAGGCCCCGGGCTGTTCCGCCCGCTGCAGGCCGCGCAGGATACGGTCCTCGGCCGCCCCCAGGATCTCCTCGGTGTCGTCGACCAGGATGACCTCGAGTCCGGCCTGGACGCAGATCTGCGCGATCCCCGCGCCGATGCCCTCGGCTCCCACGATCCCGACCGTCCGCAGTTCCATTCGCCCCGGGGCTCAGTCCGAGCCCAGCTCCTCCTGGACGGCGACGGCGAACTCCTTGAGGTCGAGCGGCTTGCAGAGTATCCGCTTCCCCTCACGGAACTCCACCAGACGGGCCTGCCGGTCGGGGGATTTTCCGGTGATGAAGATGATGGGGATGTCCCGGGTCTGCGCCGAGGCGCGCAGGAGCATCTCCACGGTGCCGCCGCTGAGGCCCGGCATCTCCAGGTCCGAGATGATGAGGTCGGGCCGGACCTCGGGAGCCCGGCGGTAGAGCGAGGCCCCGTCGAAGACCACCACGACCTCATAGCCGAGCTCGGTGAGGTAATCGGTCAGGAGCGCGCAGCACTCCTTGTCGTCGTCGGCGACGAGGATCTTCTTCCTCACGGTTTCCATTCGCTCCGCAGCAGGCCCCAGCATTCCTGGTCGACCCAGCGCCCGTTGAGCCGCCGGTCCGAGCGGAGGCACCCCTCGTAGCGCAGGCCGAGTTTCTTGAGCACCTTGCGGAAGGGCCGGTTGGCGGGGTCCAGGCGCGCGTGCACCCGGTGCAGTCCGGCGCGCCGGAAGGCGAACTCGATGGCCAGTCTCCCGGCCTCCACCGCGAAGCCGCGGTCCTGGCGGTCCGTCCGGACCCAAGCCCCGAAGCGGCCCTGCGCGCGCTCGGCGTCCTCCATCCCCACCAGGGAGATCACCCCGGCCAGGCGCCCCGTCCGGTTCTCGAAGATCCCCCACACCACGGCTGTCCGCGCCGCGGCACGCGCGGCCGCGTCCGCGATGAAGCGGCGCTCGTCCTCCGCGCCGCCCACGGCGGGGACCCAGCGCAGCCGCCGCTTCAACCCCTCGCGGGAGGAGCTGACCGCGTCGAACAGCGCCTCCGCGTCGGAGTCCGCCAGCGGGCGCAGGCCGACGCGGCGGCCTTCCATCTACTTCGCCACCCCTTCCGGAATGAGGCCGAGGGCCTCGGACAGCAGCTTGGCGGCGGTGTCGGCGAAATCCATATGCCGGGCCGCCTCGCGGGCCGCCGTTCCCATGCGCTTGAGCGCCGCCGGGTCCGCCAGCATCTCCTCCAGGGCACTCGCCAGGTTCCGGCTGCGGCGCGCCGAGGGCCAATAGGCGACCTTGCGGCCGTAGCCGGGGCGGAGGATCTCGTCGACGCCGTAATGGTCGCTGGCCAGCACCGGCAGCCCCGCCTGCATGGCCTCCACCAACGTGAGCCCGTAGCTCTCGTGTATCGACGGGGAGACGAAAAGGTCCGCGAGACGGAAATAGGCCTGCTTCTCGAACGCCGAGAGGTAGCCGGGGAAGAAGACCCGGAACCGCCGCAGGCGCTCGGCGTCGGCCCGCACGCGCCGGCCGTAGGATTCTCCCCGCATGAAAGCCGTCTCCCCGCACACGAAGAGGCAGACGTCCGTGGCCCGGAACCGCGGGGACGACTCCAGGCGGCGCAGGGCCTCGAGGAGCAGGTGTATGCCCTTCTCGGGGGAGATGCGGCTCATGGTCAGCACCACCCGGGAATCCGGCCGCAGCTGATAGTGCTCCCGGAGCCGGGAGACCTCCAGCGCGACCTTCCCCTCGTCCACTTCCTCGCGCCAGCCGCCCCAGGGCAGGACCCGGGTGCGGAGGTGCAAAGGAGGCTTGGACCCGTTCTGGAGTATGCCGCGATAGCAGCGCAGGATGGTCTCCGCCATCTGCCGGGATGGGAGCACCATGAGGTCCGAGCTCTCCACGGCATGGCGCTGCTTCACGAAGACGAGCCGCAGGATCTCCGGCAGGAGCCGGGCCAGACCCCAGCGCTCGAACTGCGAGAAGGCCCAGGTCCAGCGGTGGGGCGGCACGAGGTCGTTGAGATAGATCCGGCTGAAATACTCGACCACATCCACGTGCCAGATGGAGACGACCTTGTAGCCGGCCTCCGCCAGCCGGTTGAAGTCCGGGCCTTCGGAGATGTCGTTGACCACCACGACCGTCCGGGCGGGGTCGAACACGTCGCGCCGGTCCAGGACGAAGCGGGTGGTCGCGGCTTCGAACTCCTGGCAGAAAGCCGCGTACCCGAACTCGGACAGCTTGGCCAGGTCGGGATCGCGCCCTTCCTGGGGGAGCCGCACATAATCCACTCCCGGGGCCGGATGGTGGGACCCGGCGCCGACCACGGTGAGGCGGCATTCCGGGGACTTGGCCCACTCCCGGACCAGTTGGAGTCCGACCATGGCGCCCCCCCCCAATGGAGTGCGGTCCATGGGGTAGCCGAGATGGCAGCCGATGAATACGAGGTGCCTCATAGTGACGCCCTGGGGACGATTCTACGAATTTTACGGGCTCTTGGTCCCATGCGGGAGAGGGGTCCAAAATCCGCGCCCCCGGCTCCCCTTAGGCCCAAGTCGTGGGCGGCGCCGCCTGCTATGCTAGATGTCGTGAAACGGTCCCTAGCGCTCCTGCTGGCCCTGGCCCTGAACGCCGACCCCGTCCTGCGCGCCGCGGCGGCCGCGGGGCAGATCGCCCAGGTGAAGGTCCAGTCCGGGCAGGTCAATCTCCCGGCGTACGGCGTCTCCCTCCTGGCCCCGGCCGGGCTGGACTCCGGCAGCCTCGGCTCATCGGTCTCCCTGACCCCGGCTCTGCCCGGTGTCGACAGCGTCCGGGTCCAAACCGGGGCCGGCGCGTCCCCGGTCCTGCCGGGACCCGCGGCCCCGGCCGCTTTCGCCGTCGCCCCGCGGCTATCGGCCGCGGCCCCGGACCTCCCGGCCGCGGCGCCGGGCATCTCGGCCGTATCCGGGAAGTCTCCATCCGGGGAGACCCCGGCGGTCACTGCTCTGCGGGACACGGTCCAGGCGGGCATCGTCCCGCAGGGGCAGTCTCAGGCCCTGGACACCCGGACCTTCACGGCCGGCATGTCCAGCCTCTTCGACGGGACGCGCACGCGGGCCGGCGCCGACCCGGTCCAGGAGCCCGCCCCCGTCCCGGCCGCTTCCGGCACCCGCCTCTCGAAATGGGCGCTCCTGCGCGCCCGGTTCGGCCGCGCGGAGTTCTCCCCCGACGACTACGGCGGCCCTCCCGCCTTGAAAGCCGCGCAGTCCGGCCCCGGGACCCGCTGGGGCCGCATCCTCGCGGGGCTCAAGACGAACGGCGGCTACGGCCTCAAGTGGGGCCTCAACATGATCGGCATCGCGGCCCTCCTCGACACCGTGGTCCGTCCCGTCCTGCAGGCCCTCCCCTGGCAGACCTTCATCCCTGGAGGACTGCTCGCGGGTTTCGGGCGGATCGAACTCCTCACCAGCCTCGGGGCCGCGGGCATCGTGGGTGCGCTCGCCGCGTCGCCTGTGCACTTCCTCTTGCTGACCCTGCCGCGGCTGGTGCTCTTCGAGGAGCTGCACTACCGCCTGCTCGCCTTCGGCCTCGCTTTCGTGGGCCTCGCGGCCCTGCGGCCCGTCGCCCGCCGCGCCGCCGCGGTCCTCGACGAGGTCCCGGACCTCTTCGGCCTGCGCTCGGCGGGCCAGAAGGTCTTGCGGGGGATCGGCGCCGTCTCCGGGAAAGCCTACTCCATCGCGGCCTCCATGGCCTCGTTCGCCTTCGCGACCGCCCACTTCGCGGCCTGGGGCATCCACCCCTACGTCTTCGTGTTCAACGCGGTCATGGGCCTGGCCCTCGCGCACGCGGCCTACCGGAGCCGCTCCCTCACCGCCCCCTTCGTCGCCCACCTCGTCTTCAACATCATCGCGATCTCGGCCGGCTATATGGCGCCCATGCACCTGCTCCCGCTCGCCGCTGCCGCAGTCTCCGCCGCCGTGACCCTGGCCGGCGCGGGCTTCCTCGTGACGAACTACCTCTCTTACCGCCGCCAGGCGGCCCAGGGCGGCGGCTGGCGGCGCTGGGTGACCATCGGGCTCATACTCTCCACTTTGGCCGGGGCCATGACCGCGTCCCTCCCCGGCGGCGCGCTCGATCCGGACCCTCAGCAGCCCCGGATCGTCCTCGTCGAGAAGCCGGGGACCCTGACCAACCCCGCGGTGCCGGTCCTCCTGGTTCCCGCGGGCTCTCCCGCCGCCCCGGCCGCGGCCAAGCCGGCGCTCTCCGCCGAACAGGTCGTCCGCGCTGTGAAGCCCGCCGTGGTCCAGATCCTCACCGCCCGCGGCTCCATGGGCTCCGGCTTCATCGTACGCGCCGACGGACTCCTGGTCACCAACGCCCACGTGGTGGACGGCCCGGGTCCGGCCGTGGGCCGGACCGTGATGGTCCGCTTCGCCAACGGCGTGCAGGGGCCCGCGATCGTCGTCGCCTGCAACGCCGCCAAGGACATCGCCCTGCTCCAGCTGCCGCCCAACCCCGCGGGCTGGCCGACCGTGGCCATCGGCGACAGCCGGGCCCTCTCCGAGGGCGAGCCGATCCTGGCCATCGGCTATCCCCTGGGCATGCCCTTCTCGGTCAGCCGCGGCATCGTGAGCGGCCTCGGCCTGCGCGGCAACGGCTACGTGACCTACATCCAGCACGACGCCGCGGTCAACCCAGGGAACTCCGGCGGGCCGCTCTTCAACCAGCGCGGCGAGGTCGTGGGGATCAACGCCATGATCAAGTCGCAGGGCGGCGGCTTCGACGGCATCTCCCTCGCCATCGCCTCGGCCGACCTCCAGAAGGCCGTCGCCCGGTACGTCTCCCTCGGGACCATCTCGAATCCGTGGCTGGGCGCGGTGTTCTACCCCGCGGACCCGGGCCTCGGGTCCGGGCCGCGAGTGGAGGCCGTGCGCCCGGGCTCGCCGGCCGCCCTGGCGGGCCTGCGGGCCGGCGACACGGTCGTCGCCGTGGACGGGCTGCCTCTGCCCGGCGAGCCGGCCCAGGACCTCGTCATCCTGGGGGCGCTCCTCCGCGAGAAAGCCCCCCAGGACACGGTCGTGCTCCAGGTCCAGCGGGGCCGCGGCACCCTCACGCTCACCATCACCCTCGGCGCGCGCTAGACGGCCCCCTCTATTTGGGGTAGAATCGCGCCCATGAAGGCACACTCAAAGACCATCGTCATCTGCGGCGGGGCGCGGACCCCCGTCGGGCACATCTCCCGCTCCCTGGCCGACATCGACGCCCCGAACCTCATGCAGCTCGCCGTCGAGGCGGCCATCGAGAAGACGCGTCTCCCGAAAGACGCCGTAGACGGCCTCTTCGCCGGCTGGGTCGCCCAGGACATCGTGGCGCCCAACCTCGCGCGCGTCGCGTCGCTGCGCTGCGGTTTTCCGGAGAAAGCGCACGCCATGACGATGCAGTGCAACTGCATCTCCTCCGTCGAGGCGGTGGCCATGGCCGGCCGGGCCATCCTATGCGGCGAGGGAGACGTCTACGTCGCCGGGGGCGTCGAATCGATGTCCCGGATGCCGTATGAGATCGTGGGTTCCCGCGCCGAGAAGGAACTCCGCTCCATGGCGACCCTCAAGGCGAACTGGGCGACCCTCCTCGACCGGGAGACCATCACCGTCCACGATTCCATCGAGCAGGGCCTGACCGACCCCACCCGCGGCATCAACATGGCCGCGACGGCGGAGATCTGCGCGCAGATGCACGGCATCTCCCGCCCGGCCCAGGACGAATACGCGCACCAGAGCTTCAAGCGCACCCTGGATGCCTGGGCGCGCGGCTTCTACGCCTCCCACGTGGCCGCGGTCCAGTGGAAGGGACAGACCCTGCTCGACAAGGACGAGTACCCGTTCCTGCGCGAGGACCTGGTGGCCAAGCCCCAGAAATTCGCCAAGGCCCCCACCCTGTTCGACGGCTCCTCCTACACCATCCGGGATTTCTACCGGGATTTCGGATCGCGCATGGACGGGAAGGCGTACGCGGAAGGAGTCCGCGGCACCGTATCCTTGTTCAACTCCTGCGGCCGTTCCGACGGCGCGGCGGCCGTGGTCGTGGCCTCCGAGGACCGCGCCAAGTCGCTGGGACTGCCCATCCTGGCCGAGATCCGGGGCTGGGGCTTCTACGGCAACGATCCGGCGTACATGGGCGTCTCCCCGGCCCTGGCCGCCCCCCTGGCGCTCGAGCGCTCCGGGATCGCGTTCTCGGACCTGGACCAGATCGAGCTCCACGAGCCCTTCGCGGCCACGGTGCTCGGCGTCTTCAAGCTGGGGAAGGAGCGCTTCGGCCACGACTGGGAGGGCAAGTACCGCGACGGCGCGCTCAACCCCAACGGAGGCTCCATCGCGCTCGGACATCCGCTCGGCGCCACCGGAGCGCGCCTGCTCCTCAACCTCCTCCACGCCCTGCGGGAGAACCCCAAAGGACGTTTCGGGATGCTCGCGGCCTGCGCCGGCGGCGGCATCGGCGGGGCCCTGGCGATCGAACGCCGGGACTGAGGCCTAACGGCAGGCGGGCTGCATGCCGATGCCGAAGAAGGAAGTCCCCGTGGTCTTCTCGCGCCCCTGCCGGTAGAGGCCGACCAGCGCCCATAAGGGGTCGTTGCCGTTGAGCAGAAGGTGCCGCTCGGCGAGCTGTCCCTTCTTCACGGGCGGGACCTCGACGATCTGGAGCGAGAACTCCGCCTGGAGTTCGCACTCCGAGCACTTCGTCTTGTCCATGAGGAAGCCTTCCTCGTCGTGGGTGATCTCCGCGAACCCCATCTGACCCATGAGCTTGAGGAACTGCGCGGACTCGCGCTTCACCTCGCAGGTCGCCGTCTCCTCCACCCCCAGGCGGCGCAGGGGCGGCTTCTGCCTGCCTTCATTGATCTTCTTGAGCGTCAGGAGCTCGGTGCGCTTGACGCGGTATTTCTCGCGCAGGCGGACGGGCAGGGTGGCGGGGTCTACGGCCATGAAGGGCGGGACCGCTTCGGGAGGCAGCTCCGATGTGGGCCGCGCCAGGAAGGTCTCCACCAGATTTATCGTATCCGCGTCCGCGGTACCCAGGTCCGCGGGCGCCGCGGCCTTGGCCTTCTTGGCCCAGGCCGGCCCGGCTCCCGACAAGCCCAGCAGGAGGGCGGCCAGCAGTACGCAAGAACCCCGGTTCACGATTTCATTATAGGAGAGTTTTGCTATAAATATATGTCCCATGAAGCCCCCTCGCCCGCTGAAGCCGTCGCTCATCGAGGACCGCCGGCGCATCGACGCGCTCGACCGGGCCCTCGTCCGCCTCCTGGCCCGGCGCACACGGATCTCCTGCCGCTTGGCCCGGCTCAAAGCCTCGCACGGCAAGGTCGCGCGGGACCCGGCCCGGGAGCGGGTCATCCTCGCCGGCAGGGCGGCGTGGGCCGAAGCCCGGGGACTGGACCCGCGGCGCGCGGCCGCGGTCTTCCGGGCCGTCCTCGCGCTCGCCCGGGCCGCCCAGGCCCGCAGCCTCCGCCGGCAGGGCTGACTACTTCCGGCCTTGGCTGGCAGTCCAATAATCGACGAAATACTGCGCGTACCGGTCCTCTTCGAAGACCTCCTTGAGGATGCCGGAGAAATCGGACAGGCTGACCATGCCCACCGGCCGCCCGTCCCGGGTGATGGGCACGTGCCGGAAGCGGCGCCGCGAGAGGATGTCGAACACCCTGGCCAAGGGCTCCGACGCCTCCACGGTCACCGGATCGGGGGTCATGAAACGGGAGACGGGAGCGGTGCGGACGTCCTCCTGCGGGCAGACCACCCGGTTGAGGAGGTCGCGCTCCGAGAAGATGCCCACGGCCCTCCCGGCTTCCGTCACCAGCACGCAGCCGATGTGCTTCTCCTTCATGAGCCGGGCCACGACCGCGACCGTCTCGGAGGGCCCCACGGACACGACCTCGCGCGCGAGGAGTTCGGCCAGATGTTCCATAGCGTTCCCCTTATAGCATTTCAATCCGGCGGCCGTCGCACCGCATCCGTCAGCCCCGCCAGCAGCCGCTCGGCCTGAGCCGCCTCATCGGCGCTCAGGGGCCGCCCCGCGAAGCGCTCGCGGTAATGCAGCCGGACCAGGTCCACCAGGGGCTCCAGCTCGGGGCGGCGCCGCGCCGCGCCCCGGGCGAACTCCAGGGGAGTCTCGTGCGCGAGGCGGCGCAGACCGGCCCGGCGCAGGAGCGCGAGCGCGCGGTCGAAGCGGCCGGGGAGCGGCCGGCGCAGGCGCCGCCAGAGCGCCCGCGCCCCCCAGCCGGCGGCCGCCAGGACGAGCAGGGCCGCCGCCGCAAGCGCCGCCTGCCGCAGGCGGAGCCGCGCCTGCGGGCCGACCAGCGCCGCGTTGAACCGGTAGAAGGTGTTCCTTTGGACGAAGCCGTCGTAGCCGATGACGTCGCGATACCAGCGGAACTGCAAGGCCTCGAAATAGCGCTCCAGCCTGGCCCGCAGCGCCCGGGAGACGACGGAGTCCCCCCCCGACGGCGTGCCGTCCACGACGAGCCAGCGCCCGTCCACGAGCGCCTCCCCCCAGGCGTGCGCGTGCGCCTGCCGCACGTCGTAGAACCGGCCGTACTCGTTCCAATCCTCCGTGAGGAAGCCCGTCGCCAGCCGGGCGGGTATGCCCGCATGCCGCAGGAGGATCACCGCGGCCGTGGCGAAATACTCGCAGTTCCCGGTGCGGTCCCCGAACAGGAACCCGGCCAGGTCCTTGCTCGCGTCCCGGGAATAGGTGCTGTAGGCGTAGTCCCGCCGCAGATGCTCTTCGACGGCGCGGACCGCCTCGCGCGGCGAGCGCGCGTCCCGGATCAGCCGCTGGGAGAGCGCCCGCACCCGCGGGTCCTCACCGGGCGGGAGCTGCAGGAAGCGCTCGCGCACCAGGCGGTCGTAGCCCTCGATGAACGGACCGAAGCCCCGCGCGGTCCCCGGATAGACCTGATACTGGACGCCCCCCAGGTAGCTCGACCCGAAATACGCGGTGTCGGTGTGGTCGAACCAGGCCCCGGCCCGGGGTTCGCCCACGGCGCTGAGGCTGCCCAGGGAGAACAGGACGGCGGAGGCGAGGGGATAGACGGTGATCTCCGCCTCCGGCGCGGCAGGCACGCGCTCCGCCGGGAAGAGCAGCCGCCCCCCGCGCCGCGGCGTCCAGGCCTTGCCCTGAGCCGTCTGATAGCTCCCCTGGCCTACCTGGTACCGGAAGCGGGAGTTGGTCTTGCTCCAGCGCCGGCCGTAGAGCGTGTCGAACGATCCGCCGCGCACGCGCAGGGCCGGCCAGGGCGCCGCGGCCCCGTCCTCCCGGTTCCCGAGCGGCCGCACGCGCAGGACCCGGGCCCCCGACTGCTTCAGGCTCCCGAAGAAGCCCAGGGAGACGTTCTCCGTGAACTGCGCGACGAACTCGGCCCGCGGACGCCGCTTGTCCAGGCCCATGGCCGCGAAGGCCTGCATCCGCCGCAGGGGTTCGATGCGGGGCGTGGCCGCGAACACGAGGCCGTCGACGGCCAGGCCGGCGGCCAGGAGCCCCGCCAGCAGGCCCGCCGGAAACGGCCGCCCCGGGCCGGCCTCCCGCCACCGGGAGTGGAACAGCCAGGCGCCCGAGAACGCCGCGAAGAGGAGGAAGAAGGCGAAGTACCATAGGGAGATGGTCTGCCCCGAGACCAGGAAGAACCCGAGCACCAGGATGAAGAAGGCCTGCCCCGTCTCGCCGGGACTCAGCGCGCTGAGCAGGCGGTTGAACATCAGATAGAGGATGAGGTGCGTGTTCGCCACCGTCACCCCGCTCCAGCGCCAATCGACGGCGAGCACGAACGCGAGCACCGCGACGGAAAGCACGTCCCACAGGAGCTTGGGCAGGCGCGGGAGCGTCCCCCGGTCCATCGCCCACGCCAGGAGGAACAGGGGGGTCAGGGCGGCGAGCCATGCGGGCGGGATCTCCTCCACCAGGATCAGCGCCCCGAATACCAGGGCCGTGCCGGCAGAGAAGAGCGCCCGGGGCCCCGCGGCGCCGGGCCCCGCGGCCGCGGCCGGAGACGGCGCGGGGCGGGGGACGCGGCCGCGCCCCAGGAGCGCCAGCGCCTCGAGCAGCCGGTCGAGATGCGCCAGACCCTTCCCGGGCCCGACCTCCCCCTCCCGGGTGACCAGCCGCACCGTGCCGCCCCGGTCGATGAAGTGCCGGCAGGCCGAGGCCGCCTCCACGACCGCGTCCTCGGAGGAGTCGTCCGTCCCGTCGGCCGAGACACGCACGGTCACCTTCGACCCGCCCAGGCCCTCGTACTCGTTGACCAGCACCTTGCCCGTACGCGCGGTCAGCTTCCAGTTGATGAGCCGGGCGTCATCGGAAGGATCGTAGCCGCGGATCCCGTAGAGCTCGTCGCCGGCGCCCTTGCGCGGCTTGCGCTCGCCGCTCTCCGTCACGTCCGCCGAGAGTTCGACCGGGGAACGGACCTCGCGCGGCCGGGGCAAAGCCGTGCCCACGGCCCCGGCCAGCGTCCGGCTCAGTTCGATCAGCCCGAAGGGGAAAGAGGTCGCGAGGCGCAGTCCATCCAAGGAGTTGCGGCCGCGGTGCGGCAGGACGACATCCAGCGCGGCGCCGCCTTCGGCGCCGGGATCGAGCCGGTCCAGGCAGCACGCCTGGCCGCGCCCCCAGCGGATCGCCGGCAGCCAGCAGGAGAACCTCCCCTCGTTGCGCAGGCGCACGCGCAGGACGAAGGGACCGCCGCGGAACACGCGCTCCGGGAACTCGGCGTCCGCGCGCACGGAGCGCAGATCCAGCCAGGCCGCCGCGGCGGAGAGGAGCAGGGCCGCGGCGATGAGCCCATAGAGGAGGTAGAGCAGGTTGTTGCCGCTCACCAGGGCGGCGGCCAAGGTCAGCATCGTCAAGGAGAGGGCGGCCCGCCCTTCTCGGGTGAGCCGCACTTCAGCCCGGCGCCGGCAGGCGCTCCAGGAGGCCCGCCACCAGCCCCTCGGCCTCGGCGATGCGCTCCATGCCGTACTGGCCGCTGGCCAGGACCAGACGGTGGGCGATGACGGGTACCGCCACGCGCTTGATGTCGTCGGGGACGCAGAAGTCGCGCCCCTCGACGGCGGCGCAGGCCCGGGCCGCGTGGCACAGGGCCTGGGATCCCCGCGGGCTCAGCCCCAGACGCACGCGGGGATCCTCGCGCGTGGCCTGGGCCAGGGCGACCACGTAGTCGAGCAGGGACTCCGCCACCCGGACCGCCCCCACGGCGTCCTGGATGCGCACCACCTCTTCCGGCGTCAGCGCGGGTTTCACGCGCTCGAGCCGCTCGGCCAGGGTCCCGCCCCGGAGCAGGAGCTTCTCGTCCGCCGACGACGGGTAGCCCACCTGCACGCGCATGAGGAAACGGTCGAGCTGGGCCTCGGGGAGCGGGAAGGTCCCGTGATACTCCACCGGGTTCTCGGTCGCGATGACCATGTGCGGCCGCTCCAGCCGGAAGGTCTCGCCCTCGATGGTGACCTGCCCCTCGTTCATGGCCTCCAGCAGGGCCGACTGGGTCTTGGGCGTGGAACGGTTGATCTCGTCGGCGAGTATGATCTGGGCGAAGATGGGCCCCCGGCGCAGCTCGAAGCGCTGCTCGCGCTGGTCGTAGAGGTTGAGCCCCAGGATGTCGGAGGGGAGCAGGTCGTTGGTGAACTGGATGCGGCGGAAGCTCGCAGCCACCGAGCGCGCCAGCGCCAGCCCCAGCAGGGTCTTCCCGATGCCGGGCACATCCTCGATGAGGAGATGCCCGCGCGCCACCAAAGCCACCACGGTGCGGAACACGACCTCCGGCTTGCCGATGAGCACGCCGTTGACCCCCGCGATCAGCCCGGCCAGCTTCGCGAACGATTCATCCATATCTACATGATAGCGCAATTGGTGTCAGACGTGAACTTATGGAACTTAGTAAGAAGCTATCCCTCCAGATATGTTCCATAAGTTCACGTCTGACACCGAACTTGTTATAGTCTGACCGTGTCCGATATCATGGGGGGCCTGGCCGAGCCGAAACGGAACACCGCCGCCATCGAATCCTTCCTGGGCGCCCTGGTCAAGGGCGCCAAGACCGTCTCCCTCTACAGATCCGGCCACACGGTCATCGAGCAGGTGGTCGCGCGCGTCAACCAGCTGCTCCGGGCCGCGGTGGGCGAGGAGCCCAATCTGGTCCTCGCGGTAAAGGCCCGGTCCGTGCTCTGCGACGAGGAGCCCCTGCCGGGGACCGAGGAGGTCGTCGCCTTCGCCTCCTCGCTCCACATGATGGGCATCGGCCAGGTCCTGTTCACGACCCGGGTCACCGACGCGAGTCTCCTTGAGTTCATGAGCCTCCTGGTCCGCAAACCCGACGAGCAGCACACGTTGACGGACCTCCAGCGGGAGGTCCAGTCCGCGCGCATCGAGGGCATGCAGCTCGAGAGCATCCTGAGCTTCGTGGTGACCGGCGAGACGGACGAGGCTTCCCAGAAGCCGGGCCAGCTGAGCGAGGAACAGGTCCTGGCCTTCACCGCCGCCGCCACCCTGCCGGATTTCCTGGGCCTGCTCCTGAAACAGAACGAGCTCCTGACCAGCAAGGAGGCCGAGGCCATATCCGAACTCCTGGACGGCGTCCTTAACCGCGACGTCGCGGTCGAGGAATTCGAGGGCAGGCTGCCCTGGCCCGCCTACGATCCCCGCATCCGCGCCCGCTGGGATGGCTTGCGCCCTGCCGCGCAGGCGCCGGAGCGCTGGACCCGCGACCTCCTCGTCTCGCAGCTCTCCGGCATCCGCACCGACGAGCGGACCCGGATGCACGACCATCACACGCACGAGACCTGGGACTCATTCCAGTACGCCCTCGACCAGGTCCACGGCATCCTGGCCAAGCCCGTCGGGGCCAAGCAGCCGCAGTACGCCCTGGCCGCCTACGCGCGGCTGCTGGGCGACCTGGGCCGCACCGGGAGCCTGCCGAAGCTCTTCGCGGAATGCGCGATCTGGCGCGGCATGGCCGCCGACCCGCGCTGGGCGTCCTACCTGGCCGTACTGCGCAAAGAGGTCCAGTCCCGGATCCCCACCCCGCTGCTGGCCGCGAGCATCGTCGCCCACCTCGAGACGATGGAACCGGACAGCACGGGGTTCGAGGAGCTCCGCGACTTCATCTTGACCGTGGGAAGGGGGCTGGTCCCCCTCCTTATCGAAGAGCTGCGCAAGGTCACCGACCGGACGCAGCGGCAGAAGGTCTGCGCCCTGCTGGCCGCGGTCTGCCGCCATTTCGGCGGCGAACAGCTGGTGGCGGCGCTCAAGGACCCTGACTACTTCCTGGTCCTCCAGATGGCGGGCATCCTCGCGGAGCTGGCCCTCCCGGACGCGGTCCGCCAATTGGCCCCCCTCCTCAAGCACGAGCATCCCAAGGTCCGCGCCGCCGTGGTGCGGGCCCTGGCCCGTCTGGGCGGCGCCGCGGCGGCCGAGGCGGTGTTCCTTTTCATCGCGACGCACCCCGACCCCGAAGAGTCCAAGCCCGCGGTGACCGCCCTGTCCCTCATGACGGAACCCGAGATCCCCGGGAAGCTGATGGAGGCCTACCGCCGCAACGAGGACTACGAGCTCCGCGTCGCCGTCGTCACCGCCCTGGGCCGCTTCCCGGGCAGAGAGACGGCGGCCTTCCTCAAACCCCTCACCGCGGCCACCTTCTGGGAGTGGGTCACCCGGCGCAACAAGGAGCTGCGCGAGACGGCCAAGCGCTCGCTCAAGCAGCTGGCCGAAGGGAAGAAAGATGGCGCGTAGAGCCCGCAAGTCGCGAGCCGGCCTCGAGCGCTGGAACCAGCTCATCGGGGCCCTGCGCCTGATGAACTTCGCCTTCAACAACGTGCGCCTCTATCCCCCCACGCACGCCGAGGTGTCGGGCGTCATCGCCAAGCTCCACGAGACCCTCGCCCCGGTGTTCACGGAGCAGGACGACGTGGGCTTCGGCTTCATGGACGAGATGCTTTACGTGGAAGGCGCCATGTCGATCGAGGAGACCTCCAACAACCAGATGCTGGTCGACCGCTTCACCCGCTGCCGCGTGAAGTACCTCACCATCACCAAGACCGCGAGCCAGGACGACCTGCTCCTCTTCTTCCGCCTCATGAACGAGGAGGCCAAGAAGCCGGCCGCCGACCCGCCCAGCGAAGTCCTGGCCAAGAACAACGTCCAGAACATCCACGTGGTCGAGGCCGAGGTGGACGACGTCTCCAGCCGGTCCAAGCTGGCGCGGCGCAAGACCCTGCTCGACTGGTACGTGAAATCCATCGCGACCCTGAAAACGACCCAGGACGGGCTGCTGCGCGACCCCAAGACCGACCTGCGCCCGCTCTTCCGCATGGCCGATGACCTCATGGCCACCATCCGCACCAAGGGCTACGAGCCGTTCCTGCTCCTGCCCATCCTGGGACGGGGGATGGACCCCCACACCGCGCATGGCATCAACGCGGCCATCCTGAGCTGCTCCCTGGCCGAACTCTACGGCCTCAATTCCGGGCAGATCCAGACCCTGTGCGTGGCCGCTCTGCTCCATGACGTAGGGCGGGCCATCATCCCCCCGGAGTGGGCCTCCGACCCGAGTCCGCTGGGACTGTTCGAGCGTGCCGCCGTGCACCAGCACACCACCTGGAGCTTCCTGTTCCTCGCCCGGCACGAGGAGATCCCGTCGTCGGTCAGCATGCTCGCGGCCCGACATCACGAGAACCCGCTCGACGCCGGGAGCAAGCCCGGCGCGACCGGCTACGCCCCCGACCTCTTCCACCGCATTTTGAACTTGGCCGACGCCTACGACCTGGCCTCGGCCAGCGAGCGCTTCTACTGGAAGAAGCAGCGCCCGGACCGCATCCTCAGGAGCATCCTGCGCAAGCGCGGCCTGTGGTACGACCCCTTGATGGCCAAGCTCCTTACCCAACTCGTGGGGTACTATCCAGTGGGCTCCTTGGTGCGCCTGGACGACGGACAGAAGGCCCTGGTGGTGCGCAACAACCCCGCGAACATCGCCCGGCCCACGGTCTACCTCTATGAGGCGCCGTCCCCGGGCCCCATCGTGGAGGGGGAGGAGCCCCCGCCCGCCATCCTCGACCTCGCCGCGGTGCAGGAGGACGGCCTGGGCTACGCCCATCACGTGGCGGGCATACTCGGCCCCGAAGCCACGGTCGACACCCGGGCCCTGCTGGACCAGAAGAAAGAATACCTGCTGAACTTCAGCTTGTAATAATACGGCTTTTATACTGTTGGGCTGGCGATTGTTTTACCAATAATGTCAAGTCTGCTTGACATTTATCAAATTTTCATATATTATTTATATTGTAGATTCAGGCCTTGATTATGAACATCCCAACACTGCAGCTTATTTCAAAAACAAAGGGATTATCTCAAAGCGATCTGGCACGCATGTCTGGAGTCAGCCGGCAAGCCGTCTCTCTTTGGTTCAAGCATCCCGATGGGAGCGGCGCAAACCTGCGCAACGGTACATTCTGGAATCTGTGCCGAGGCCTGCAGGTGCGCATGGAAGAGCTGATGGAGCCCTTGCCCTGCACGGAACCCGCGACACGGGAGCCGCTCATGGCAAGCCTGTTATGGGACCGTCTGTATCCGGACCTGGAGGACTTCGCCATCGCTCTCGCCAGACTAGAAGCGAAAGCCTTGGCCAGACTCGTGCAGTCCTACGGCCTCTTCGCCTCGGAAAAGATAGCGGGCCCTGCCGTATGGGACCGTTTTCCGGAATACCGGAACCTCATACTCCCTGTCAGGAGGGAAGAGCTGGAGCGCGTATGGGCAAGCTGCCGCAACCAGACGTCGAATTAGCCCGGAAGGTCCTGCCTGCGACCCTCCTCGAAGCCATCCGGCATGTTTTCCGGCAGGGAGTCTCCGGCTGCATGCTGGTCGGCGGCACGGCCCTGGCCGGTTACTATGCCGGACACCGCCGATCGGACGACATGGACCTCTGCACGCGGGACCCCGACAGCCAGAAGGCCGCCGCGTTGGCCGTGGAGTCCTTGGCCCCGGCCGGTTACGCCGTCACGGTGGTGCAGCGTACGCCGCAGTACTTCAAGACCGTCTGCCGGAGCGGGGAGGGCCCTTTCACCATCGACGTTTCATTGCATCAGCATCTTTTCTCCGTTGCGAAGGCCGTCAGCGCGGAAGACGGCGTCGCGGTCGCGGATATCGAGACCCTGCTCCGGCTCAAAGCCGCGGCCTTGGTGAGCCGCTGCAGCGAGAAGGACCTATACGATCTATTATGGCTGCTGCCTCGTTTCGAAGAGATGGACCTGCCCAAGCTCGTCGGACTGGCCCGGAGTCTCGATGCCGGCGCATCGCCGGAGGGACTGCTCATCAGCGTCCTGGGCGCGCGGCTGGATGAGGAGAGCTGCGCCTTCGCGACGGACCCCGCCAAGGACAAGAAGGCCGTGTACCGGGAAATACTCCTCCTGCGCGACTGGCTGAAAAAGGGGCTCCAACGCCTGGCTGGTGATCAGCCGGTGCCGCCTTTGGGAGAGCTGGTCAGGAAGATCCGCCGGTTCTTGTAGCCGCCGCCGTCCGGCTCAGTTGACGGGCGGGCCGGGCGGGCGCCCGGGCGGGTCGGTTTGGGGATTGAGGAGGTCCTTTTCGACGTCGGGCTTGATGCCGAGCTCCAGGCCTTCGCCCTTGACGTCCCGGGAAGCCTTCTTGAGCATCCCCATGGTCTCATCCGTGAGCTTGGGCCCGTCCCTGCCCACGGCCTTGAGGAGCTCGGACATCTCGACCGACACGCCCCCCTGGCTCTTCTGGAGGTAGCCCAGCACGTCCTGGACCATGCCCTGGGTGACCCCGAGCTGTCCGTTGTCGGACTTCTTCCAGAGCAGGTCGTGGAGCTCCCGGTACCCGCCCCGCAGTTCCTCGGGGAGCTTCTGCTCGTTCTCCAGCAGGGCCGCGCGGGACAGTTCCGTGCCGGATTTTCCGGGCCCGGTCTTGCCGCTGCCGGGAGCGGCGCCGGCGCCCACGCCTGCGACCCGCCCGGCCGCGGCTTCCGTCGCCGCGCCCCCGTCGTCCTCACCCGCGTCCGCGCGTCTCGGGTGCCGGGATAGATAATCCCGCACTTCCGCGCGTTGGAACTCGCCGAACCCCTCCACCGCCTGGGGGCTAGGGGGATTCCTGGCGGAACCGGTGAACCGCGTCCGCTGCTTCTCCTGGCAGGCCAGAAGGGCCTGGAGCGTCGCGGGCTCCGAAAAGCCCGCCTTGGTCTTCTTGACGCAGGGAGGGTACGGAGCGGCCGCATGGGCCGCCGGCGCGAGGAATAGCGCTGCGGCCGCGAGGAGCGCGATCACCCGAGGAACCCCAGCAAAGGAAGCGGCCGCCGGTCTCCATCAAGAGAATCGGACGGGGTCAGCAGGAGCCGCTTCTGCGCGCTGTAGCCTTTGAATTGGCGCCGCCCCTTGCCCTTGCCTCCGACCTCTACTACCACGTCCCCGCCCTCCGCGCGCACCAGGAAATCCGGGGTCTTCCCTCCCTGGGGGTCCTTGAGATAGTGGAATTCCAGACCGGCCGACTTGAACGCTTGGGCCGCGAAATCCTCGCGCAGACCCCCGATCGCGTCGTCCAGGTCGCGGTACAGCAGACGGAGCGGCGGGGACATCAGCACCTTGGGCTCCCGGAGGACGTTGGTCCCGATCGGAAGCACGGGATTGAGCACGAAGGCCTTCTCCAGCAGGCCGATGTATTGTTCGGCCTTGTATTTCGTGATCCCCAGATTGCGGGCGACCGAGCTGTAGCTGATCCCGTCGGAGGCCGACCGCCCGATGAACCGGAGGAGTTTCTCTATGACGCCCAGTTCATCCATGCGCAGGCCCGCGACCGAGGGGATGTCCTGCCGGATGACCTTCTCGAGTATCCCCCCCAGGATGGGCTTGACGTCCGGCTGCTCCAAAGAGAAGGGGAACAATCCGCCCTTGAGGTAGTCATCGAAAAGATGCCCTTGGCGCAGATGCTCGGGCTCCCAGCGCCTCTCGAGGATATCGGCCAGGCTCAAGACCGGCAGCTCCCTGCCGTGCGCGAAGCTCAGGAACTCGCGGAAGGTGAACGGCCAGAGACGATGGAGCAAGGCCCGGCGGGAGAGATCGTGCGCGGCCGCGGTGAGCGAGAGCGCCACGGAGCTCGTGAATACGACATGGAGGTCGAGGAAATCGTACAGCTTCTTCAGCGCGGCGGCGTAGCCTTTCGCGGTATGGACCTCGTCGAGCAGGAGCCAGCGGACGCCGTACCTTTGCGCCAGGACCTTCGCCGTCTCAAAAAGATCCGCTTCCCCCAAGGTGTCGGCGGAGATGTAGAACGAATCGCCCCTATCGCGCGCGATCTGCCGCAACAAGACCGTCTTGCCGACTCCGCGCGGCCCGATCAGCCCGGAGAATGCCCGTCCCTCGCCTGCGACCAGTCGTTGATAAATCGAACGTTTCTTGGAGTATTTTTCGGCCTCCTTTTTGGCGAGTCCGTTCAATTCGAGCAGTCTTTCCACATTGATAGTGTAACACGCATATCTTATTACGTCAAGTTGGTTGACGAAAAGATGTATATCCTGACGAATGATTGGACAGAATACATGTTTAATAGCGTTAAATTTAGCTTTTACCCTCTTGGGTGATGCTTCTTGTGCGTCTGCTTGAGGCCCGTCGCGTCGAGGTGCGTGTAGATCTGCGTGGTGATCAGGCTCGCGTGGCCGAGCATCTCCTGGAGGGCGCGCAGGTCGGCCCCGCCCCGGAGGAGATGGGTCGCGAAGGTGTGGCGCAGCAGATGCGGGTGGAGTTCGCGCTGCAGCCGCGCCCGGCGCGACAGGAGCTTCAGGTCGCGCCACAGCTGGATCCGCGAGAGCGTGCGGCCCGAGCGGTTGAGGAACACCACGGCGTCCATGTGCTTGCCGTCGAAGCGCCTCTGGCGGACTTCCAGGTAGCGCCGGAGCGCCCGGACCGCGTGCTCGTGGATGGGGATCATCCGTTCCTTGGAACCCTTCCCGAACACGCGCACCCAGCCGTCCTGCAGGTTCACGTACTCGGGCTTGAGCGACAGGAGCTCGCTGGCGCGCATCCCGGTGGCGTAGAGGAGCTCGAGCATGGTCTTGGCGCGCAGGGCCGCGAAGTCCGTCCCCGCCGGGACGTTGAGCAGGGCTTCGATCTCATCGAGGGTGAGGAAATCCGGCAGGCGCCGGGGCAGGTGCGGGGAATGGAAGTTGCGGGTCGGGTCCTGCGGGATGCGCTCCTCGGCGGCCTGGAAGCGGTAGAAAGCGCGCAGGGCCTCCATCTTGCGGAAGATGGACACTTCACGCAGGCTGCGGTCCTGCTTGAGATGCCAGAGGTAGTCGTCAAGGAGCGCGGGGTCGACCCCGAGCGGATCCCGGGCCTTGAGCCAGGCCGTGAAATGGGCCAGGTCCGACCCGTAGGCCAGACAGGTATTGGGAGACAGGCCCCGCTCGAGCGAAAGGTGCTTTACGAACTCCTCGACGAGGCCCATGCCCGGCCGCGGCTCAGGCCGCGGCTTCTTTCTTCCTCGCGTGCTTCTCGGCCGGCTTCTCGTCATCGGCCGCGACGGCCGCTGGCGGGAGCGGGTTGAGGAACTTCTTGCGCAGGGCATCCTCGATGGAGTCGGCGATCGCCGGGGAGTCCTTGAGGTGCGTCATGGCCTGGTCGCGGCCCTGGCCCAGGCGCTCGCCGTTGTAGAGGTACCAGCTCCCCGACTTCTCCACCACGGCGTTCTCGGAGCCCAGGTCCAGCAGGCAGCCCTCGCGGGAGATGCCCGTGCCGTGGATCATGTCGAACATCGCCTGCCGGTAGGGCGGGGCCACCTTGTTCTTCACGATCTTCACCCGGCAGCGCATCCCGTACACCACGTCGCCCTTCTTGAGGCTCTCGGTGCGCCGGATGTCGAGGCGGATGGAGGCGTAGAACTTGAGGGCCAGGCCGCCGGTCGTGGTCTCGGGGTTGCCGAACATCACGCCGATCTTGTGGCGGATCTGGTTGATGAAGATGAGGCAGGTGCGCGAGCGCGCCAGGCTGCTGGTGAGCTTGCGCAGGGCCTGGCTCATGAGCCGGGCCTGCAGGCCCATGTGGCTGTCGCCCATCTCGCCCTCGATCTCCGCCTGGGGCACCAGGGCGGCCACGGAGTCTACGACGATGACGTCGAGCGCTCCGGAGCGCACGAGCTTCTCGGTGATCTCGAGCGCCTGCTCCCCGGAGTCGGGCTGGGAGATGAGGAGGTTGTCCACGTCCACGCCCAGGGACTTGGCGTAGGCCGGGTCCATGGCGTGCTCCGCGTCCACGAAGGCCGCGGCGCCGCCGGTCTTCTGCGCCTGCGCCACGGCGTGCAGGGCCAGGGTGGTCTTGCCCGAGGACTCGGGGCCGTAGATCTCGATGACGCGGCCGCGCGGCAGGCCGCCCACGCCGAGGGCGAGGTCGAGGGAGAGGGCTCCGGTGGGGATGGTCTCCACCTTGATCTTGGCGGCCTTGTCGCCGAGCCGCATGATGGCCTCGCGGCCGTAGGCCTTCTCGATCTGGGCCATGGCCAGCTCCAGGGCCTTGGTCTTGCCTTCCGTCAGATGGGTCGTCATGTGCAAGTCTCCTCCCCGGGTCTCGGGCCCCGGGGCGCCTCGTCCGTCGATTCTAGCAAATCAGTAGTACAGCGCCTTGAGCAGCGGCTTCTCCATCATTTCGAAGGAGGTGCGCAGGTCCCCCTCCTCCCCCGGCGCCGGGACGTTGGAGGCCACGACCGCGGTGCTGCCGTCCCACCACGCGTAGACCTCGCCCACCCGGCGCGGCTCCCCGTACATCAAGGACAGGTCCACCACCAGCTTCTCGAGGGGCTTGCGGCGGGAGTATTCCTCCGTGAAGATGACCTGGACGTGCACGAGCTTGCCGAACCGCATCCCCAGGATCATTTCCTCCGCCTCGGCCGGATAGTCCTTGGCCGATTCCCTCTCCATGTGTATACGATCGAACTTGCTTTTTGGTTCCCTCGTTTTCGGCCATTTCTTCAGGGGCGGGTAGACCTGCAGGATCTGCTCCATCGTGTCGCCCAGGAGCAGGCTCTGCGTGTAGCGCTGCAGCGTCCCCTGGTCGGCGGCCGAGGCGCCCAGAGCCAGCAGGATCGGCAGCAGGAGGGCGTATTTCATTCGACCGGCGCGGCGGAGCGGGCCTTCACGAAGAGTCCGGAGTCCTGGCGGTAGTACTTGTAGGTCGTCTTGCCCAGGTTGATGATGAGATCCTTGGCCGCGGTGTAGCTTTGGTTGCGCCCGGTCAGCACCGCGATCACATAATCCCCTTGCGGGGAGAAAACGATGCCCACGTCGTGGCAGGCCCGGCGCAGGAGCCCGGTCTTATGGGCCAGCTCCCAGCCCACGGGCAGTTCCTTGGCCAGGCGGGAGCGGGAGGGGTTGGACTTTAGGATGTCGAGCATGAGCTCGCTGGCGAACTGGTCCACCATCTGGTGCCGGTACATCTTCTCGAACATCCCGCCCATCTCCCGGGGGGTCGTGTAGTTCTCGTAGCGGACGCTCCCGCTGGTGAGGCGCAGGCCGTCGGGATAGATCTCGGTGTAGACCAGGCCCATGGAGGGGAAGAAGCGCTGCAGGTACCCCATGCCCACCTCGTCGATGAGGAGCATCATGGCCGAGTTGTCCGACTCGTGGATGAGCTTCTCCAGAAGGCGCCGCACGGTGTAGGAGCTCCCCTCCCGCGCCCACTTGAGGCTCCCCGAGCCCCCCATGCGGGTGCGGCGGCGCAGGGTCAGCTGGCTGTTCAAGGACAGCTCGCCGCGGTGGATCTTCTCGAAGACGCCGCACATCACCGGGACCTTGATGAGGCTGGCCGCGGGGAACAGGTCGTCGGCGTGGTAGGACCACTCCAGGTTGTGGTGGAGGTCCTTGATGTAGATGCCCACCCGGTGCGGGTAGCGCCGGGCCGAGGCCTCCACGTCCGCGGTCATGGCGTCGAAGACGCGGCGGAAGGGGTCCTCGCCCCCGCCGGCCCGGACCTGCGCAGCCACACCGGGCGCCACCGTCTGGGGGGCGTCGATGGCGGGCTCGCGGACGGCGGCAGGGAACTCCACGGCGCGCCGCCCGGGGAACCAGCCGCCGGGGATGATCATGGCGTACACCACCGGGGCCAGCACCAAAAACAGCGCCAACGGGAACGGGACCCGCTCCGACGGGGTCCAGCTCAAGAACGAGATGACCGCGTCGCCGATCCTCCACGCGAAGGCGCGGAGGCCGGCGAGCGGCTCAGCCGGTCTTGGCTGGGGCCTTGCTGGACTTAAAGAGAACCGCGTCGTCTTTTTCTTCATAGTCCACGCTGATCATGGCGCCCGTCTCGAACTTCTTCAGCAGGATGTCCTCCGCCAGCGGGTCCTCGATCAGCCGCTGGATGGTGCGCTGGAGCGGCCGCGCCCCGTAAGTCGGGTCGAAGCCCTTCTTCACCAGCGCCTTCTTGGCGGCGGCCGAGAACTCGACCTTGAAGCCCTGCTGCTCGACGCGCCGGATGACGCGCTTGAGCATGAGCTCCAGGATCTTGACCATGTCCTCCTCCGAGAGGGGATGAAAGACGATGATCTCGTCGATGCGGTTGATGAACTCGGGGTTGAACACGCGCTTGACCTCGTCCATCACCGTGTCCTTCATGGACGCGTAGTCGCGCTGCTTGTCCTCCGAGGGCACAAATCCCAGGGACTTCCCCTTCGAGATGAGGCGCGCGCCCACGTTGGAGGTCATGATGACGACCGTGTTCTTGAAGCTGACCTTGTGGCCCAGGTTGTCGTTGAGCAGGCCGTCGTCCATCACCTGGAGCAGGATGTTAAAGACGTCGGGGTGGGCCTTCTCGATCTCGTCGAGGAGCACGACGGAGTAGGGCTTGCGCCGCACGGCCTCGGTGAGCTGGCCGCCCTCTTCGTAGCCCACGTAGCCGGGAGGGGCGCCGATGAGGCGCGACACCGCGAACTTCTCCATGTACTCGGACATGTCGATGCGGATCATCGCGTCCTCGTTGCCGAAGAGCGTCTCCGCCAGGGTCCGCGCCAGCTCGGTCTTGCCCACGCCGGTGGGGCCGAGGAACAGGAAGGAGCCGATGGGCTTCTTGGGGTCCTGAAGGCCGGTGCGCGAGCGGCGGATCGCCTTGGAGAGGGACTTGATGGCCTCCTCCTGGGCGATGAGGCGCTTGTGCAGCTCGTCCTCCATCTTGACCAGCTTCTCGGTCTCGCTCTCGGTGAGGCGCGTGACCGGGACGCCCGTCCACTTGCTCACGACCACGGCGATGTCGTCCTCGCCGATGGTGGGGGTGGTCAGGTCGCGCTTATCGCGCCAGCCCTTCTTCTTGTCCTCGAGCTCCTTGCGCAGTTCCTTCTCCTTGTCGCGCAGGCGGGCGGCCTTCTCGTACTCCTGGTTGGCGATGGCGCCCTGCTTCTCCTTCACCACGTCCTCGATCCCCACCTCCTGCTGCTTGAACTCCGGCGGGGCCTGCGTGGTCTGCAGGCGGGCCCGGGAGCCGGCCTCGTCGATGAGGTCGATGGCCTTGTCGGGCAGGGAGCGGTCGGTGATGTAGCGGTCGGAGAGGTAGGCGGCCGCGGCCAGGGCCTCGTCGGTGTACTTCACCTTGTGGTGCGCCTCGTACTTGTCCTTGATGCCCTTGAGGATCTTGACCGACTCGTCGACCGAGGGCGGCTCCACGCGCACGGGCTGGAAGCGGCGTTCGAGGGCCGCGTCGTGCTCCACGTGCTTGCGGTACTCGTCGAGGGTGGTGGCCCCGATGCACTGGAGCTCCCCGCGCGCCAATGCGGGCTTGAGCATGTTGGAGGCGTCGATGGCCCCCTCGGCCGCGCCGGCCCCGATGACGGTGTGCAGCTCGTCGATGAAGAGGATGATGTTGTTGCGGCCGCGGCGGATCTCGTCGATGATGTTCTTGAGCCGCTGCTCGAACTCGCCGCGGTACTTGGTCCCGGCCACGACCGAGGCCAAGTCCAAAGTCAGCACGCGCTTGGTGGCCAGGAGCTCCGGGATGTCCCCGGAGACGATCTTCTGGGCCAGGCCCTCCACGATGGCGGTCTTGCCCACGCCGGGCTCGCCGATGAGGACGGGGTTGTTCTTGGTACGGCGGGAGAGGATCTGGATGACGCGCTCGATCTCGTCGGCGCGGCCGATCACGGGGTCCAGCCGCCCCTCGCGGGCGTGCACGGTCAGGTCGCGGCCGAACTCGTCGAGGGTCGGGGTCTTGGACTTGGTCTTGGCCGCGCCCTGCGCCGCCGGGCCGCCCACCTGCGGCTGCTGCCCTTCGCCGAGGAGGTTGAGCACTTCCTCGCGCACCACGTCGAGCCGCAGGCCCAGGTTCTCCAGGACCCGGGCCGCGACGCCCTCCTCCTCGCGGATGAGCCCCAGGAGCAGGTGCTCGGTGCCCACGTAGGAGTGGCCCATGTGCTGGGCTTCCTCGACCGCGTACTCCAGCACCTTCTTGGCGCGCGGCGTGAAGGGGATCTCCCCCAGGAGCATCACGTTGTCGCCGGTCCCCACGATCTTCTCGATCTCGGAACGCACGCGCCGCAGGTCCACGCCGAGGTTGGCGAGCACCTGAGCGGCCACGCCCTCCCCGAGGGCGATGAGCCCCAGGAGGATGTGCTCGGTGCCGACGTAGTCATGGTTGAGGCGCTTGGCCTCTTCCTGGGCGATGAGGATGACGCGCTGGGCTCTTTCGGTAAATCGGTTCGACATCGGGGCCTCGCCAGTTGCGAAAAATGAACAAAGTTTGACGCCGGGGCCCAAGATAGAGGTCCCGACGACAGTATTATATATATTTGTTACCGATAAAAGGACCCAGGTCCCCCTGGGCCCATTTCCCCCGGGCCCGACGCCTTTGGGCCCATCCCCTGCGACCGGCTTCCCTGTATCCTATGGGCAAGCGGAGAAACCCTATGAAAAAGACCCTGAACCTCGCTCTCGTCACCGCGCTCCTAGTGAGCGCTCCCGGGCCGCTGGCCACCCGGGCGGTCGCGGCCGTGGTCACGGGCATCCAAGTCAGCGGAAGCGCCCAGGTCCAGCCGGCCGCAACACCCCTGCGCGCCGCCGCCGGAATCCAGGCCGTCCCAACCGTGCAGGCCCTGAAAGCCGCGACCCGAGTCTCCGCCCTTTCCGCGAAAGGAGAACAGCTGCGCTCCAAGGACGGCCGCCCCATGGCGGCCGCTATCGCCTCCCTGCAGACCGGCGCGGAGAAGCTCGGGAAGGACGAATCCGCCAGCGGCCGCTCCGCGGTCCTCAGCACCCTCTTCCACGGCTCCCGCCGCTCCGGCATCGCCGAGACCCCCGCGGTCGTTGGCTCCGTCCCCTCCGCGGATGGAAAACAGCTCCGCTCCGGGGACGGCGCCCCCTTGGGCGCCGAGACCTCGGGCCGCGCGAGCGCCCTCTCCTCCGGCGCCGACCTCGGCGGACTCGAGACCGTCGCCAAGGACTCCTCCAAACCCCAGCAGGCCCGGGTGGATGCGGTCGCGGCCATCGCCAAGCAGGGCGGCGCGGCCGCCCAGGACGCCCTCCTCCGGGTCTCCGAGGCGAACCCGCAGGGCGGCGCCGCGGACTACGAAGTGCACCGCGCCGCGCTCAAGGCGGTGGCCGAGACCTTCGACGATATCCGCTCCCTGCGCCCCGTCACCCAGGCCCACGCGGACCAGATCCTCGCCAAGCTCGCCTCGGACAAGCCGGAACTCGCCATCTTCGACTACGACGACACGCTCGAGGCGCTCAACACCCCCCTCTCGCGCGAGACGGCCGAGGCGCTCAAGGCCGCGGCCGACGCCGGGGTCGAGACCGCCATCCTCACCGACCGGCCCGACGTCAAGCGCAGCGAGAAGGACATCACGGTCGTCGACTCCCTGCTGACCATGACCCCCGCGGAGCGCGCCGCCATCGCCTTGGTCTCCAGCCGCGGCACGCGCACCCTGCTCTACAAGGGCGAGCAGCCGGTCCTGGTCAAGGAAGAGGACATCTTCTGGACCCCCCGGCAGAAAGAGGTCATCCTGGCCGCCGGCAAGCTCGTGGAGAAGCGCTACGGCCGCCAGGAGTACAACGGCAAGACCGAAGAACTCAGCACCTACTCCTACTCGAAGATCATGCCCATCGGCATGACCGGAGCCCAGATCAAGGAAGCCGCCGCCTTCATGCAGGCGGAGCTCCTCAAGGGCGGCGTGGACGTCCAGGTGGTCGGCCGCCTGGCCCGCCGCGAGACGGACCCG